>DASRRM010000467.1:0-10500 GCA_035695715.1 Tepidisphaeraceae bacterium
CCAGGAGAATGACAACAAACAACTGATAACTGACTGTTCTTTCATCTCAACTTCACCGTCGCCACGGCCATCGCCGCCAAGAGGGCGCTGATGAGCCAGAATCTCACCACCACCTGCGTTTCCGTCCAGCCTTTGCGCTGGAAATGATGGTGTAATGGCGACATCAGGAAAATGCGTTTGCCTTCGCCGTGGAAAATTCTTGTGTATTTGAAATAGCTGACTTGCAGCATCACCGAAAGGGCTTCGACGACGAAGATGCCGCCGATGAGGATGAGCAGCAGCTCCTGGCGAACGACAATGGCGATGTAACCCAGCAACCCGCCCATGGCTAATGAACCTGTATCGCCCATGAAGACGCTGGCGGGGCTGCAATTGAACCAGAGAAAGCCGATGCAGGCCCCGGCCATCGCACCGGCCAGCACCGCCATCTGATCTGCCGCCTGCACATAGGGCAAATGAAGCGTCGTGGCCCAGTCTTTGTTCCCGATGATCATTGCCAGGATGAAAAACGTGAAGCTGGAAATTGCCATGCAACCGGCCGCCAGGCCGTCCAGGCCGTCGGTGAGATTGACGGCGTTGCTGGTGCCGGTCATCACGATGGTGGCGATGAGAATGAAGATGCCCAGATTCAGCGGCAGGCGGGCGCGCTGAAAGAAGGGGAACATTAAAAAGTGTTCCGGCTGCTGCTTTCCGCCGCTCCCATAATTCCACGTGAAATAAGCCAGCAAAACACCCAGGCCGATCTGAAACAGAAGCTTTTCCTTGCTGCTAAGCCCCTGGCGGCTTCCGCTGCGACGACCGACGGTGAGCTTCAGCCAATCGTCAATCGCCCCCACGCAGCCAAGCCATATCAGGCAAAGCAATCCCATCTCGACATAAAAGTTGCGCAGGTTTCCCAGCAGTAAAACGGTGGCAACGATGGAAAAAATGATCAGCAGGCCGCCCATGGTCGGCACGCCTCTTTTCCCCGCCATCAGCTTGTCGATCTCGGCCTGGTCGAAGTTGGGATTGTCGCCGATCTTTTGATGGCGAAGCCAGGCAATGACCCTCGGGCCGAGCAAAACGCAGAGGAAGAACGCCAGAACGATGGCGGCGGTGGCTTGAAAGGTAACGAATCCGAAAACCCGCAGAAACCCAAAGCCATGATGGCCGTTGATCCAGTCTTTGAAGTATTCGGCGAAGAGGTAAAGCATTTGGATTGCGTTCAAATATTCCGTGCGGCAATCGCATTTGCAACCGCTTCCAACTGGATTCCCCGCGACGCCTTCACCAACACCAGATCGCCCGGCTGAATAATTTCCGCCACGCCCGCGGCGGCGGATTTGGCGTCATCGAACCGCATGATCTGATCCTGCGGAAAACCCGCCGCTAGCGCCGCGTCGGCGATATAGCGCGCCTGCACGCCCACGCAAATCAGCCGGTCAATCTTCCCGGCCGTCGCGGCAAACGTGCCGATCTCGCGATGATATCGCTCCGAGCTGTCGCCCAATTCGCGCATGTCGCCCAGCACGGCGATTTTCCGCCCCGCCGATTCCAACTCGGCCAGCGTTTCGATCGCCGCACGCATCGAATTGGGATTGGCGTTATACGCATCGTTCAGGATCGCGACGCTACCGGCGGTTTGAAGCTGAAGCCGCATCTCCGGGCCGTCGGATTTGGCAAGCGATTCGATGATCGCCTCCTCCGGCAATCGCATCGACCGCGCAACGGCAATCGCCGCCAGCGCATTGGCCGCCGAATGCCGGCCCAGCATCGGCACGAACACACGCTGCGGGCGCTTGTTCATGCTGAATTCCGTTCCGCGCGCGGTGCATTTGACATCCGTCGCGAACAGGTCGTTGGTTGCCTTAAAACCAAATGTCAGCTTGCGCCCCGGCCAATCATTCACGGCGGTGAGAAGCTCCGGATCATCGCCATTCACGATCAGCAAACCCTTGGGATTCAATCCCGCGATGATCTGCGCATTCTCCCGGCGCACGCCCATCAAATCGCCGAGGCCCTCCAAATGTTCCGCCCCGCAATTGGTGATGACGGCAATGTCCGGCAGCGACATTTCACTGAGCGGCTTGATCTCGCCATGATGATTGGTGCCGATCTCCAGGACCAGATAATCGTGCGAGGGATTGGCGGGGAAAATGGTCAGGGGCACGCCGATATCGTTGTTGTAGCTTTTCGGCGAAATTGTCCCCTTTAGCCGCCCGCGAAGGGCGGCGTGAATAAGATGCTTGGTGGTGGTTTTTCCATTGCTGCCGGCAACGGCGATGATCTTCGAGCGAAACTGCTGCCGTACGAACTTGGCGAGCTTCCCCAGCGCCACCCGCGTGTCGGGAACCTGAATGATGGCGACATTGGGAATCGGCTCGGCAGGAGGCTTGGAAACCAGCAGCGCCGTCGCGCCGCCCGCTGCCGCGTTTTTCAAAAACGCGTGCCCGTCGAAGGCATCGCCCACGATGGCGATAAAGAGCGAATCCGGCTCCATTTTCCGGGTATCCGTGCAAACCGCCGACACCGGCGGCGCATTCTCCGCGATCACCGTGAGCGCCTTGCCGCCAACGGCTTGCCGGACTTGACGGAGAGTAAGAGGAACCATGTTTGAATTAATCCGAACAAAAGAATCGCGCTGTTTAGCGTTTCTCAGGTTGGTAGCGCGTTTGCGCGACCGTCATCCTGAGGTACTCCGAAGGATCTTGCCGGTACGCCAAGGCGAGCCAGATCCTTCGGAGTACCTCAGGATGACGATTGGCCGCCACCTTAACCTGAAAAACGCTCTAAAAGCTCAGCATCGACGCCTGACAAAGCTAATTGAACGCCAAGACGCGGAGAACGCCAAGTTCGGAAAGAAGAGAAAAATCCATCTTATACTTGGCGTTTTTTCTTGGAGTCCTTGGCGTCTTGGCGTTCACTTTCAGCATTTGGTCAGGAGTTGTAATTTAAATTAGCCCGCGGCTTCCAAATGAAGCGTCTGCGGAAAACCGATGTGGATACGTTAATTCAAGGCGGGCATTCCGCAAAGCGCCGCGATTCTCATGCCGCCGCCTGCTGGCGGGCCAATACGCGCGTGGCTTCCTCCACATCGTCGAAATGGCGTTTTTCGCGGCCGATGATTTGATAGTTCTCGTGGCCCTTGCCCGCAATCAGCACCACATCCTTCGGCTGGGCATCATTTAGAATTTGCTCGATGGCCGTCCGGCGATCGATTTCAAATTGGGCCTTGCCGCGTCCATCGGCGGAGAATCCCGCGGCAATTTGATCGAGAATCGACTGCGGATCTTCGGTTCGCGGATTGTCGCTGGTGACATAAATCGCATCCGCCAGCCGCTCGGCGGTTTGCGCCATGCGCGGGCGTTTGAACGGATCGCGATCGCCGCCGCACCCGAACAGCACGCGCAGTTTTCCCCGCGCCAAGGGACGCAAAGCCGACAGAACATTCTCCAGCGCATCATCGGTATGGGCATAATCGACCAGCACCGCAAACGGCTGGTCGGCGCGCACGGTTTGGAGCCGGCCAGGGGCGCCTTGGGCATCGCGCAAGCCGGCGGCAATTTGGTGGACCGACAGGCCGAACGCCTCGCCGGCCAATCCCGCTGCCGCCAGAGCGTTTTCAATGTTGTGCCGTCCGATCAGCGCCATCGACACCTCGGCGCGGCCGTCGGGCGTATGCAAAATGAAATGCGTGCCGCTGGCGGTGACGGAAAAATCGCGGGCGCGATAGTCGGCGTTCTCGCCGAATCCGAAACGGATGATCCGGGCCGGGCAATGCTCGATCATGCGATTGGTCCAGGCGTCGCCGTCGTTCACGACTGCAACGGCCTGCGGATCGAGCGAGGAAAAAAGCGTCGCCTTGGCGTCGGCGTAGTTTTCCATCGTCTTGTGGTAATCGAGATGATCACCGGTCAGGTTGGTGAACGCCGCCCCGGCAAACGAAACCCCCGCCACCCGCCCCTGGCTTAGCGCATGGCTGCTGGTTTCCATCGCACAGGCCCGGCAGCCATGCTCGCGCATCGAGGCAAGCAAATCCGCCACATCGCAGGCGGCGGGCGTGGTCATCGCCGCCTCCTGGCGCGTCTGCCCATCGTCGATTTCCACCGTGCCGATCATGCCGCAGCGAAAGTTCATCCGGTTCAAGAGATGCCGAACCAGGTAAGCGACGGTGGTTTTGCCATTGGTTCCCGTGACCGCCAGCGGCTTAACCGCGCTGGCCGGGTTGCCATGAAACAGATTTGCCAGAATCGACGCCGCACTTCCCGAATCGCGCACCACGATCTGCGGCAGCGGCGAGTTCTCGCACGGCTTATAGACGATTGCCGCCACCGCCCCGCGCGCCCTGGCATCGGCGAGAAATTGCGCGCCGTCGGCCTGTCCGCCCGCGCGGGCGACGAAGACGCTGCCGGCTTTGGCCCGACGAGAATCTTCGCAAATGGAGGTAACCGGAAAATCAGCGATGCCGGCGAGTGAAATGTGCGGATCGAATTGCCGAATCAAATCGTGAAGAAACATGAGGAAAATCCTTTTTCCTGCAAGACAGCGGCGCGTGGCGGCGACGCAATCGCCGCTTCCCTGCCACACCGGCCAGCGTAGCAAACGCCCAAGCCGGAATCAACATCGAATCATTCGCTGTTGATGGGGCTGTTACGAGCGAGTGAAGCGAAATGTTCGCTAGACTCCCACCCCGTGCGCCTGTACTCAGGGGAAGTAGGGGCTGGGGTGACAGCGGATTCGTAATGTTCACGCCGGTGTCTGAGGTACTCCGAAGACCCGGATCCTTCGCGCGACCGATCCGGGTCTTCGGAGTACCTCAGACACCGGCGTGCGCATTTAGAAAATCCGCCCCTCGCACATCTCGCGGGGCTACACGAGAAGACGATGCAGGAATCCCCTCGCCACCTTTGAGCGCCACACCCACAAGCCGGAACATGACGTCCAAATGGTTGTCGCCGGTCCATTCGCACGATTACAATAAACCCAAACGCCGCGCGCAATCGGAGGGCGCGGCGAACCCTCTTGGAAAGGCACACATGAAAATTCGCTCCATGCTACCGGCATCGGTTCTCATTCTGACAACGCTCCTCGCATCAATATCATTCGCCGCCAACGCGGCTTTGCCGCCTGGCGAGCCCGACGCCAAGGCCCGGCTCAATACCTCGCCGCGGCATGGGGAATGGGTCGACATTGCCGTTCCCGGCAGCAAGACGCCGCTCAAATCCTGGATCGTTTATCCGGAGGTGAAGGACAAGGCGCCGGTGGTGATTGTGATTCATGAAATCTTCGGCGAATCGGACTGGGTTCGCGGGCTGACCGACCAACTTGCCGCCGACGGGTTCATCGCCATCGCGCCCGATCTGCTTTCGGGCCACGGGAAAAATGGCGGGGGCACTGATTCATATGCCGGCCGCGATGATGTCGTCAAAGCCATTCGCGGGCTCAAGCCCAATGAGGTGATGGCCGATCTCGACGCCGTTCATGCGTATGGAATGAAGCTTCCATCTTCCAGCGGTAAGACCGCGTGCATCGGTTTCTGCTGGGGCGGCGGGCAGAGCTTCGCCTATGCCGTCCATCAGCCCGACCTGAGCGCCGCGGTGGTCTTTTACGGCACGCCTCCCGCCGCCGACGCGATGGAGAAGATCAAAGCGCCCGTTTTGGGCAACTACGGCGGCAGCGATAACCGCGTGAGCAGCACCGTGGAGCCGACTGTGGCGTCCATGAAGAAGGCGGGCAAGACCTATGACCCTCACGTTTACGCCGGCGCTGGCCACGGCTTCATGCGCGCCCAGGACGGCCAAAACGGCGCCAATCTCAAAGCCGCCCAGGAAGCCTGGCCGCTGACGATTGCGTTTTTGAATGCGAATACGAAGTAGTATCGCTTCAAATGAGCCGCGCACGGAGGGTACTCCCGAAGTAAGCGGTTTCGCCCGATCCGCTTACTACGGGAGTACCCTTCGTGCGCGGCTCATTCCCCTCTGCGAACCGCGACATGCGCGCGATAGGAGACTGCCATGCCCATTAAACCAATCCCTGACGGTACAAGCACCGTCATTCCATATTTCCTGGCCGCTGATGCGGCCGGATTGATCGAATTCCTCAAGCAGGTGTTTGCCGCCCAGGAAAAGCATCGCACTGAGATGCCCAATGGGAAGGTCATGCACGCCCATCTTCGGATCGGCGATTCATCCGTGATGCTTGGCCAGGCACCGCCCGGGAAAGCTCCGATGTCGGCAATGATTTACACGTATGTCGACGATGTCGACGCCGTGTATAAGCGGGCGATCGCCGCCGGCGCAACATCGATCAATGAGCCAGCCGACCAGTTTTATGGCGATCGTGTCGGCGCGGTAACCGATCCGGCGGGAAACCAGTGGTGGATCGCCACGCATAAAGAAGACGTGAGCGAGGAGGAAATCGCCCGTCGTGCCCCGAAACGGTGAATGGCGTCCGCTGTCATCCAGAGGTTCTCCCGCTGCTCGTTGTGGTGCTAATCGATCCTTCCACGCGAACGATCGGCAAGATCATTGCCGGGCGCATGCCGGTGCTGCTGACGCCGAAGTATGAGATGAAGACGTATTTCGATTGGTCGCGCGCATCACATTAGGAGTAGAGTGTTTTTCAAATTGAGGTAGCGGCCCGTCGTCGTCCGGAATCCTGGGGCAGCTGTGCGGCTCGACGGAGCTCGCCGAAGTCCGCACCCGTGACGGATGAAAACGGTCGTCGGTTCGCTCCAGCTCCCTCTCCCCTGTACTCCCTGAACTCAGGGGAGAGGGCTGGGGTGAGGGGACATTTTCAGCGCACGTACGTCTCAGCGCGGCGAACCCGAAACCAAAGCAACGGCGACAATTCGCCCGGCGCGGGCGTGCAAGTTGTCCCGGCGGACTCAGGATTAAGAAAACCCTGGGCTTTACGAGGGAAACGGGTATCTCCCACGCTGCAAGACGCGCATGCCGTACCCTGAACCTCATCGCAATTTATATCGTGTGCGCAATATTGCATGCATTATATCGAATATTTGCTGCAATCATGTCGAAAACCATTGCATTTCGTTGCACGGACCTGCCCTGGCAGGGTCAAAAATGCGGTTCGCTACTCGGGGGATTGCACCAGCATTGCATGGATGTTGCATCGTCGCCGCCTGGAGCTTTTTGCCCGCAAATGGGCTGCAGGGAGTCTTTGACCAACGTGTTTCCCGGACCCGCAATGGGTCTGGCATTGCGTATGCGTTCGCCGCGGCATGATTATTGTGGAATCACTGGAAACGCGCACGCTCTTGTCTTCGTGGTATGTCTCGCTCAAGGGACATGACACCAATCCCGGTACAGCGGCCAGACCGTTTGCCACCATCCAGCAGGCGGCCAATAGGGCCAAGCCGGGCGATACAGTTTTCATCAAGGCGGGGGTTTATCATCAGGCGGTTGTGCCGCCGACTTCGGGGACGGCGCAGAAGCCCATCACCTTTCGCCCGATGGGGCATGCCAACGTCGTCATTGATGGCGCTGATCTTGTGGGCGGCTTGACGCAGGCTTCGCCGGGAATTTATACGTCGACAACTTCAGGAGATCTTGGCGATGGGAATAACCAATTCTTTATCAATGGTGTTTCCCTCAACGAAGCGCAATGGCCCAATACAGGAACGAATACCGCCAGCAGCATCGCCCTGCCGACGATGGCGACGGTGGCATCGGCCACGGTCGATCCGACCGTCAACGGCATCGCGACGGCTACGATTTCCGTGCCGAGTCTGACTGATGCCACCGGCGCGTGGGTTGGGGCGACGATTCACATCGCGCCGGGGCAGGCGTGGGTATTTCAAACGGGGACAGTTATCGCCTCGTCGCCGGGAAGCTTGACGTATACGTATGTGCCTTTGGAGCCGTATGGCTCGCAGATGCCGCAGACGGGGAATCCGTTTTATCTCACTGGCAGCATGCAGGCGTTCAACGATGGCGGGCAGTGGTACTATGATTCGGACATGGGCCAATTCTCCCTTCGCGTTTCAGGTGCAACCGTCCCGGCGGTGGAAATGAAGCAGCGGCTCTACGCTTTTGACCTAAGCGGCGATTCATACATTCACATCCAGAACATCAAGCTGACCGGCTGCACGATCAACACCGATGCCAACTCAAGCAATATCGTGCTGAATAATCTGAACGCCAACTATGTGTCAGCGGCCACCAACGAACCAAACCCCTGGGATGACCAGAACCATCCCCACACCACCGGCATCATACTGAACGGGACAAATAACCTGATCGAAAACAGCATCGTCGCCTTCAGCAGCGGCGACGGCGTTTTCCTCGGCGGCAGCTTTAACACCGTTGAAAACTGCATCATTCATGATGTCGATACCGACGGAGCCGATGAAGGCGGCGTCACCAGCCTGGGCTCAAACAACAACATCCTGAAAAACACGATTTATAACTGCAGCCGAAGCGGCGTGATCATCCGCCATTCGCCGCAGATTTCCGTCCTGCATAACCGCATCTATTCCTGCGGCCTGCAAACCACCGATGTCGGCGGAATCTACGCCTTCGGCACCGACGGACAGGAAAGCCGCATTGCATACAATGTCATCTCCGACATCCGCACCGGCGGATTCGGCGGCGTGGGTTTATACATCGACAATGGATCGAGCAACTACATTCTCGACCATAACGTGACGTGGAACGTCGATGCCGCCGCGAAAATCAATCCGCCGGAAAGCGGAATACAGGTTTACAACAATACATTCATCGGCGTGTCATTCAGCGTCGCCACCAGCGGCGACCCGACCGACGCCGGCGATGTTTTCACCAACAATATCCTGATCGGCCCATCGCAGATGGGTGATGTCTCACAGCAGTCGAAAAATCTGATGGATCCGACCGGCGCAATATTCGTGAATGCCGCAATCAACAATTATCAGTTGGCGAAAAAGTCAGTGGCCATTGATGCCGGAGCGGTTGTTCCTGGCTACACCGATGGATACAAGGGCAAAGCGCCGGACGTGGGGGCGTATGAGTCCAAGACAAAGCCGTTTGTCGCGGGAGCTACAGCTCGTTTTCGCAAGGCGGGATGATGGTGGGGAGCCTTTTGCGCAACGCTGTTGTTCGGACGACGGACCTTTTCTTTCCTTTCCGGGGAATCTCGGGTTTGATAATCGCAAGACGGAAACTCGACCAGGAGCGTGTATGCCCAATCGAATCAGCGGCGGACTGCTGCTGTATCGCGTCAATCGTGGAAAATTGGAAGTGTTGCTGGTCCATCCCGGCGGACCATTCTGGCGCAATAAGGATGAAGGCGCCTGGTCGATTCCCAAGGGCGAAATCAACGACGGCGAGGATTTACTGGATGCCGCCCGGCGCGAATTTGCAGAAGAAACCGGCTGCCGGCCGGCGGGGCGTTTCATTCCGCTGAAACCGGTGAAGCAAAAGTCGGGGAAGATCGTTCATGCCTGGGCGGTTGAAGGCAATCTTGATCCGGATGCCATCCGCAGCAATGTATTCATGATGGAATGGCCGCCCAAATCGGGAAAACAGGCGGAGTTTCCCGAAGTCGACCGCGCCGCGTTCTTCGATCTGCCGGCCGCTCGCAACAAGATAAATCCAGCCCAGACGGCGTTTGTCAATGAATTGGAACGGTTGCTGGCTGCGGGCGGAAAATGAGTTGAAACGCACCTGCGATTCTCGCCTGACGATGTGCCGATTGCCCGGCAAGATTGTCCGGCAATAAACGGGCAACTGGCGCGTATAACGATTGCCAAACCAGGTTGTCGCGGTGTCGCGCCACCGGATTTGTGCCACGAACACACATGTCCGCGGCCTCCATTCGCGGCAGGAGAAATGAGTATGCGTAAGTCTTTCAGCTTCGTTGCCGTTGCGCTTGCAATGGTGTTGTGCACGTATGCAATGGGAGCGGATGCGACTGCTCCAAAGCCATTGCATGGGAAGGTCACCGCCGTTGCCAAGGATTCGATCACGATTTCCTCGCGCCCCAAGACCAAGGGCGATGCCCCGGTTGAAACGGTCATCAAGATCGACGACAGCACGAAAGTCACCAAGGCCGGCGCGGCGGCCACAATCGCCGATGTCGTGGTTGGCTCAAACGTCAGCGTCACGCTGGGCGACACCGGCAAGCCCGCCGTCTCGATCGACATTCGCGCCGGCAAGAAAAAGCCCGCCAAAACCTAATTGGTGCGATCGAATTCGTTAAAGCAACTGGCCCGCCGGGTAATTACCGGCGGGCCAGTTGCTTTGATGCGCCTTGGTGCGGTCACAGATCTCCGCGCCAGCGGTTGCAGCCAACGGTTCGCGCCGACCCGAGGTATGTATGACCGGGAATGAACCGAACGCCGAAGGCGTACTCGCCCACCACGTTTGCGTCGCGGGGAAGAAAATGGTGGGCGAGTACGCCTCAAGTTTACCCTCTTCTTTTTATTCTTTCCAAGAGCATACCTTCTACCAGTCGTTGTAATTCAGTCCATCCACGCCACAACACGAGCCAGCCTGGGGGCTTGTCGGAGGGGCGGCCGAGGTG
>DASRRM010000468.1:0-4881 GCA_035695715.1 Tepidisphaeraceae bacterium
TAGGGGAGCAGCAGCGAAATTTCCGGCGAGGCAGCCGTCGCCTTGGCGCCGCGGCGAAGTTCGCCGGGCGGGCGATGGTAAAGCTGCTGGAATGTCTCGTTGAATCGCCGCACGCTGCCAAAGCCGCTGGCCATCGCGACGTCGATCATCGGGAGATGCGTCTGATGAATGAGTTGCTTGGCAAGCAACACGCGGCGGGTTTGCGCAACAGTAATGGGTGCAGCGCCGATATGTTGGCGGAAGAGCCGGCGGAGCTGTCGCGGGCCAATCGCCAGGCGCTCGGCCAGTGATTCCACATCCCCGCCGTCATCGAGCGCTCCGCCTTCGATGAGTTTCAGTGCGCGCGAGACGGTCGCCGACGTTCCGCGCCAGGCGTCCAGGTCCGGCGAGCTTTCCGGCCGGCAACGAAGACAAGGCCGGAACCCCGCCTCCTGGGCGGCAGCGGCGGTGGGCAGAAATCTGCAATTCTCCAGCTTTGGCGGCCGGGCCGGGCAAATCGGGCGGCAGTAGATGCCCGTCGTCCGCACGCAGGTGAAAAACCGCCCGTCATAACGGGCATCATGTGCAAGAACGGCTCGGTAACAGGCTGCGGGCTTGAGCTCCATGCAGGGAATATAGACGGGGCAAACAGGGAAGTCTGGCGGTTTTCGGACGTGAATGAAAAATGCAAGTCAAAGCCCTTCATCCGCCCGCTGCATTAGTCGTTTGCCGAGTTCCTTGGCCGCTTCAGAAGCATCTTGCGGCAGATCGGTGCGATCCTTCCAGATTCCAATCGCTGGATCATCGCTAAGATTTCCATCGCTGCAGGCTCTGTTCACAGCCGTGACTTCGACGACGGTGCCTTCAGGGGGTTTGGGGCCTTGAAATTCGACTACGCCGTTACTCATTATTCCGCGGTACTTCATGGGATCTCGCCATTCCGATTTTACTGAACGCGCGGTTGATAAAGCGCGCCTCGTCTGAGGTGGCGACTGAAGTCGCCACCCCGGCGTTTCGCAGTGCGCTAATCTCGACGATCAAAAATACTTCCTCGAATGAGGATGTTACGTGTTGTTTATCCTGATCGTGCCACGCGCAGCATCTGCATTTCCCGCGGCGCAGATTTGTATATCTCTCGGAATGCCTCGACGCTGGCGTACACCCTGGCCGGAACCCGGCGGAAGGGGATTTCGGCGTCGATCTTTTCGGCATCGAACGGCCAGGGGTTCAAGGTGATGCGCCATTTGGCGGGATAGCCGACGCGGAAATCCACCGGATCAGCGGCGGGTCGGGGAGACAGGTCGTCGATGGTTGAAAACGGCCGGCCGCCAAGCAGCAGAGCTAGGCTGAGCTGATCCATGGTGCGCAGAATCTGGTAGTGAAAGCGGAGCAGGTCCTCGCGGGCATCGCTGCGGCGCGGGGCCAGGCCAAGTTGCAGGGCCACATCCGTGCGCAGGCCCGATTCGCCGCGGATTTGCTCCTGAACTTCGATCTGCAACTGCTGGAACTTGTTCAGCTCGAACAGTTCCTTGGCGCTATGAGCGCGCTGGGCGGGGTCGGCATAGTGTTGATACGCCAACGCCGACAGGGCAAAAACATGCAGGCTGACCAGCAGGCCGGTATACGGGTCCGCTTCGCGGGCGAGGCGGGTTGATTCCGCCCAGACGCGCACGGCAAGAGGAATCGGCGTGTCGAAGACATGCAGCGGCATGCCCGCCACATCGAGCGTCGGCTCGCGATCGTGCAACGGCCAGCCGCAATCGTGCATGGCGACGGCATCAATGACAGCCTTGAGCGGCTGGGGCGCGGCAAACCGGGAGTTGCCAAAATGCCGGGCCAGTTCCCCGCTGACAGCGGCGTGGTCGTCCTGGGTAAAGAGAAAGAACTCGTTGCCTTGCTGGTTACGAATCATGCAGCGTGCATTGAAGCGAAGTTCGGGAAAATTGGAAGGGGCCCGCGATGTTCATCCCCTTGTCCGCGTGCGCTGCATCGCTACGCTGTAAGGCGAAGGAGGAACATGGAAACGTTTATCATCCTCGGCGCGCTGGCGTTATTGACGCGCGCGGGATTTGCCCTTTATGCCGGCGGGCTGGTGCGCGCCAAGAATTCGGCTGCCACCGTCATGCGCCTGCTGGCCGACTTGAGCATTTCGGTTGTCGCGTTCTGGGCGATTGGGGCGGCTATTTTGTTCCAGCGGAATAATCAGTGGCTCGGCATCTTGCGCGACCTGCTCGTGGGCATCCACACGGAGCGCAGCGTTGTGCCTTTCGCACTTATTTTCGTCCGTCTGGCGATGATTCTGACGGCTACCGGGCTGGTGGCTGGGGCGTTGGCCGAGCGCTGCAAATTCTGGCCGCTTTGCGCGGCTTCGGCGGTGCTGGCTGGATTCGTCCTGCCGGCAACTTGCGGTGTGACATGGACAGGCTGGCTGGCGATGCATGGATTTGTCGATTTGGCGGGCGGGTCGGCGTTGCACGTTGCCGGCGGCGCCTTTGCGCTGGTTGCCGTCGTGATGGTCGGGCCGCGTGCGGGAAAATTTAATCGCGATGGATCATCGTCGAATATTCCGGGACATAATTTGCCGTTGGCGGCGATGGGCGTGCTGCTGATGTTGGTCGGCTGGATTGCGTACGTGATCGCGGGAAGCGCAGTGATTCTTGCTCCACAGTCGATGCGCGAAGGCGCCTATGGCCCGGGGGCGATGAACGTCCTATTGGCCGCGGCGTGCGCGGGGCTGGGCAGCCTTTTGTATACCCAGGTGAAATATGGCAAGCCGGAGATCGTGCTGACACTTGCCGGAATTGTCGGCGGCATGGTATCGGCGTGCGCGGGAGGAGCATGGCTTCCATCCTGGGCGGCGGCAATTACCGGGCTGGTGGCGGGCGTCATTGTTCCACTGGCGGTCATTGCCCTGGAGCTGCGCGGCCGCCTGGACGATCCGCTTGGCGTGATCGCGATTCACATCGTCGGCGGGGCATGGGGAACAATTGCCGCGGGAATTTTTATACCCATTCCGCTGGCGCCCAGAGGCCGCGGCGAGCAAATCCTCATCCAGGCCGTCGGCGTGATCGGCATCGCAATCTTCGCGGCGGCAGTGTCGGCGGCGCTGTTCCTCATCCTTCGCGCGACGGTTGGGTTGCGATCAAAGGAAGCCGATGAATTCGACGGGCTTGATCTTGCCGAGCATGACATTGGGGCATATCCGGATTTTCAGCAGAATTCGATCAAGAGTTACCATTTGCGGGAGGCGTAGCGACCGTCCCCGATTTGGATGGTCCAATGGAACAAACCGGAGGAGAGCGTATCGTCCGCGCGCAACGCTGTAAGCACCCGGCTGGCAATTTTCCAGAGCCCGGCGCAAATCCGGGCCGGCGCGGCGGCGGCGATTTCTGCGCGAGTGAGGTCTTTCGCGCCGCTTGACCCGGCGTGGAGGCAACTTTGTTAAATATCGCTCCTTCCAATCTTGAACAAGCAATTAACCGCAAAAGACGGGAACCGGGTATTTGTCACCCTTCCACCGGCTGCGCCAACTCCTGGTAAATCTGCTCCAGTGATCGCGTGATGCGCCAATCGGGGTAATGGCTTTTGAATTTTGACATGTCCGTGATGTAGCAGATGTGATCGCCTTTTCGATTTTCATCATTATATGACCAACTAAACTTTCGCCCGATGATTCCCTCGGCGGCGGCGATGGCTTCGGTCATGCTGCAACTGTTCTGTCGGCAGCCGCCGAGGTTGTAGACTTCGCCTGGGCGGGGATTTTCGTGGAAGGCCAGGAAAGCGGAAATGACGTCGGCGCTGTGGATGTTGTCGCGGACCTGCTTGGCCTTGTAGCCGAAAATCGTGTAGGGGGAGGCAGCGCTGACGGCTTTGAACAGATAGCTGAGAAAGCCGTGCAGTTCGACGCCGGAATGATTTTTTCCGGTCAGGCATCCGCCGCGGAAGGTGCCGGTTTTCACGCCGAAGTAGCGGCCATATTCCTGGGTCATGATGTCGGCGGCGGTTTTGCTGATGCCGAAGATGGAGTGCATGCTGCGGTCGATGCGGGTTTGCTCGTCGATGCCGTGGAAGTTTTCCGGCCGGGCGTAATCCCAGCGGGTGGGCAGTTCGACCAGCGGCAGCTCGTTGGGGGCGTCGCCGTAGACTTTGTTAGTGCTCATGAAGATGAACACCGGGTCGCAGAGGGCCGCATCGCGGGCGGCGCGGACGGCTTCCAGCAGATTCAGCGTGCCGACGGCGTTGACGTCGAAATCATCGAAAGGCCTCTTGGCCGCCAGGTCGTGGCTGGGTTGGGCGGCGGCGTGAATAACCAGGTCGGGCTTCACGTCGGCGACTATTTTTGCCACGCCGGGGCGATCGCGAATGTCGAGCGACACAGAACGAAAATTCCGCGTGGTGGCCAGCAGGCGATTGAGGTTCCAGGTGGTGTCGCCGCGCGGGCCGAAGAAATCGGCGCGCATGTTGTTGTCGACGCCGACGACCGACCACCCGCGGGCGTCGAAAGCCGCGACGGCTTCCGACCCGATCAATCCGCTGGACCCGGTGATGAGCACCCGTTTCATCGCGCCTTCTTTGTTGCGTAGGGTTTCATGTCCATCTTTGGATATCGCAGCGCCACCGCCGCCAAAGTCTGCTCATTCCAATATGGATCGCCCGGTTTTGGAAACCCGAGGACTTCCCGCTGCCTTGGCATGGCGAATTCGATGAAGCGTTTAAAGTCCGGCTTTTCGCCGAGATGCGACCATTGATGAAAACCCTGGAAGACGTGTGCCGCCGATCGCCAGATCATGTGATGGGAAAGCCGCGCGCCGAAGTCAGCGGTCATATTCGAAGCGCGATGCCAGGTTCGCATGCCGAAAATCAGCAGGCTTCCCGGTCCTGCCACGATTTTCTTTTCATGCT
>DASRRM010000469.1:0-4047 GCA_035695715.1 Tepidisphaeraceae bacterium
GGTGTAGCCGCGTACACCCCAACCGTGATACAAAAGACTCGTGGACATGAGCTTGTCTCCGTTCTGAAGCTTGGTAACTCCAGAGCAGACAGCCATGTCCACGTTTTTTCAACCACAAACTACGCTTCCGCCGGATGAACCGAAAATCTTCCTTTTTGAACTGGAAGTAGTGAAACATCTTTTGGAAGAGGCCACCAACTGCGCCCGTGGCGTTCGCCTTGAACATGATGAACGGCGTTGCGCCGACAGCCGCAATAGCATCGTGGCACTCCCGGCCGGTGTAACCCTTGTCAGCACTCACTTCCTTCATCGTGAAATTCTCAGCGGTCTTCTGGACGAGTGCCGGAAGTTGCGGGGCATCGCCAGCGTCGCGCCCTTCAATCTTGACGGCGGTAATCACGTTGGTCTTGACGCCAGTGCAAAAGTGAAGCTTGATCCACTGCTGCTCCGCCGTGAACTTGTTGTACTTGATGTCATACCATCGCACGAATCGGGAGAACGCAAAGCCGGTCGAATCGACTGCGAAATTCTCCTCGATTGACTGTAGCGGCAAGCTGGCCCGCTGAATCATTGAAACGAGGATCGAAAACAGGGCGGGATTTTCAAGGTAATTCAGAACCGAATTGAAGTGCGGGGCGCGGGTGATGTATCCCCGTTCCTTCGCGTCCTGCAAGTCGCAAGTGAACCGGCGGGCGCTGAATGTCGAGTAGATTTTGTACACGGCAGAAAACACCGCATCGGGGAGCGGAATCGGCTTGCGCCCTTGCGGTCCCTTGCGTTCAATTGGCGGCAATTCGCCGACGCCAAGGCAAAGATCATGGAGAAGCTTTTGGAATTCCTTCTTCTCGTTCATTTGTGCCGCGTTGTAATTCGGCCAGTCTTGCGGGTAGGTTTTGCGTGTTTTCTCAACCACAACAACCGACTTCGTTTCCGTAACGGTCGTTGATCCATCGGCGTGCTGAGTCGTCTCGCGACGCATGTAAAACTCGACCGCGTAAATGTGCTTGCACCGGCAACCGCGCGTTTCATGATCGGCGCACGTGCAGGTCGGTTTGTCCTTCGCGTAGAAAACCCTGTACTTTGTCGGGTTCGGGGAAAACTGCGATGGAACGACATAATGCAAGCCGTCCTTCTCGATGCGTGCGAGCGCCGCGATTTCAAGCCCGCGTTGTTTGCGAACTTCCACGCCACTGGTGATTCCGTCGGTGATTTCTTTTGGATCGATCATGATGGAATCAGTGTAGTCACAAAAACACCACAGTCAAGAAAATAATTCTTGATTAGTAGTTTTTTGCGACTACACTCAAATCATGGCAAGACCAAAAAAAGAACCAGATCAGGCAAAGTCCACGTACTTCCGCTTCCGCTGCACCGAAGAGGAAAAGAAGCTGATTGAAAAGGCAGCGCTATCGCGCAGCTTGGATGCGTCAGCATGGGCGCGGTCGGAGATTCTTGCAGTGGCGCGGAAGACGACTGGAAAACGAGATGGGCGCAGTTGAGCAGACCGCTTCAATCCAAGTCGTAATTGTCGAAAAGTTCAAGTTGTGGACGTGGAAATGCCGTATAAAAACTACGTTCATACTGGGCTTTATTCTTTACGGAATTTCCGATTCCGACGACCTGCCACAACTGCGCTTTTAGCGCTGGCATTCCGACAACCTCGGAAAGGAAATTGTAAAGCTTGTATCGCCTGCCGCCATTGACGTAAACCACAGGATTCTTGCCATCGAGCATCTCAAGTATCGCGCCATTGCTGTTCGCCAGCGGTTCGTAAATGTATTTGCGAATGAACCATCCAAAGAATTGCGGGTGATTCTTGGCGTCCGCCTTGCGCGGCAGCCCGTATATCTTGTAGATGACGTCGAACAATTGGTCGGGAAATTGGGGTTCGTCATACAACTTGATCTCCTCGCGGATGAATTCACGGAAGAGTTCCTTGTATTTCTCCCGTCGCTTGTCGGCAATAAAGCCAGTTGCGTCGTCCACTAAAGCGACGATGCCGAGTTTTGCCGATGCGCGAATGATAATTTCAGCTTGAATCGCAAGCCCTTCTTGCCCAGGCCCCAGCTTGCCAGCCTTGGAAGCATCGATAATTGCAGAACAGATGTCGATTAAGATCGTTGCGTCGTACCCGTGGCCCAGATCCGATGCTAATGGCTTGAAAATAATAGGGTTATCTAGCTTCTTCCTAAGATCTTCCCCGATTTCAGATCCAAGCCCCTTTCGCTGCATGGCCCGCATAAAGACGTTGCCGCCCCCAGACTTCATTCCGAGCGCCTTCGCCATCCCGCGCTTGTGAATGACACGCTTGAGCGTGTCCAATACGTAGCATTCGATTTCCACCGATCCGATCTCCATCACCCCTTCGCATAACGCCTCGGGCATGCGGTTCGGATCTTGCAATTCCTTCGCGGCGGCTATCGCCGCTTCCCAACGGGCCTTTGCCGCCCGTTTAGCCTGCGCCTTTCGCTCCGTCGCCGGAGTCTTTTCGGCGCGGGCCTTACCGCCAAGTGATTGGGGGCTTGCGATTTCAGTAGTTTCCGTTGGGTTTTCTATTATCTTCATTCCGACATGCTTGCAGATTCAAGCAAGCATGTCAACCAAAAAATAACTGTAGATGCTCGCTACTTTCAGCAAGCATGCGGAGAAACGAAAACGCCCGGCAATTGTGCCGGGCGTGTAGAATTCCTTTTTTTGTGCAGCCCCGTCTATTGTTGTGCAGAACAGCATCCGATGGCTATTTTTGTGCAAAGCCGTAATTTTGGGTAAAAACCGCTCTGGCGCTGCGGAAATGAGGGTGCCGATTACGCGCTGGGTCGGGGCGCGTAAGAGTGGTCTATCTGCTCGCTGCCGCTGGGGTGGCCGAAGGAGTTTGCGACGATGTTGCCAGTCAGATCAATCGTTCTACTCTTTTCGCCGGGGTTCCTGGCGATGGCGGTGGGTTGTCATCCGCAGCCGCCGCCCGTCGTGCCATCGGCGCCCACGACGAATGTGTCCCACCCCCAGCCGCCTGCCCAGACCCGGCCGGTCCCGCGCTATGACCTTTCCGGCGATCGCGATACCGTCGAGTCATTCTTCGCCGCCGTCGCTGCGGGCGATGTTCCGGGTCTGCGCGCGATGACCACCGGTGATCATCCCAATGGGATCGGCGGGCGGACGTGGGAGCAATGGATCCGGGATTTTAAGGGCGTGCAAATCAGCAGATTTCAGTTTCACATCACCGACCGCCATTTACTGGGCGACCAGATGGTGCAGCAGGTCCTGTTATCCAACGGCGCGGAGATGACGTTTTATCTTGCCCCTGCCCAAGGGGAATTTTACATCACCGCAATTGATGGCAGATCGGAAGCCACCACGAAGCCGTGAAAGTGCAACAACTCACCCTGGAATTTTCCCGCATTCAGGACATCTTTCGCGCGTGGCGCGGAGGTCGTAGCCGCAGTGTTGGCAGTGCCCGGTGGGAAAGCGGCGGCGAACCGATATCACCCACAACACGGGGAGGATGGCGGCGAGCGCGGCGAGCAACCAATCCGGAGCCGTGGCGCCGATTTCATGCTCCGGATGCATTTGAGATTCGTCATCATTCCACGTTGTCATGGCCTGGTAACTCCATGCCCCGAACCCGAGCCGCTCGGCTTGTGTCGGCTGGTAGCCGGTAAATCTGAATTGCCGACCATCGGCTGGTATTACCGAAATATCGTCGCGCCCGATTTTGAGTCTCCACTGCCAATTGCCGGCGGGCTGCCTGGTCGTTGGCCAATTCTGTGCCCAGACCAAGGAGAAATGATTGAAGGCCAGCACGCCTCGGCTGGATCCGATCTCGACACCTTTCGTCCACCAATCTGAAGAGTTCTCCTCGACGGCGGCATCGATGCACCGGCAATCAACGGCATCCACCGCGTAATAGCTGCGGACCCACAGCACACAAATGGCTATGCAAAATGCCAGCGACAGCGCAGACAAAATGGAAACGAGCCGGCGGAGCATGGGAGGAATCTTACCCGAGCGCGGGAAGAAGCGCCGGTCCGTTACTAACTGTTTCGTATG
>DASRRM010000470.1:0-2877 GCA_035695715.1 Tepidisphaeraceae bacterium
TCGCACCGCGCCTTTGTCTGAAGCGCAAGTGACAAAAACCGAATCGTCCCAGACGACGGGCGTGGAATTCCCGCCGCCGGGCAATGGGGATTTCCATGTCACGTTTTCCGTAGCCGACCAGGTGGCGGGGACATCTTTTTCGTCGGAGATGTCGTTGCCTGCCGCGCCGCGCCACGTCGGCCAATTGCCGGCTGGGGCCAAGGATGAGAGGAGGAGGAGAATGATGCCGATTTGGAGGGGGATGGATCGCATGAGTGACCTTCGCTTGGCTTGGTGGTCCCGTGGTTGGGGGAAATGGTGGCGACTGAAGTCGCGCACCCCGGCTTGCAGGCGCGTTAACATCGATACCTCTTCCGCGGTGAGCTTGAGAAAATTTTGTGGCATGGGCGGCTCGTCCATGTTTTTTGGATCAGAAACACGGGCGGGCCGCGCGGGCCGCCGCGCGGGCCGCCCGTGCCACGAATAAGTTCACAAGCTCGCTACGGGTCACTTTACTTTCCCGTCTCCAACCTCGCTTTCGCTTCCTCGCGCGCTTTGGCCACCACCGTTTCCAACTTCACCGGCGCGCCGCCTTGGCGTTTGCTTTCATCGGCGGCTTCCATGAACGCGTACAACTCGATCGTTTCCTCCGCCGCGATAGGCGGCTGGCGCGTCTTGAAGAAGCGGGCGATCTGCACCACCAGGGGCTTGTAGCCATCGGGGTCGCCGAACACCGGCACGATTCCCTTCGACCCAAACGCAATTGCGCCATAGTCGGCTTTTCCAGCGCGGATGCCGCGGAATGTGCCAACTCGGCCTTCCTTCCAAACGCCGGTGACAACATCGGTGCCTTCGGTATGCACGCGGGTGACGGTTTGGCAGCCGGTGCCCATGACGGTGTAGAGCATTTCGCAGCCGTGAATTCCGTACCAGAAAAGATCGGGGTGGTTTTTTTCCAGCGGACAAGGTCCCCAGGTCTGGCAGCCGACGATATCGCCGAGCTTGGGCTCGTGCTTGAGCGCTTGCAGGGCCGAGTCGTAGCGGAGCGATGAGCTGGAAAACCAGGGCGTTTTGTGCCGGGCGGCCAACTCGGAAATCGCGATGACATCCGCCAGCGAACCGGCCAGCGGCTTATCAATGAACACCGGCTTGCCCGCTTCAAATACCGGCTTGGCCTGCGCCAAATGCGGCCGGCCATCCACGCTTTCCAAAAGGACGACGTCGACTTTCCCCAGCAGCGCCGGAATGGAATCGACGATCTCGACATTCATACCGCGAATCTCCTGCGTGAATTTATCGATGCGTGTGCGGCTCGATTCGATGTCCGGGCTGCCCCCGGGAAACGCCGCCACCACGCGAAGGCCGGCCAGGTCGCCCTGGGCTTTGGGGTCGTTGAGGATTTTCGTGAAGGCGGTGACGTGGGAAGTATCGAGCCCGATGATGCCAACGCGAATCACCGCCGGCGCGACGGGCGTGTCGGTGGCGCGGGCGGTGATCACCGAAAGAACAATCACGATGCAAGCGAGACAAAACCTTCGCGTCATTTGAATCTCCACAAGATGGGCAGGCGCGGGACCCGCCGGGAAATGGTCGCACGTTGTGAGACTATACCACGGTGGCGGGCGAAGGTTTGGATTGTGATTATTCCACAGACATCACTGATGTTGTCCGAGAGACGCCGGTTCTGAGGTACTCCGAAGAGCCGGGTTATCCGCAATTCGCAGCATCCGACCCGGCTCTTCGGAGTACCTCAGAATCGGCGTTAAATCGCAATAGACCTCGAGGACCTCGGGATGACGCTTTGCGTCGAACGGACATTCTCTACTGGATCTGCATGAGAGCGCGCACGGAGCTTTGTCCCTTTCAAACTTCCTGAAACCACGAAGTTCAACTTTCTGCTGGCGATAGCGCATGCTATAATTTCAGTAACCACTGAAAAAGGAATCAACATGACGACCGCGGAATTGTTGCCCATCTCCATCGCCCCCGTCCCGCCGCTGAGCGCTGCCGAGCAGAAGCTGCGCACGGCCCAGGACCTGTTCATCCGCCGCTGGGGGGAAATGGGGCAGACTTGGGGGATCAATCGGACGATGGCGGAGATTCACGCGTTTTTGTATGTCACCGGCAAGCCGCAGAGCACCGATGACGTGATGGAGCGGCTCAACATCAGCCGGGGTAATGCATCGATGAGTTTGCGGGCGCTGTGCAACTGGGGGATCATCGAGCGGCAGCACAAGCGCGGCGAGCGGCGGGAATATTTCGTGAGCCTGTCGGATGTGTGGGAAATGTTTTCCATCATCGCCGCCGAGCGCAAACGCCGTGAGATGGATCCCGTCCTGGAAACCATCAAGCAGTGCCATCGCATGCTGGAGGAGGGGTCGCTTGGCAAATCCGCCGCCCGCCGCGAGGATGTCGCCCTCACCCGCCAGCGGTTGGCGGGGATGGAGGAGTTCATGTCGGTCACCAACAAAATCTTCCAGCAATTCATCGGCAACGCCAAGAGCGGATTGACGCGGGTGGTGAAGGTACTTCTTAAAGCCTTTTAATTCTGAAGCGTGCTGCCATCGGAAATCCGAAAATCGGAAGCACGAAATCCGAAACAAATTCAAAATCGCGCTTGCGCTTTGAATTCGAAACGCCTCGTTCTTTGACCGGTCCGCTGCGATAATTTCCGTTGTGGCCTGCAACTTACCAATCGGGCGCGCATCAGGGATGATAGGAGCTTCGCATGACTTACTTGAATCGATTATCACTCATCGTGCTGGCCTTTCTCACCCTGTCGGCGGCCGGCCTCTGGGCGGCGGACAAACCGTCGGCGGATCTTTTGCAGGCGGGGGATTTTTGGGAGACCACGGGGCTCAGCTTTCACCACGATTTCGACGCAGCGACAAAGGATCG
>DASRRM010000471.1:0-15833 GCA_035695715.1 Tepidisphaeraceae bacterium
CGCAGCGCCGGCCCGGATCCGGTTTGGTCGATAGTCTCGGATCCTACAGGCATCGTGTAAGTCGGGATGAGTGACGGAACGGCACGCAAGCGTGCAACGGCTACTCCTCTTCGCGCAGCTAATGCCCTTCTGGGCTCTGCGGTTAGCCGCGACGCGCAGCGGAGCGTTTCATCGGGAAGAAACGTATTTCTCCGTACTAAACGCTCCGCTGCGCGTCGCGGCTAACCGCAGAACTTGCCGGGACATTAGCTGCGCGAAGAGGAGTAAATACTGAGTGGTTTTTGGACGCTTGTTCGTGACACGGCCGTCTCGGCCGTGCCTTCGAATCGAATACTGTGTGAATTTCTGAAAAGTGCGCGGTTTAATCTCGCATCGCGCTGCAGGCACGGGCGAGACGCCCGTGTCACGAAAAACCATCGCGGCTTTTGGAGGTTGTTTTTGTGAAACTTGTTGGCTTTGTGCTTGTCTTCAGCCTGATCTGCGGAATTGCGACAAACGCACTGTATGGCGCTGACGCCGCGCCCGCGCGGCTGGGTTCGGCCGGCTTTGTGCCGTCTCCAACCCATCCCTTCGGCTGGCGCGGGGATGGTTCGGGATGTTTCCTCGGCGCCACGCCGCCAACCCAATGGTCGGCAACCAAAAACATCCGCTGGAGCACTACGGTCGGCAAAAGTTATTCATCGCCCATCCTGACTGAAAAGCTGGCGATCGTGACGGTCGAGCCGAATTTTATCGTTGCCGTCAATCGCGCCGACGGCAAGCAAGCCTGGAAAACCGCCGTCGCGCCGGCCGATCTTTCCGATCCTAAAAGCCGCAAGGGGGCGGAGGATTACATTCTTCCCAAGGCTGGGTCGGGAATGTCGGCGGCAACGCCGGTGACCGATGGCAAGAGTATTTACATGGCGTTTGCCAACGGCATTGTTTGCGCGCTCGATTTATCGGGGAAAATCCAGTGGACGGCCTATATCGATGCCGACCAGAACACCGGGTATGGCCGCAGCTCTTCGCCGATTCTGACGGCGGGCAAGCTGATCGTTCATATGACCAATCTGTACGCCTTCGACCCGGCCACCGGCAAACAAATCTGGGTGAACACCGATGCCGAGTCAACCTATGGCACGCCGGCCGCGTTCACGCTGGACGGCGTTGATCTGATCGCCACGCCGCGCGGGCATGTGGTGCGCGCTGACAATGGAAAGGTGGTTGCCGAGGACATCGCCCACAGCGGCACGCCAAGCCCGATCGCCCACGATGGGATGCTTTATTATGGCGACGTTTCGGTCAGCGCGATCCAGCTGAGCCCCGCCTTCAAGGACACGGAAGTATGGAACGCGATGATTGGCGATGAAGTCTTCGGCTCGCCGATTTTTTACGACCACACCCTGTTCATCGTGACCGGCAAGGGCGGCTTGTACATGTTTGATGCCAGGGGAAAGGGCGAGCAAACCCCGCTGATCAAGCCGCCGCAGCTTCTGGCCGACGGCGATCCAGACAGCGGCGCGCCGCCGACGTTTTCCTGCCTGGCGCTGGCGGGAAAATATCTGTATTTGAATTCCAACCAGGGTGAGGTTGTCGTGCTGGAGGCGACGCGCGAGGCAAAAGTGGTGGCAAGAAACAAGCTGCCCGAAGGCTCGGCGTCTACGCCGGTGTTCTGCGGGAAGGAGATGTTTCTCCGCAGCGGAGATAAGTTGCTGTGCATCGGCGAGTGATCTGCGTGCGCAACCCAAGTAGGGCGGGCAATGCCCGCCCTACGTGAGGCATTCTCGTCATCAGAAGATTCTGACGGTTAGCATATGAGAATCTCCAAATGAAATCGCATCACCACCAATCGAACATTTTCCTCTGCGCGCTCCTGTTCCTCACGTTCACCGTCTCCCGCGCCGCCCCTCCTCCAGCCGTCGCAGCGCCAGTGCTTGGCTCGGCGGATTTTCTTCCGACGGCTCAGCAGCCCGTCGGCTGGCGTGGCGATTGGACGGGGCGATATCCTGGAGCAACTCCGCCGATGCAATGGAGCAGGCGGGTGAAAGGCGCGACGACGGAATTGAAGTTCCAGGCGCGCAAGCCCGGCCTTGGCGCGGAAAAGGACGCCACTCCGCTCGATTATTTCACCATCAAGGATTGGCTGGTGGCCGGGCCGTTCGATGCGCGCGATTCTGCCAGCGGCATCGATACCGACTTCCTCGGCGGCGAAAGCGCCGTCGAGCCGGACGAGGGCGCAAAGGCCGGACGGGCGGTTTGGAAATTCACCCACAACAGCATGGAGACGCAAACCTCGCACGTGCATAACGAAGGCATGTGCAAGCACCTGAATGTCGATTTTGTTTTCGCCTTCGGGAAATTCTCGCGCGATGCAAAATTCAACGTCAAAATCGAAGGCGATTTCACCAACAAAGTCGGCTATGCCCACACCTATATCTACTCCCCCGCCACCGGCGAATTTCAACTGATGAATCTCAACTGGGGCTCGGCGGCCAAGGCCTGGCTCAATGGCAAGCCGCTGCATGTCACCGTCGAAACCAATCGCAATACCTGGGACAAGAAGGAAATCAACGTCACGCTGAACAAGGGATGGAACCGGCTGCTGATCAAAGTCGCCAGCGCGGAAAACACCACCAAGACGGCCCAGGATATCGCCATCAGCAACTGGCGGACGGTGGCGTATATTCTGCCGGCGGGGCCGGTCAGCTATGAGACGAAGAATGTCGCGTGGATGACGCGCGTCACCGGGCGCAGCATGTCGCAGCCGATCGTGGTCGGCGACCGCATTTTGATCGGCTCGGGAATTTCCGACCTGATGTGCCTGAGCAAAACCGACGGCCGGGTGCTGTGGCTTCGTTCCAACACGCCATGGGATGCAATGGGCGATGATGAACGGACGAAATACACGGACGCGATCGAGCCGCTGGCAGAGCAACTGCAAACGCTGAACGACCAGACCGTGGCGGCCATCAACGCGACGGTCGGCCCGGCCGGAATGACATCCGATCAGCAGGCGGTGATGGACAAACGCCTGAAGGAAAAATACGAGCTGGAATCGAAGCTGCACAAGGCGTTTTACGCCATCGACCGCAAGCACTTTCCGCCGATGTTCGGCAACGAAGTCTCCTCCAGCAACGGCACGCCCTGCAGCGACGGCAAATACGTCTACTGGGCGTGCGGCGGCGGCATGAAAGGCCCGGGCGCGAGCGTCATCTGCTGCTTTGACCTGGCCGGCAAACGAATCTGGAGCTACCACGAGGCCTTCGGTGCGGCCGAGCATGGGTTGCATACCTCGCCGATGCTGGTTGACGGAAAGCTGATTTACGCCGCCTGCCGATGGCTGGTCTGCTTTGACGCGGCGAGCGGAAAGCTGATCTGGCGGCAAAAGTGCGAGGAGTTTTGCGGCGCTTCGCCGCAGCCGGTGCGAATCGGAAACCAGACGGCCATCCTTTCCAAGCACGATGGCCGGTATATCGATCTTCGCCGGGCAAGCGACGGCGAGAAGTTTGCCTCGTTCGACTGCAACCTGTTCGGCGAGGAAACGCCGATCACCCACGACGGCGTGGTATATGTGCCTGACCGCATGACCGGCTGGGGCAATGACAATGTTGCTTTCACTGCCCTGCAACTGCCCGGCGAGGTCACCGAAAAATCGGCCATCACCCAGCTTTTCAAGTTGAACTGGGAGCGCGATCACGTGCCGCTTCGTGGGATTTCGTTTTGGGTTGCTTCGCCGTTATATCTCGATGGAATCGTTTATGTAGAGGACATGAGCGGCGGCCTGATGGCGGTGGACGTGAAGCAGCAAAGGAGCGTCTATCGCCGCTGGCTGGATTGGTATGCCCGCTACGATCGCTATTTATACGGCGCGGTGGACAGCCCCACGCTCGGCGGAAAAAATATCTATTTCTTCGACGACGCCGGGTCATCCATCATCGTAAAGCCTGGCCCGGTTTATCAGGAACTCGGCCGGAACATCATCGAAAATATTTCCCCATCAACGCAAAGCGGCAACCCGTGCAGGCAGGAGGCATTTTACAGTTCGCCGGTGTTCTGCGGGAACATGATGTATCTAAAGGGCGATGAATATTTGTACGCGATCGGCGGGCCGGGATAAGGGAGCAGGTTCGAGCCACGGCGATTCCTGTCCCTTTTATCGATATAGCCAGTCCGTGGGCGCAGCATCCCCCACCTTCGTTAAGTGCGGCTCGCCGGGAGGGCGGCGCGCATCATCGCGCAACATTTTGCGCCCCAAAATGGTGCGCAACATCGAAATTTCGCGAGTCCTGACCGGTAGCCCGGTCAATCTTGCTCGCGAATCTGCGGGAGGTCCAAATACTTTAAACAGATTCGTTGCATAGCTGGAATATCCCCCAATGACGACGTTCCAAACCTCTATCCCTCTACCATATGCGCAAAAAGTTGACATTTCGGAGGGTAGACGCCGGTTCTGAGGTACTCCGAAGAGCCGGATCAATCGCGCGAAGAATCCGGCTCTTCGGAGTACCTCAGAACCGGCGTGTTGGGGCAAGCGGTGCGGGCGCCCATGGTTAGAAAGAAAAGCGCCACCGCCGCGTGGGAAAATTCCCGTATCACGGGCGTCTCGCCCTTGTCTTCATTTCAAGAGAACACGGGCGAGACGCCCGTGATACGGGAATCCGCCGTCGGCGGAAGCGTCGCGTAATTCTCATCCACATCACAAGCGGCCTGGCCGTCCCAGATGCCAACCCATTGATCCCAGGTGAGCGTCACGAACTTCAACAGAACACTTCGCGCGCTGGGATAACTCGCGTCGGCTGGTCTCTCAGCGTCACCCGGCTCCTCGACCAACGGCACGACTACCGGCTCGGCGAAGTTTCCATCGGGCCAAACGGTCAGCGTTTCGCGCGATAATTCAAAAATCGCCGGGCGGGAATCAAACACCCGCTCGATCTGCTCCTTCACCAATTCCACGCCCGAGGTTTTGTAAAGGCCGAGCAGTGCCGCGGACAAAAGCCGCGACTGCGCTGGCGACAGCGCCTCAATCCATCCCGGCCGGCCAATGCCAGCGACGATCCAACCGGCGCGCTGCTCGAAGAAGATAACCGCCGGCGATGAATGACATGCCGGGCACGACAGCGCTATGGTGATGCGGGTCGGCGACAGGCATACCTCGCCCAGCGCGATCGGCGTTTGCCGCCATTGCGGATGCTCATTGAGCCGATAGAGCAATTCGCGCTCGATGAAATGCGCCACCGCGTGCTCGACATGTTCGGCAGCTTCATCGTGCGCCGCTGGCGCTGCGCCGGGGTGGGCGTTGCGGCGCACTTTCCGCTGCCGGGCGAACAATTTCGGCACCGTGCCGGAGTGAAAGCCGGGACGCAGCAGGCGGGCCATGGTTTCGCCGTGGCTGCCGATGGAAATCGGCCGCAGCGTCCTTGGGCGATTGGCGCGATACAGCTTCCAATTGGCGCGCAGTTCCCAGGCCAGGAAGCCGAAGATGCCGGGGATGCTGGTGACCGTCGCGAATGCGAACGTGCTTGCCCGGCCAGCGCCGATTCCCAGGCTCTCGAATGCCGACTGCCACAGGCGAAACGTCGGCAGCACGATCTTGTGCGAAACCGTCACCACCGGAAAGTGCTTGATCGGGTTCACCTGCGGCTCAGCCAGAAGATTGACGACGAACCGCGCGACATAAGCAACATAAAACCAGAAAACGCCCAGCGCCGCCTTCACCCACAGCGACGAACGCGGCTGGCCCTCGCGGAAGCGAAGCCATTCATCGACCGCGTACAGCATGCGGTCGAAATCCTCCAGCAGCTTCGCGAAAAAGTGCATGATCCCGGAGAAAACATTCCCCAGCACTTCCATGGTAAACCGGCTGCCGATCATTCGCAGCCAATGCACGATCACCTGCTCGATCGCCCGCCCATGGCGGCTGTTCAGCAGCAGATTCATTCCCGCAAAAATCGACCCAAGCACGATCCAATGCGTGCGGGCCGAGATATGGTGCGGCAGGAAAAACACCACGACCGCCGCGATGATCAGCGGCTTGAATACGTAACGCGTCGCAAAACGCATTTCGCGCGAATTCATCACGGCCTGCACGCCGGGCCGGCTCATAATCCACCGCGGCACGCCGACGAATAAATGTCCCACCGCCCGGCCGATCGCGGCAAACATGCGCAGAGTCGTCGCCCTGAATTCGGCGGAATTGACCGCGCCCAGAAGCATCAGCGCGATCACCACGAACGGCAGATTCAAAATCAAGCCCAAATCCGAGTGGTGATATTCCTCAAACCAACTGATCCTGAACCAGTCCGATCGCGTCAAGACGCCAAACAGCAGGAACACCGTGTGATCCAGCCCTTCGACGATAATGAACGCTCCGCCGAGGGGAATGAGCACGGTGCGGGTGATGGTGCGTCCGCGATCGGTGGCGAAGGCCCAGGAGCTGACTTTCTGGAAGAGCCGCCGGTAGATTTCGCCGCGATGGTAAACGCCATCGAGCGAATCACTGAGGCGGCGGTCGATGCGGAAAAGCGGGTCGCGGGTGAAGATGGTGCCGGTGCGCGAGATGTCCTCGAATTTGATCTGGTTGCTGGAGATTGCGTCGCGCACCGCGCCCAGGGTGAGAAAGCCGCGTTGCGTCAGGCTGTCGAGCAGTTCCTCGGTGAGCTTGTGCTCGGCCACCTGCTCGGGCGCATTTTTGGCAAGCAGCCCGCCGGCCTCGATGGCATTGGTAATCGCCGGGCGAAGCGCATCGCGAAGGCGGGTTTCGGTGTGATGCTCGGCGTGTTGGATCAGGTGGGTCAGCTCGGCCTGATGGGCCATCGGCAGCTTGGTGCGGGCGATTCGGCGCGCTGCCGACCGCAGGGATTTGCAGATCAACGCCAGCCGCTGGTTGGGCTGCGCGCGCCGCAACGGTCGGCGGCATCCTTCCAGAAGCCAGTCGACCACGCCGACGGAATAAATCTCGTGCTCGGCGTGAAGGCAGATTTTCTGCAGGTCATAAAGAAGCCGGCCGTCGGGATTCCACCACCCCTCGGCGGCGTCGTTGGTCAACGCCGTCAGCATTTCGCGCCATTTCTCCTTATCCTGCGCATCCAGTTGCAGCGCAACGGCCAGGCGATCAGCCAACACGCCCACATCGCGCAGGTCGGGCGATGAGCCGGCGCTGGCCAGAAAAACCCGCCGGCGGAGGATGGCGGCGCGCACGTGATTGCCGACCGCCGCGGCGCGATCGGCGCGAGCCGAGAGGCTGGGAAGCCGCCGGGCGTCCTGGGCGGCGGTGGATGGCCTCGGGCTGGAGGGGACAAGTGCCGTTTCATCCGGCAATGTCACTGCACGCGGCTCGGCGGCACCGGGAAGGCGCGTTTGCTGGAAAATGATGTCGCTGTCCACGTCCTGGCGCAAGACATCCAGCACGTTGGAGACGCTGGCGATGGCGGGGAAATAGACCGGCAGCAAATCCGGGCGGAAATAATGCAGCTCCAGGAAAACCGCCGCGAATTCGCTGTAAATCTCGGCTTCATCGGCCTTCATCGGCACATATTTTTCCTGGTGCAGCACAAAGCAGGCCTCGCTGAACGTGCTGCGGCCGATGCGCTCGATGCGATGTCGGAGGGTGGGATTTCCGACGCTGGGAGCTGATTTGGGAACAGGTTGATGGTTCGCGATTGTTTGAGAATCGGTACGACATTCGGATTGCGGCGCATCGTTTGCCGCGGACGAACCGGGGCTTGGGCCCCCGGCTATCATGGCGATGTCAGAAGATGCTGGTGAGCTCTTTTCGTCGACTGGTTGGGCGCTGGTTTCAAACTTTCCCCCCAGGGCCAAGTCAATCTTTGCATGAAAGAGCAATTGCCAGTAATGCCCCAGCACATCCGCCTCGCGGCGCTGCGCCAGCCAATCCGTCTCCGGCCGCGCCAACAAAATGAGCATCTCAGCCATCGGCAGCTCATCGGGCAGTGTTAATCGCTGCGACTCGGCCAGCTCCAGCAGCCGCTTCCGGGCAATCACATGACTTGCGCGATGCGGCACATTAAACGGCGAACGCCCGCGCCCCCGGTCGGCGGCAATCACATTCTGCAACACCCACGGCGCGAGCAACACCGCCGCCGGCTCGACACTGCGCAGCGCCGCCTCCAACGACCCGGTGGCCGGGACTGGCGCGGGGATGGGCGGGTTATCTATCAACAGTGAAGTCATCATTACCCCAATCGCGAACAGAAATAGCTTGGGCGATCACCGCGCGCCCAGCCGTGACAGATGGTCTGCAGGACATATTACCGGATGAATCGCGCATTAAGAAACTTGCCGTTCCAAATTGAAGCGTCGCGCGACAAAGGCACAGGGGCACCGCTTCGGGAGAATGTCTCGCGTAGGGTCCGCCTCGGCGGAAGCGTTCATATCTGTCCGTATCGTACGCAAGGACGTAACGCGCAACGAGCCGCGCACGGAGGGTACTCTCGGAGTAAGCGGGTGCGAAATCGCTTACTCGGGGTGTACCCTCCGTGCGCGGCTCGTTCGGTCTCCGGATTACGGGTTTGCCTCGGACCGGACATTCTTAAGCGACTGTCGCCACTCTCTCAAAGCGAATGCTGCCATCCCTTGGCCGCGAGCGTTTCGCGCCCGCCCGGCTTTTCGATCCACATGCCCGGCTCCGAAACGATCGTGCCGATGCGCATTACCCCCGGCATTTTGGGATCGGCTGCGGCTGTGAAGAGCAGTTCATGATCCTCGCCGTCGCTTAGTGCGTGATCGAGTGGCGAGACGCCGTCACGCCTGGAGAGTTCGATGGCATCTGCGTGGATTGGAATATTTGCCGCATTGATGATCGCGCCGACGCCGCTCTGTTTACAGATATGGCCCAGGTCGCGCGACAGGCCGTCGCTGAGATCGATCATCGCGGTGATCGAGCCGGTGGCGGCAAGCTGGCGCGCCAGCTCGACGCGCGGCGTGAAGGTCATATGCCGGCCCAAAATGCTGCCGCCCAATGGGCCGCTGACGTACAGGCCATCGCCCGGCTTTGCGCCGCCGCGCGTTATCGGCGCGATGCCGGCGGATTTGCCCAAAATGGTGACGGTAACCGCCAGCTTGCCGGGCCAGGAAGCGGTGTCTCCGCCGACCAGCACGCAGCCCAACGGATCGGCCGCTTCGCGAAGGCCCAGGTAAAGCTCCCTGGCGTATTCAACGCCGCTGCCTTGATGCAGGGCGACGGTCGCGACAGCGGCGGCGGGCAGGCACGCCATGGCGGCGCAGTCGGACAGATTGCGGTTCATCACCTTGCGGCCGATTTGCCTTGGCGAATGGATAGTCGAATCAAAGTGCACGCCGTCCAAAGCCTGGTCGACGCCTACCAGCAGCAGGTCTTTTGCGTTCCAATTTAAAACTGCCAGATCATCCCCCTGCGGCACCGGCACAAATGCGCTGGGCGGATGCTGGGCGCGAATCCATTCGACTAAATCAAATTCGCCGGGCATGGGGGAATTGTATACTCCAACTGAGCGGTTTTTGGCGTCCGGCGACCAAAAACATTGCGGGATTTGCCGGGAATGTTGCAACCTCAACGTGACACGGGCGTCCCGCCCGTGCCGGCGGTGTGATGAGTTCAAGAACTACTGGCGGCGAGTATTCCTTCGCATTTTCCCGCCGCGTGATCCTATCCGCGGTCCCGTATCCGCTCACTTCGGGAGTACCCTGCGTGCGCGGCTCCTTCGGCGCTGCGTACGAAATGGACAGATGCTACTCCCGAATAATTCGCCAGCGCGTGCCCCTTTCCTCCGGCATCCACCCGGCGACAATGAGCCATCGTGACGGTCATTTCCCACAATGTCGAGCAGACCCAGGCCATCGCGGCGAAATTCGCGGGGTCGCTTTCGGCCGGGCAATGCATCGCGCTTCACGGCGAATTGGGCGCGGGCAAAACCCAATTCGTCCGCGGCCTGCTTCAAGGCCTGGGCGGCGACGGCCGATCGGTCACCAGCCCGACCTACATGCTCCTGAACGTCTATGATTCCGGACGCCTGACCTTGTTTCACCTCGACGCCTACCGCGTTGGCGGGGCGGAGGATTTTGAAGCCATCGGGTTTTCGGAATTGCTGGAGCAGGCGGGCGTTGTCGTGGTGGAATGGGCCTCGCGCGTGGCGGAACTCCTGCCCGCCGATCACATCAATATTCACATCGAGCCGGTCGGGGTTCAGGACCGGCAAATCACTATCGAAGGCGCTTATAAATAATCGCGGAATTTTGAATGTTCGCGTCATGGCGGATATGCATATCGTTTGCTTAGTAGCCTTGCGCGTTTTACGCCGCCGTTTGGAGACCGACGAATGTCATCCTGAGAGCGTGTGAGTTTTTAACGTGGCACGGGCGGCCCGCCGGTGTTTTTGAATTGAAGACACGGGCGGGCCGCCCGTGCCACGTAAAAACTCACACACTCTGAGCTAACTCCTCAGCGCGGCCGCTGCCGCAACCAGAGTGAATGCGATATCGCCACAGATGAAAGACCGATGAACACAGATAAAACTCCAAACGAGATGATGCAACGCCATATATGCCCCTTACTGGGCTCAATTCTAATCGCCATCCTGGCGCTGATCGGTCCCGCGGCCACCACGACATCGGCGGCGGCGACGCCAACAGTGCGTGATGAAGCACACCTGTTTGATGACGCAACGCTTTCGCAAGTGACTGCCGCGGTGAGGGAGATTCGCCAAAAGTTCGACAAGGATTTGACGATCGAAACCTTCGCGACGATTCCGGACATCCTTCAGCCACGCTTCGCCGCTGAGGATAAGAACACTTTCTATGAGCATTGGCTGCGTGATGAAGCGCGGGCGGCAAAAACGGATGGCATCTTCGTGCTGATCGTGAAAAACCCTGGCCGATTGCAGATCGGCGTGGGGGACAAAACCAAGGCCAAGGCATTCACCTACGCCGACCGCGATGAAATGCGCGATTTGATGCTGAAGGACTTTCGCAAGGCAAAGTTTAACGATGGGATGATTGCCGGTGCGAAGTTTGCGTTGGAGCGCCTGGAGAAAAATGGCGCTGAGCCGAAGAAAGCCGCGCCGGGCGCACCGGCCGATCCGTCGCCACCGCCTGCGAAAATCCAGTCAGCGCCCGCCGCGCCCCCGGCGAGCGAGCCAGCGCCGGCGGAACACGCGACCACCCGCCCCGCCGCCGCTGCGCCAACCACAAAAAGCAGCACGGATGTTGAGCCGGCCAAGAGCATAGAATCGAACAAGTGACCCGGCGAAAACGCCGGGGCGAAGCCGTGCTTCGAACGATGGAGGAGCCGTTATGCGACGAATCTACAGCTTTATTTTGCCGATGATCCTGGCGCTGATCGGCATGTCGGTCATGGCCGCACCGGCGCAGGCCAAATCGTATGGCATCGACGACGGCGGGCATTTTTTCTCCGCCGACGCTGTGGACCGCGCCGAGAGAATCATCAATGATATCCATCGCAACGAGAAACATGATGTGCTGGTCGTTACCTTCGCCAGCATTCCCGCCGACCGGCAGGAAGAGTTCAAATTCCAGGACAAGCAGAAGTTTTATGACGACTGGGCCGAGGAAATCCGCAAGCAAAATAGCGTGGACGGCATCGTCATGCTCTTAGTCAAGAGTCCCGGCCACCTGGTGATTGGCGTTGGAAACAAAACCCAGGAGAATTCGTTCACCCTTGACGATCGCGACGAGCTTACTCAGAAGATGCTGCCGCTGCTCGGGCGAAACCAATATGATGATGCCCTCGTCGACGCGATGAATTTCATCAAGGCCCGCATGCGCCGCACGGGCGCCAATGCCAGCGCCGCACCCGGCCCAGGTTCCACCGCCACTCCCGGCTCGACCAACTATCCTTCCTCACCCATCGTCACCAGGTCCACCGGCATTCCCCCCATGGGCTGGCTCTGTGCCGGCATCGCAATCCTTGGCGTGGTCTTCATCATTATGAGCGTCATTAACCGCAACCGGAATTATGGCGGCGGTGGCTACGGCGCGCCGCCCCCAGGGGGCTACCCGCCCGGCTATTCCGGCGGCTATCCCCAGGGCGGCGGATACTACGGCGGCGGTGGCGGCGGCGGTGGATTCGGCCGCGGCTTGCTCGGCGGACTCCTCGGCGGCGCGCTCGGCGCCTGGGGCTACGAACGCTTCAACCAAGGCTCTGGAGCTCCCAACTACAACCCCCCGCCCTCCGGCGGCGGCGGCAACTTCGGCAACACCCCCGACCAATCCGATACCAGCCTCTCCAGCACCGGCGGCGATTTCGGCTCCTCCAACGACCCCGGCCCCTCCGACTCCAGCAGCGGCGGCGGAGACTTCGGCTCCTCCTCCGACTCCGGCGGCGGCAGCGATTTCGGTTCCAGCGGAGGAGGCTCCGACTTCGGTTCCAGCGGCGGTGACTTCGGTGGCGGAGGTGACTCCGGCGGTGGCGACTCAGGAGGCAGCGGCGGTGGAGATTTCTAAGCCCGCGAGTGTCTTTAATAGCCGAGGCCGCAAGGCCCCGGACCGTCCCTCGTATACAACTGCTCGATCAATCGCACCGCAACATCGCCCAGAAAACCCCCAAAAAACGCCCCACCCCTTACTTGACTCCCGCCATTCGCCCGATACATTGGCGAACCCGCCTCCCAAAGGCGGTTCGCCCATTCGGCAGTAGCTCAATGGTAGAGCAGCCGGCTGTTAACCGGCTGGTTGTAGGTTCGAGTCCTACCTGCCGAGCTTTCAACCCCGCCCCCGAACGGCGGGGTTTTTTCGTGGCCGTTCACGGCTGAATCCGCCGGCCCTCCCGTTGGTCGGGAGGAACGCCTATCCGTGGGCGCTCGCTTGCGCGAGAATTGGGTTCGCTACAAATCAAGTCGGCTGGGAAACCTGTTCCAAGACGCGCCATGGAAGAAGTTTCGAGGTCAAGTTACCGGGGAGATAAACGAAGGACCGAAATCGCCGGCTGTTGATTCGTCCGTCATTTTAAGGTCCGACCACTGCGGTCCCTGTGTGCCATGCTCCGGCGCTCGACCCGGAGAAAAGCTGTGGCTTTAGGGAGGTTTGTTTTTCGTAGTCGCGCATGGCTTCGTTGATCGCTTCATTCGCGCGATCGGTCTGATCGGCCAATACCGCCACCGTTCCTCCGGCGCCTCCGCCGGTGATTCTGGCGCCGTATAACCCGGCCGGTTCGCGCGCCCGCAATAGCTTGACCAGCAGGTCGCACTCGGCGGCTCCCAGCATCGCATCATGCGAATAAGATTGATGCGATGCGTACATCAGATGACCCGCCTTATCGAGGGCAAAACCGCGCTTGGCCGGATCGGTCGCCGCCATGGCTTCCTCCAGAAACAACACGAAATTCTTCACCCGGCGGGCTTCCAATACGTGATGGTCGGCGGCGTGCACAATCCCATACGTCGCGCCGGGATCTACTTGCGTCGCAGTGTCGATGGTTCCGGTAAATTGATCGATGAACGCTCGGCCGGTGATTTGCTCGGGGAGCGACGGGCGGAAGATGCGCTTGTAATGATCGGGATCGAGGTTGGCCAAATAGCCGGCCATCGGATCACGAATCAGGCGTTTGCCGCCGGCCGCGCCGATCTGGCGCATCTTTTCCAGGATTATCTTGTGCGCCATGAATGCCGCACAGCGCGTGGCCGTGTAGGCGCTGGCGGCCACGCTGTGTTTCACGTGGCTGTTGATGCCGAGGAATTGAACGCCTTGCGGAATTTGCAGGGGCGGAAGCACTTCGTGCGGCTGGCAGATCATGCGGAACAACGACCCGGCCTCGCCCAGGCAGCTTGTCGCCGGGTCCATGATCCCGCACGCGGCCCCGGCGATTTGGTTCTCCGCCAACTGGCATAATTCGGCCAGCTTCATGGCGCTAAAGGCAGTGTCATCGACAATGCGCAGCGACCGCCCGGCCGATGGCTTCATCAGCGCGAAATGATCGCGCAGGTTCATCATCGTGGCGACGACAATCGCCGCCGACGAGCTGATTCCCGCCCCCAGCGGCACGGTGCTGAAAATCGCCAGGTTTAATCCGCCGACGGCCGGGTCGGAAAGATTGATGAAACCCTGCTCGTGCAACACGAACAGGCACCCGGCGATGTAAGCGACCCAGTGCCGGCCCGGCTGGTTGAAATCCTGCCGCAGGCTCTGGGCCGACGACATTGCCAATGCATCGATCGGCATGCGAAATGTGAACGGCTTGTTGTCGTCGAGCAAATTGAAGCTGAAGATTTGCAATTGCCGATCAGCGCGCGATTGCAATGCGACGGCGGCGGCGCGGTCGAGCGGAAGCTCGCAGACGATTGCCCCGGTGTAGTCGGCAATTCCGCCCATCACGTCGAGGCGGCCCGGCGCTCGGCTAATGCGAATGGGCCGGGCAAAATCAAATTCCGCCGCCAATTCCGCCCGCAGCCGCGACAGCAGCGTCGGCACCGGGTCCAGCGGCAAAAGCGCCGCGGCCGGCGGATTAGTAGGAATGGCCGGGGGCATTGGTGGGCGCGTGTTGGGTATGGCGATCGCTGTGAAGATTGCTTTTCGACGGCGGCGGCTCAACAACAAGCTGGTCGAACAGGCGCGATCCGCCGCGATCGACCTGGGCCGTCAGCACGTAGCTGTGCTTCGGATCGATTTTGTCGTAGGCGAGTTGGAAGGTATAGCCGCGGGCGGCGGGGTCCCAGCGCGAGACCTGGTCTTCCTTGTCGTTGAGCGAGGCGGCCCAGATCGCCACGCGATAGCCGCGATGGTCGGGGTAGATCGACTCGAAGGTATAGAGCTCGAAGCGCACCTTGCCGGTGGCGCGGGTGGGATCGCCGAACTGGTCCTGGAATTCGAGGATGGCTTCGATGCCATCGGGTTTGCCGTCGCCGTTCCAGTCTTTGAACTGGGTGAAGGTGGGATGGATGCGGAAGGAAACCGCGCCGAACATGGCTTTTTCCGCCGCCGGCTGAGTCGGCGTTTGGTTGCATCCGCCCAGCAGCAAGAATAAGCCGAGGATCATTACATAGCCGGTTCGGGCCATGGGATGGAATGTAGGGAGGGGCGGGGATTATTGCAAATCGTCGAGGTTGTTGGTGTCAGTTGTCAGTTGTTGGAGTGGTCTAAGGTTGATGTCGCGGTGGACAAGTGAAACGAGCCGCGCACGAAGGGTACTCCCGAAGTAAGCGGATTGTCGGGGATCCGCTTACTTCGGGAGTACCCTTCGTGCGCGGCTCATTCGTCCCTCCGTGCGCGACAAATTTCGCTTTGGACTACCGCGAGCCACGTATGCCCTGCAAGCGAGCAGGCTCACCTTGGCTTTCGCTTTACGCGAATTCTTGCCAATTACTTTCCTTGGAACCGGTTACAACAGTTACTATAATGCCGGCTCATCGGGCGGCGGCTTGCGGGTTCCGCGGGCGTTGTCCCCATCGTTTTCGTCGACCAAGGCCGCATCGGGGCGGCGGTTTCGCAGGGAAAGGAGCTCCGTCAATGGCGGACGACGCACAGAGTATTCGCAGCCTTAACTGGCGAGAATTGTTTCCATTCATCAACCTCTTCCGGGCTTTTCGCGTAGCCATACACCCGTCCAAGCTCGTGCTTGGATTTGCATTACTGGTGCTGGTTTACTGCGGCGGGCGCGTGTTGGACGCCATCTGGCCGGCCAGCAATTATGCTGTCTCGGAGGAAGTGGATGGGTACACCCTATTCATCTGGTCGCACGAGAAAGATCGCAACTTCAGCGATAAAATCGAGCAGCAGCGCGAGGCAAACGCGGCTAAATACAGCGAGCTTCTTTTGGCCCTCGATAAGGAGGGATTCATCAAGCTGGACGACAAGCACCTCGACGCGGTGATGAATGACGCCAAGCTTGGGAAATTCCATTCCGATCT
>DASRRM010000472.1:0-8084 GCA_035695715.1 Tepidisphaeraceae bacterium
AACAAAGGCGGAACAAAAGGGGGCGGAACAAAAGGGGACATTCCTATATTCATGCTTTCTCCCTTCCCGGCCTGCCTCGCGGGGAAGCGTGAAGCTTAGGCCGAGGCGCTCGGCGGTTTGCCGGACCCACGGCGGCGAGCCGTACGGCCGGCCACGCTTGATGCTCGTGCGGATTGGCTGCAAATCATCGGCGTCCATCTTCCCGTTGCATGTCCATCATTCGCATCCTGTTACCCGGCGAAGGCAAAACCGGGACGGCGAAAACAAATTGGGGCGTGCCCGGACCCGTGCCGCTTTGAGCTTCCGAAGTTTAGTCATTTCTTGGCCGGGGCCTTTTCAAGGCCTCGATGGCTTGCGCGTCTTTCCGACTTTTTGCAAATGCCAGGGGCGTCTGGCCCACCTTATTTTTCTGTTTCAGCACTCCCGGAATCCCCGCCAACTTCTCGGCCAGTTCATATGCGCCATTCCAAAGGGCGGCGAAGATCGCCGTGTCGCCATCCTTTCTCTTCAAATTGATGTCTGCGCCCCGGGATAATAGATAATCGACGACACTGGGGTCGCAATTGAATAGAGGGGGCGAGCCATCGTCAGTTTTGCCGTTAACGTCCGCACCCGCATCGATCAGCAGCTTAACGGCTTCCAGAAGTCCATTGTTGGCGGCAAAATGGAGCGGGGTCGTTCCTTCGCCAAAGCGATAGTTCAGATCGGGCTTTGCCTTCATGGCCGCGCGTACGCCTGCCATGTCGTGCTCGCGTATCCCATCGAGAAGCGCTTGTGTCGCCATGTTTTCCTTGGCCAATGGCGAAAACTCCAGGTGCTCGGGCTTCGGATAGCCGCCGGCCAGAGCGGGAATTTCCTTTGTCAGAACCTTTAGAAGGAATTCGGTCATGGTGCATTTGTGTTCTTTGGCGCCACCGCCGCGGACGTCATACGCCACCACCGTCCATTCATCGGGATCACCCTTGGTGAGCCAAAAATAATCGTTGCCGTTCTCGTCGTTTCCCCAGGGAAAAATTCCCGATGGCTCGGGGAAGACGGGATACGGGTAGCGTTCGGAATTGCTCTCATGCCCCTGGCGGTAGTCCTGCCTTACCTCGTCGATCTGCTCGACGACGCCGTGGGACTGGAGCGGATTATAGATCGCGTAAAACTGGGCGAAGTCGCCGCTGCCATAGGCATCGATAAATTTCTTGTAGTCGTCCGGGAGCTTTGTCCCGAGTTTTTTTTCGATCTGGCCCCACAGTTTTGGCGCCCCGGTAAAGACCGGCTCAGAAGGCGGACGAACCAGTTTTTTCAGCTTTGCCAGTGACATATGCTCTCCTAAAAGAGGCCGCAATGGCCTGGCGTTTCGATCCACAGACCATTGGCGGTGGATTGTCGGCGATGCGAAAAGCCGAGGCAACGGCCTGGGGGCAGGGTTTTCTAATATCGCGCCTTGGCGGCGGGCGACGGCGGCTTGTCCCATCGGCATCGCGGTGACGCTGCAAAGGTGACATCCATCATTTCCGTTCTGTACCCTTGAAATTGCCAGGCGACTTGACCTGCAATATACGCCCGATCTACGCGAAAGGCCGGTGAAAAAAAGGAATAAATTCAGGAAATGATGGATGTCACCTTTTCATCGTTCCCGTCCTTCCGTCCCGCTCTGCGGTTCCCGATTGGAGCGGCCCAGCGCCGCTGAGTTTTTTGACCATAAGAGTCCGGCCGACTTTTTGACTATACGGCTTGCCACTTTAATGTTTCGAAAGATCGCGCACACCAAACAACCGGTCAATTCCATCGAATTCTATAATATCGCTCGAAACGCATGGTTCACTCTCATCCATGTCCAGGCCGAAAATGAAGCGTGATCCGGGAGCAGTCCAAATTAACGTGTCGAGGTTACTGATTATCTTTTCGAAATCGCCGCTCAAACATGGTTCATCTGAACTGTACAGCAGCAGTGCGCAAGAATGGCGACCTGCCGTGGTTTGCCTCGCCCAATTTACCGCTTCTGCGTCATCCGCCGTCATCCATCTGCAAGCGCACGAATTAGTGACCTGACTCCAATCCGCGCCCCCGTTAGACCTGATAGGCAGCGTTCTGGATGCTACCTCCGCCGCTACAGCCGAAATCTCTCGCGGAAGAATAGCAACCAAATTGGCGTCAATCAGCCTCATAATATGCGACTTTGCAACCTGCATTAGCTCATCCTCGACATCCGAATGCGTCTTCGAGTAAATCAGAGAACTCATTGTACCTCGCGCCAGGGATTCTGAGGGCACCCTGGAAGCGCGAACTCGCCGAGGGGACGGCTGCCGAGAAAAATCGTGACGGGCAAAGCGCGATCATGCATAAAAACGTCTCTGGAAGTCCTATGCAGTAGCGCCCGCGTTTTGCAACAGTTCGATTGCCTTTTTGTTCTTCCTCCGTTTTGCAAAAGCCAGGGGAGTCTGTCCGATTTTGTTGTTTTGCTCCAGCACGCCAGGGTATTTCGCTAGCTGCTCAATCAGCTCGAAACGGCTGTTCATGATCGCGCTGAATATCGCTGTATCGCCGTTTTTGCTCCGCAAATTTACATCAGCCCCATGCGAAACCAAATAATCAACGACCTCGGGTTGAGCAGAGAATAGCGGGGTTGATCCGTCGCCGTTTCGAGTATTCACGTCCGCCCCGGCCTCGACTAGCAATTGCACCGCCTCGAGAAATCCGTCCGGATACTTCTGGGCAGCGTAGTCTAAGTATGACCATCCTTCGCCGAAGCGGTAGTTCAGATCGGCACCCGCCTCAATTGCCTCTCGTACCCGGGCAATGTTCCGCTCGGTGATTGCGTCGAGCAGTGCCTCAGAGGCCGGGTTCGCCTTTTCCAGCGGCTTGAACTCCAGATTCTCCGGCTCTGGATAGCCGCTGGCCAGCGCAGGAATTTCCTTTTTCAGGACCTTCAGAAGGAACTCGGTCATCCCGCATGGGTGCTCGATTGCACCATCGCCACGCACCTCATGCGCCAGCACTGTCCAATCGTCCGGTCCCCCCTTCGTCAGCCAAAAATAATCATTTCCGTTCGTATCGACCCCCCACGGCAGAATCCCGCCGGGCTCAGGAAACACCGGAAATGGATATCGCTCCTCGTTGTCATCGTGTCCCTCGCGGTAGTCCTGTTTGATCTCGTCCATTTGCGACAGGACGGCCTCCGATTCGAACGGGTTGAAGATCGAGTAGAACTGGGCAAAGTCGCCGCTGCCGTAGGTGTCGATAAACTGCTTGTAGTCTGAAGGGAGAGCCGTCCCTATTTTTTTCTCGTAATCCGCCCAGAACTTGGGCGTACCCGTATTGACGGGGTTCTTTGGCGGACGAACCAGTTTCTTGAGTTTTGGCAATGACATGGATTCTCCTGGGCCGAAAAATATCCTGACAGAGTCGAGATGATATTCCATCCCCGTCCTCGCTCAACCCCAAAATCGCCACCACGGCTTCCGCGACTTCACCGGCGTGTTCACCGCCTTGTCGATCTTCTGGGCGGCTTCACGCAGTGCCCGATCCCAATTTCCGTCGGCGGGACGAGCGAAGGAAAACGTGACGCGAATCTGCGGATTGAAAGTCGCTTCAATGAAGGCTTTGTCTTCCGCCGACGGCTCCCATTCGGAATAAAGCTGTTGAACCGCTTGCGGTGAAACCCGGTTCGTCTGCGACAGTTCGCGCCAGACGGTCTGCACGCACTGAGCCGAGCGGGTTGGCGCATGGCCAACCAGTTTATCGAGCGTGCGGCCAACGGCGACTTCGAAGACGACGACATTCCATGTTGGGTCCGCGCTCATGGCAATTCCGCCGAATAAGAGAGGACGTTCCGTGGCAGGTAATGCGGCCAGCCCTGGCCGTCACACGCAGTTCCACAAATATACTCCTCGTCCCGAACACACAGCTATCTCCGCCAGCCGCTTCAAACCTTCAAAAAAAGGGCGCACTTCGGCGGGGTCACAGCCCACCTCCTCCGTCGCCGCCCATTGCCGAACGACCTCTCCGGCTTTCCCGTCGTCGGCGGCCATCACGTCATATAGGAACTCATCCGGCAACCGGAAGATCATCCGCTCACCCCCATCGCGCAGCAACACATTTGTGAACGAATCCATCAGGTCAACATTCCATTCGTGGCACTGAAGAAATGCCCAAAGCATGCTAAGTTCGAGAATTGTGAAACGCTTCCACGAACCCGATTCGGATCTGAACCGCGCCGGGTCGCTGTCGTAATCTGCCGCGTTTGCCTCCGACGCGACGTAAATGTCTGCGAGTACGCCCATGGCTCCTCCCTTTGCAACACTGATATTCTCGTGCACTTTGCCGGTATTCTGCATGGCCGGCGATTCAATCCCTTATAGCGGACAGGCGCGCAATCGCCAAGATTCCGACGGCTGAAGGCACTACAGATTGTCTCCCAGCTGACCCGTGCGCCCCCAGATTTCACCTCGCGGGAATTTTAATGACAAGTATTGGTCGAGGAACGAATAAAGCGGGACAGGTGCGCTTCTCATAAGTTGAAGCCTGAAGCTTTTTGTCGACCAGCCGGTGTGGGCGATAGCTCGAGCGCAAGCCGTCTGGGTTGTGGCGACCGGCGTCATTTTACCTTTGCCCGGCGATTTTATTGCCGGTGGAAGTCCTGGGCCGTTGGCGTTGGTGGATTGTCGGCGATGTGATAAGCCGAGGCAACGCCGCTGGGAGTGGCGTTTTCTCGTATCGTGCCTTCGCGGTCGAGCCGGGCGGGCGACACGGGGTGTCCCATCGGCATCACGGGCGAGCGCGGATGGGACATTTTTCGTCCCATCGGCGTCCCAAAAATGTCCCGAATGTCCCATCGGAAGCGGCGCTGGGCGCGGGGGCGGAATTGGCGTAACTGATTATCGGGGATTGGCTTGCGCTGATTTAAAAGAAGCAGCATGTCCCATTTTCGAGTGAAAAATCAAAAAAATGGGACATGTTGAGACATGGGCCTATGGTGCGCACCATTTTGGGGCGCGAAATGATGCGCAATGGTGCGCGGACGGATGAGGCGTTTGGAATAACGATGGCGGCTGACGTTGCGGCTGGGGGTTGGGGTAGCCGGGAGTTGGGGCTCGGCTTAGTAGGTCAATGCCACTTCCACGCCACCAGCACGATCAGTGCGGCCATGATCCCGCAGATGTAGCTGCGGCCGTCGCGGATGGCGAAGATGATCGGGTCGTCGTGCAAGGCGCGGCGGCGGGCGATGAACCAGATTCTTGTGATCCAATAGAGGAGGATTGGGGCGACGAGCCATAGGACTTTGGGGTGGGCGTAGAGTTCGTGGACGGGGCCGAGGCGGCCGGTGGGGTCGAGGGGGCGGGTGAGATCGTTCAGGTAGTTGCAGAAGACCAGCACGGCCAGGTAGCCGCTGGAGGGGCCGATGCTTTCGATGATGCGGAGGTCGCGGACCTGGTAGCCGCGGCCGTGGATTTGGTCTTCGCCGGACTCTTCGACCTGGATCAGTTCGGAATAGCGCTTGGCGAAGGCGAGGCTGAGGAAGAAGAACATGGAGAAGGCGAGGAGCCACATGGTCAGCGGCACATCGACCGCCGCCGCCCCGGCGATGATGCGGTGGGTGTATAACCCGGCCAGCAGGATGACGTCGATGAGCAGCTTGCGCTTCAGCCAGAAGGAATAGGCGGTGGTCAGGGCGAGATAGACCGCCAGCCAGCCGGCGAAATGGATCGGCAAAGCAAACGTGAGCGCGAAGGCGACGAGCAGCAAGCCGGCCGACATGAGCAGGCCCGTGACGGCGGAAAGGTTCCCGGCGGCAAAGGGACGGCGGCGCTTGGTGGCATGCCTGCGGTCGGATTCGAGGTCGAGCAGGTCGTTGATGATGTAGATGGCCGAGGCGCAGAAGCTGAAGGAAACGAACGCCAGCAAGGCCTGGGCGACTTTGTGGAGGTCGGTGATCTGGTGGGCGAGGATCAGCGGGATGAACAGCAGGAAGTTCTTCACCCATTGATGCGGGCGAAGGGCTTTGAGCAGTGCCTTGGCGGTGCCGGTGACGGGGAAGACCTGGTGCGGCTTGCAGACCGATTGCGCCTTTCTCACGACGCCCGCACTGGCCGCCACGACATAGGCCCGGCGGGCGTTTTGCCAGACGGGCAGGTCGGCCGATGCATCGCCGATGTAGTCGAAATTGCCTTTGCCGAAGCGGCGTTCCAACTCGGCGAGTTTGGCGCTGCCTTTGAAGTTTGTCCCCGCGCCGCTGGCGATGACTTCGTCAAACAGCCCGAGATGGCCGGCGATGGCGTCGGCGGTTTTATGATGCGATGCGGTTGCCAGCACGATTCGCCGGCCGGCGGCTTTCTCCTCACGCAGGCATTGCAGCACCTCGGGCCGGTAAGGCAGATGGGTGACGTCGATCGCCACCCGGCCGGCGAGTTGTTCCTTGAAGTGCGATTTTCCGCCGGCGATCCAGACGGGAACTTTGAGCAAATCGAGTGGCCGCTTGCGCGCGAGCAGGAGCAATGCTTCCCACAGCGAATCGGAGGCCAGCAGCGTGCCGTCCAGGTCGACGCACAGGGGCGGCTGAAGCGCGGGCGCTTCGGAGGCAGCGGGCACGGGTTGTGGGTGAATATCTGTATTCGCCATCTGAGGTTGCACCGGACCGGTGATAATCGGCTTATCATCCGATCCACACAAGGATATGCCTGCGGCGATCGGGAAGCAGGCCGATAATCACGGGGTCGGCGGGCAATTCTTCAACGGTATGATGGGTGTCTCGCGCGTCTTGTCGCGCGTCTCGCCCGTGGGCAATGGTACTGCCAGACATGGGCGAGACGCCCATGATACGTCAAGACCCCCCCGCCGATCGTGTCGCGCGTGCCACGCTGAAAACGTGGCGGCGGTTCGTCATCACAATGAATTCCGCACGCATTGCACATTCAATATGAATGCTGCGCGAGCCAATTCGCCGCAACCGATGCGATTGACGTGCGTAGAGACCGATGACAACATCGCAGAAGGAAAAATACCCACGGGAGAAGCATGAGCCGCCATTTGTTCGCAGCAGTCGTTCTATTGTTTGCCATCTCGGCCTCGGCGCAAACCACGCGCCCGGCCACCGAGCCGGATGAGCCGGAAACGCAGCCGACGGTTGCGCCGACGACATTTCCCGTCGGCCCCACCACCCGGCCCGTCGAGGCGATTCACCAGGCCCTGGTGATCAGCATCGACGGCCTTCGCCCCGATATGCTGCTGCGTGCCAATACGCCTAATATGCACCATCTCTTCCAAACCGGCAGCTTCAGCTTCTGGGCCCGCACAACGGCCATGTCGATTACCCTTCCGTCGCACACCAGCATGCTGACCGGCGTTTCGCCCAATCGCCATGAGATTTTCTGGAACAAGGAACTGCCGTTTAGCAAGCCGGTCTATCCGTCGGTTCCCACGTTGTTCGAGGTGGCGCATCATGCCGGATTCACGACGGCGATGGCGGCGGGGAAGAACAAGTTTCAAACGCTGAACAAGCCGGGCACGGTGGACTGGTTTTACATTCCCAAGTCGGCCAAGACCGAGGATAAGGACGTGGTTGTTGAGGCGGTGAAGCTGATTCACGAGCATAAGCCGCAGGTGATGTTCGTGCATTTTCCCAGCACGGACAACATCGGGCACAAGATGGGCTGGGGCACGCCGGACCAGATCAAGACGATCGAAGGGGCCGATGCATGCGTGGGGATGGTGTTGCAGGCGCTGGAGGAGGAGCATCTGCTGGACTCGACGTTTATTCTGCTCACGGCCGATCATGGCGGCGCAGGCCGCACGCATGGGCCGGACGATCCGCGCAGCCGGCACATACCGTGGATCGCGGTTGGTCCGGGCATTCGCAAGAACCTGGATTTGACGACCTATCCGAAGCTGGAGATCAATACTGAAGACACCTTTGCCACGGTTAGTTGGGTGATGGGAATTCCGATTAATACGAAAGTGGTGGAGGGAAAGCCGATCGTGGAAATATTGCAGCGCGATGAGCTGTTGCATACGACGAAGTGACGTTGCTTATGAAGACGCTAGCGCATTCTTAACATGGGTCGTTTAAGCTCTGGCCGAAAGTAACCTGTACGGAT
>DASRRM010000473.1:0-24653 GCA_035695715.1 Tepidisphaeraceae bacterium
CGTGATACGGGAAATTCCGCTGTGGACGAGCTGAAAGCGAGGGGGGATTCTTGCGCACCGGGACGATCCTCACGAACTCTTGGCGTACCAGATCAATTCCACACGAAACGTCGCGCCGCTCGTTTTGGCGGAATTGGCGGCGGCGAGGTCCATCGATTTAACCCCGACATCAGGGAACGTGGCGTGCAGGCGCTGCAGGAATTCGGCGCAGGCGGGGTAGGCGGCAGAGCCGCTGAGGCGAATGGGGACACTTTGATAATGTGAACAGGCGATGCCGTCGCCGGGACGGACTTCGTCGAGGCTTACGCCGCATCCGCCGGCCAGGCTTTCGATCTGGGCCAGGCGCTGGTTGAGCGCGGTGGTGGGCTGAAGCGCCACGTGAGTTTGCTCAACCATTTCATGGACGGCCGTGGCCTGTCGGCGGGTGACGGTGAGCTGGGCGGATAGCTTGGGCAACTGCCGATGCCGGTCGAGCATTTCGATTTTCAGGTCGCGGCCGTGCTGATGGCGGGCGAGCGCGGGGCCGGCGATGAAGTTCCAGGCGCAAAATGTAACTGCCGCACACGCCAGGCCGCCGATGCCGTAAATCTGCCAGGTTTGCAATGCCTGCGTTTTCATTTTTCCCCCTCCTTCAAGATGCATTCCAGGCGAAACGAGATAGCGCTGCCGGCCATGAATGTCTCGCGGCCGGTGTCGGCGACGATAACGCGGTCGAACAAGCCGGTCTTTTCAAGGCGCACCACGAATTGCGTGACGGCAAGCTGCGATTCCCCAGTGCCGATAAGGATCAGCCGCACCGCGCGCTTGGGCTCAGCGGCAAGCGGCTTGGTTGACTTGCCGGATGATGAAAAGGTTTGGATCACCGGGATGACCGATGCCGCCGCCTCGGCGCGGGTGTCTAGTGCGACCGATTTGAGCACCACCGCATCCCCGTTCAAGGCGGCCAGGAGCTTCAGCAGCAGGCTCCAATCCGGCTGCGAAACCAACTGGCAATTGACAGCCAGCGAAACTTTCGCCGCATTGAGGTCGGATCGGCACCTGGCGATCGCGACATCGATGTGCTGCACGTCGGCATCGGCGATGGCGAGCCGCTGCTCGGCGGCGTCGGTGTCATCGTTCCAGGCGAATCGGCATCCCACCGCCGCCAGCAGCGCCAACAAGGTGTAGATGCTGCACGCCTTCACGCAACGGCGTGCATGCGCGCGGCAGCGCCGCTGCTCGAGTCGCGGAGCGGGGATGAGGTTCACACGTTTCATGGTCAAAGCGCCAATCCCATTGCCGCGGCCAACGCGGGCGAATTTCCCGCCGCCGGCCCGGATTGCCCTGCCTGCACTGGTTGTGCGGCGGTGCACAGGTCAGCCGGCGAAATCGTCCTGGTCGCCAGCTTCAGGCGATCGCCCAGACGCGAACAGATGCCCGGCATTGCCGCGGCGTCGCCGCACAGCAACAACTGCATGATCGCCACGCCGTCGTATTTTTCCGTGGCATAGCCCATTGAAGTCGCCAATTCGGTGGCCAAACCGTCGAGATAGCCCGATAAAATCGTGCGGGCGCTGCGGGCGGCGGGGGCGTCGCCGGGCATGGCGTCCAGGCCCGCCTCCAGTAATAAATAATCGGCCAGTTCCGTCTCCACGTGCAGGCGCTGCACCAGTGCCTCGTGGACGCGCTGCAGGTCGGTATCCGCCAGCCTTCGCTCAAAGACCACATCGCCGTCGCAAACCAATACCAGCAATGTCGCCGGCCAACTGATATCGAGGATCGCGGTCATGCCGGGCGATGGCGGCAGCAGCGCCGCCGCCCGGGAGAGTGCCGCTGCGCGAATGTCCAGCGCATGGGCGTCGAAACCAGCCGATTCGAAAAGATCGAGCTGTTTCGAGGCATCGTCATGGCGGCAGCCGACGGCCATGACGTGGGCGGCGGATTTTCCGGCGATTTCGGGGACGGGCCAGCAATCCATCTCCAGTGAATCGGGCGCGCAGCGGTTGGTGCGCGCCAGCTCGATGCGGGAAATCTGGGTGTAGGCGGATGTATCGGATGAAGGCATTTCCAGGATGCCTCCGAATTGCTTGTCGAGCGGGGCGGCCAGGACGATTTTGTTTCCGGAAAAGCCGGCGCGGCGAAGAATAGTGGGGAGAGGTTTTATCTCGCTGTGTGAGAGGGGGGCACTGAATTGCTCGCGCGGCAGCAGGAGGGCGGCGGCGATGCGCGGGCGCGGGGATTCTTCGTCCATCTGCACGGCGGCGAAATAGCGCGGGCCGGCGTCGATGCCGATGGGCGATCTGCGGGGTTGGGAGGAGCGGAACTTCATGGGATTTGGTTTTGCGGAAATTCGTCGATGGGCTGGCGTTGTTGGTTCGCGAAGCCGCAAGCGGCAAAAATGGGTCATTTTGCTTTTTGCCTATCTCCTTTGTGTCATGGAGGTCATGTCGAACATCGGGAGGAACATGCTCATTGCCACCAGGCCGACGACCGCGCCGAGCACGATCAGGATCATCGGTTCGAGGATGCTGGTGAGCGATCGCACCATGACCTCGTTTTCCTCATCGAGAAAATCGGCCATGCTCAAAAGCAGTGAGGCCATTTCGCCGCTCTTTTCGCCGCTGCGAATGGCCTCGCACAGCGATGGCTCGACCAGATCGCTTTCGGCCAGCACGCTGCTGATGGTCGAGCCGCCGATGACGGCCGCCTCGGCGTTGGCCATCAGTTTCGCGTAGAGCAGATTTCCCGCCGACAATCTCGCCAGGCCAAGCGATTGCAGCAGCGGCACCCGGCCGGCCACCAATACGCCCAGCACGCGGATGATCCGCGCAATTTGCAATGACCGCACAAGCCGCCCGGCAACCGGAGCATACAGCACGGCCTTGTGCACAACGGCCCGGCCGCTTTGCGTGGCGGCCCAGAATTTCGCCCCGACGCCCGCGACCACGACGCCGATTCCCACCGCCCACCACCACGCCTGCAAAAACGCGCTGAGGTCCATGAGGAATTGCGTGGTGGCCGGGAGCGGCACGTTCATCGATTCGAACAGCCCCGCGAATCGCGGCAACACGAAAACCAGCATCAAGGCCAGCACGCCCATCGCGATGAAAATCAGCAGCACCGGATAGGTCATCGCGCCGATGATCGCGGTGCGAAGCTGCAACTGCTTTCGCGAGAGCATTGCCACGCGGTCGAGCATCTTGTCCAGCCCGCCGCCGCTTTCGCCGGCGGAAATCAGGCTTCGGCAAACGGCATCGAAGCACTGCGGGTGTTGCGACATGGCCTCAGACAGCGGCACGCCGCGCTCCACCTTGTCGCGCACTTCGCCGACCACCTCGCGCCAGGCGCGATCGCGGCTTTGCCGTTCCAGCGAGCGCAGGGCATCAACCAGCGTCGTTCCGGTGCTGGTCAGCACGTAAAGCTGGCGGGTGAACATCGCCAGGTTACGCAGCATTCGCCCTCGCCCCATTCGCCGCCGGACAAACCCGCCGCGCGAGGCAGCCGGGGTGATTTTTGAGACAACCAGCCCCTTGCGCCGAAGCCCTTCGATCGCCTCGACGATGTCGCCGCCGTCAATCTCGCCGGCTTCGGTTTTTCCTCCCGGGCCGCTCGCGGAATAAGCGAATTTCATGCGACCTCCCACGCCGGCGTGGCAGTGGGATCGTTGCACATCAAGTCGTCGTTGTGCGTCACGCGCAGAACCTCATCGAGGCTGCTCAAGCCTTCGACGGCGGCGGAAATTCCCTCCTCGCGCAGCGTTCGCCCGCCCTGGCGGCGGAACTGCTCGCGCAATTCGTGCGATGGAACGGCGCGATGGACCATCCGCCGAAGCTCCGGCGTGATCGCCATGACTTCATAGATGCCAAAGCGGCCGTGAAACCCGCTGTCGTGGCATTGCGGGCATCCGACCCCTTTTCGAAACGCCCGGCCGGCGCGGTCACCGAGGCCGGCATCGTTCAGTTCCTCGCTGCTGGGGTAATATTTGGTGGCGCACGCCGGGCAGATGCTGCGCGCCAGGCGCTGGGCGACGACGCCGTTGAGCGCGCTGGAAAGCAGATACGCCTCGATGCCCATGTCCAGTAGCCGGGCAACCGCGCCGGGAGCGTCATTGGTATGCAGCGTGGCGAGGACCAGATGCCCGGTGAGGGCCGCCTGCACGGCCACGCGTGCGGTTTCCTGGTCGCGAATCTCGCCGACCATGATAATATCGGGATCCTGCCGAAGAATGCTTCGCAGCGCCCGCGCGAAGGTCAGGCCCACCGCCTCATGCACATGGGTCTGGTTGACCAGATCGAGCTGATATTCGACCGGGTCTTCGATCGTCACAATATTCAGTTCCGGCGTGCGAACCAGATCCAGCGCCGAATAGAGCGTCGTGGTTTTTCCGCTGCCGGTCGGGCCGGTCACCAGCACCAGCCCGTGCGGCTGATCGAGCATCTTGTGAAACGCCGCCAGCGGCTCATCGCGAAAGCCCAGGTCTTCCAGCCGCACGCGCAGGTTGGATTTATCGAGAATTCGGATGACCAGCTTTTCGCCGAGCAGCGTCGGCATGCTGCTGACGCGAAGGTCGATCTCGCGACCCTCGGCAATAATGTGAACCCGGCCTTCCTGCGGCAGGCGCTTGTCGGCGATATCCATCTTGCCGATGACTTTCACGCGCGAAACAATCGCCGAGTGCATGCCGGCGGGGGGCTTCATCAAATCGCGCAGCACGCCGTCGATGCGATAGCGAATGCGGGTTCCCCGTTTTTCCGGCTCGATGTGAATGTCGCTGGCCTTGCCCCGAATGGCCGTCAGCAGGGCGACGTTCACCAGGTTCACGATGGGGCTGCCGTCCACCATCTTGTCGATCTCGGCGGCCGGGCCGTCATCCACCGATTCGCTTTCGATGATGGCGACGGCTTCATCGGTCAGCGAGGTCAGAAACGCGTCGATGTTCGAGTCGCCGGTGGCGTATTTCTTGATGTATTCGCGGATGTTGGCTTCCAGCGCCAACACCGGGCGGATCTTGCAGCCGGTGAGCTGGCGAAGCCGGTCAATCTTCGGGAGCGACAGCGGCTCGGTCATCGCCACGACCAGCGTCTGGCGGACTTTGAACATCGGAAGCGCCAGCAGCCGCTCGGCTTCGTCAGCGCCGATGGCTTTGAGAAGCGGCGGATCGACCAGCCCGTGGCGAAGCTGGCATCCTTTCACGCCGAGCGTGCGCGAAAGGATTTGCACGAGGGTTGTGTTGCTGATCAGGCCGCGCTCGATGAGGATTTCGCCGAGCATCTTGCCGCTGGTCTTTTGCAGCGCCAGCGCCTTGTCGAGCTGCTCGGGCGTGAGCTGGCCCTGCTGGATCAGTGCTTCGCCAAGGCGCAAACGCCTTGGCGCCGACGGATGGGCGGCTTGGGGAATGTCGGCCTTGCCATGCCCGGCGGGGTTCACAAAAAGCTCCTGACGGCAGAGGTGACATCGTCAAACTGGTCGAACAACGGAGCGAGGTCGGTCAGGTCGAGCACTTCACGGATGGTCTTGTTGGCCGAGCAAATCCGCAGGGTTTGTCCCGAGCGCGCCATCTCTTCACTGACGTCCAAAAGCGCTTCAAGCCCCTTGCTGTCGACAAACGGCGCTGCCGACAGGTCCACGACGAACCGCCCATGCGTGGAGAGCAACGATTCCAGCAGCCGGCCTTTGATCACCGGCGCATCGGCCTCCACCAAAGCGCCCTGCGGCGTAATGATTTTGACGGCGCCGTGTTGTTGCTCCTCGATTCGCATTTTTACGCGTTGTCAATTTTGCAGGGTGGGCGTACTCGCCCACCTTCGTCGCGACGCCGCAATGGTGGGCGAGTGCGCCCACCCTACGGCACTCAATTCACCGGCAATGTCAGCGTGAATGTGCTGCCCTGGTTCAAGCGGCTTTCTACGGTGATGTCGCCGCCGTGAAGTCGCACAACTTCGCGGGCCAGCGCCAGGCCGATTCCGCTGCCCACCAGCTTGATCACGCGCGGGTCCTTCGCCCGGTAAAATCGCTCGAAGATTCGCTCGGCGTCGGCTTCGCTGATGCCGAACCCGGTGTCCTTGACCCGGAAAGTCACGTGTTTGTCATTGGACTCAAGGGCAATTTCCACGCGGCCTGACTCGGCGGTGTATTTCAAGGCGTTGCCGATCAGGTTGTGCAACGCCAGCAGAATCTTGTCCCGATCGCCCTTGAAAACCGGGAGCCTCACCGGCCGTTCGAACACCAGGTTGATCTTCTTCTCCGCCGCCGACTGCTGATAGTCGGCCTTGAGGTCGTCCAGAAGTCCTTCCAGGCGAACGTCATCGCGCGCCAGGGTCATCGAGCCGGCCTCGATCTCCGCGACAGAGAGCATTCCGCTGACGATCCGCTCCAGCCGCCGCGACTCGGCGTTAATTACGTTCAGGCAGTTGGCGCGCCGCGCGCTATCGGTTTCCCCTTCGTCGATCGCCAGTTCGGTGTACATCCGGATATTGGTCAGCGGCGTGCGCAGCTCGTGGGTGGTCTGGGCGACGAATTGATGCCGGGCCGACTCGGCACAGCGCTGCTGGGTGATGTCCTCAATGACGATGAGGACGGCCCCGGCGTCTTCGCTGCGCAGCGGGCGGATGATGAAGCGCAACACTGAATCGCCGTCGTCGGCGCGGCGCTCGACGTCGAGCACCTGGCGTCGGCGATTGGGGCTTTGAAGCATGCCCGCCACGGCGGCGGTGACGCTTTCGATTCCCACTTTCCTGGCGAAATCCGCGCCGCTCAATTCGTCGCGCCTCAAACGCAGGAATGAAGCGGCTGCCCCGTTGGCGTAGGAAATCTGGCCATGGGTCCCCAGAACGATGATGCCTTGCGGCAGGATGTCGCAAATGGAATTGCCGTCGGCCGCGGAGTCATGGCGGCGTTCGAGGATCTGCTTGGCGCGGTCGGCGACTGCCTGGCGGCGAACGATGTCGGTGTCGGCGACGAGGCGGTTCCATGCCGAAGCCTCAGGCCCAAGTTCCCCGTCAACGAACAGCAGGGCGGGTTCTTTTTCACCGGCGGCGGCGGCGGATAATGCCGCATGCACCGCCAGCACCGCGCTGAGCCGCGCCCGCAGACGCCGGTAGATGAGCCACAGGACGGTCAATCCCGCGGCGGCGATAGCGCCGATGGCCGGAAGGTTATCGGGCCTGGGACCGCCATGCCAGGGCGTTCTTGCCGCCGCCCGCGCAACCCAATAGACAGCGAGCAGCGAGCAGACCAGCAATCCGCTCATCGCCAGCGCCGCCGGCCCGATCGCCCCCTCGCCTTTGGTCAGCAATCGGATGCGCGGAGTGGTCTGAGGTTGGTCGGCTCGATCTTGCGGCACATCGGCTCCAAAAGAGAGGACCGTCAAAATGAGAGGTCCAGCGCTTTTATCGGCGATCTACCGTCTGACTTGACGCCAACGCCTGTATGACCTGGGCAAAGTTTGCCCGGAAGTGCGACGGCGGTTTATGGGACGCCGATAGGAGGTTGGGGATGAAGGTTTGGCGTTGAGCGGTCCGCGAACGGAGAGTGGCCAACCCGCCGCGTGCAACGGGTGGGCAAATTGGGCAGTATGAGGAATGGCCGCGGGTTACGGCTGGGTTTTGGATTCGCGAAGTACGTCCGGGAATGAATCGGTCTCTGCCAGATTACGCTGTGGCCGTCCAACGCCGGAACAAGTGGAATATTCCGCACCTGTCGCGGGACTCACCCATTATCAGAACTCTTTTGTTTTGAAGGACCTGACTACGTGGATATTGTCGCGACGCTTCAACAGCAGGAACTACTCTCAGAAGAGGCCGCTCTTCTGGTTCGCCAACACCTTGCCGAGGGTGCAACCCTCGACGATGCGCTGAATCTGGGCAACGCCCCCGGTGCCGGCGAGCAGGCGGTTCGGCAGGAAAAAGTGCTCCGCTACTTCGCCGAACAGTTCCTGATGCCTTATGTGGACCTGGAAGGCGTCACCCCGGAAAAGGAGCTGCTGGCGAAATTCCCCGCCCGGCTTCTAATCGAGCATCGGCTCCTGCCGCTTCGCGAGGAAGAGGGTGCTGTGCTGGTTGCCACCAGCCGGGTGTTTGACACCCGCGGCTTGGACGAGCTTCGCCTGGCAACGGGCCTGGAACTGCGGCCGGCCTTGGCGCCCGCCGGGGAAATTGAGCGCGCCGCCAAGCGCATTCTTGGCGTCGGAGCCGATACATTGCAGTCGATGGGGGAGGCGGATGAAGTCACCGTCATCGAAACCAACGAAGACGATCTGGACCTGACCTCTGCCACCAATGCCGCCCACGACGCCTCCATCATTAAGTTTGTAAACCAGATCATGGCCGAGGCTTTGGAATCGCGGGCCACTGACGTTCACGTCGAGCCATTCGAAAATCAGCTTCGCATCCGTTATCGCGTCGACGGCGTATTGCAGGAAGCGAGCATCCCGCCGCAGGTCCGCAAGTTTCACGCGGCCATTGTCTCGCGCATTAAAATTCTCAGCCATCTCGACATCGCCGAGAAGCGCCTGCCGCAGGACGGGCGTATTCGGCTGAAGGTGGCGGGGCGGGAAATCGACTTGCGCGTCTCGGTGATTCCGATGATTCACGGCGAGGCCGTCGTGCTGCGTATTCTCGATCGCGGCGATACTATTTTGGGTCTGGAACACCTGGGTTTCAGCCGACGCGATCGAATGGGCTGGGAGCGCGTGCTCGATCTGCCGCACGGAATTATTCTGGTGACCGGGCCGACGGGTTCTGGAAAGACAACCACGCTCTATGCGGCGTTGTCGAAGATCAACCAGACGGATTTGAAGATCATCACGATCGAAGACCCGGTGGAATATCAGCTTCGCGGCATCAATCAGATTCAGGTCAACACCAAGTCGGGCCTGAGCTTTGGCGCCGGTCTTCGCGCGATCCTTCGCCACGATCCGGACGTCTGTCTCATAGGTGAAATTCGCGACCAGGAAACCGCTGAAATCGCTGTGCAGGCATCGCTAACGGGCCACCTGGTCTTTAGCACGTTGCACACGAACGATGCCCCGGGCGCTACAACCCGGCTGATCGACATGGGCATCGAGCCGTACCTCGTGGCTTCGTCATTGGAAATGGTGGCGGCGCAGCGGCTGGTTCGGCTGATCTGCAAGAACTGCAAGGCCGAGGAGCCGCAATCGGAAGTGGACAAACTGCGGCCGGAGTTTGGCGATGAAGTGCCGGAAGTGCTCTATCGCGGACGCGGCTGCCGCAATTGCCAGGGTACCGGTTATCGCGGGCGGCAGGGTTGCTTTGAGATGATGCCGATCACCGATGAAATCCGGGCTTTGGTGCTGGATCGCAGCAGCTCGCGCGACATTCGCAAGGTTGCCATCGAACAAGGAATGAAGAGCCTGCGTCAGGATGGTTGGCGGCTGATTCGCGAAGGGCGCACGACGGTGGAAGAGGTTTTGCGCATGACCAAGGACGAGGTCCACGCCGCCGGCGCTGTCAGCGACGAGCTGATCGCCGCCGTTGGCGCCGAACGGTAAGTTCCCGTATCACGGGCGTCCCGCCCGTGCGTTTTTTGACGCAAGACGCCAAAGCGACGTAGGGTGGGCGTACTCGCCCACCGAAATTCGAGACAGCCCGGAATCGGCAGCTACGCCCACGTGCCAGTCGCGGCAAGCAGGATTTTGTCGCGGCAAAATCCCGAACACAGAACGTTTGCAACCCTATGTCAGTTTTTGCCTACACAGCGATCGGAAGAGACGGGCGGCAAGCCTCGGGCACCGTGTCGGCGGATAGCCGATCGGCGGCCATTTCGCAGGTGGTCTCCCAGGGCCTGCATCCCGTGCAGCTCAACGAGCAAGCGACCGGGCCGGGCGCGACGACTGGCGGCGGCAAGGCCCAGCTTCCCGCCCATCCGGGAAAAGTCTCGCAAAAAGCCGTCGAGGCGTTTACTCGCGAGCTGGCGAACTTGCTGGCGGGCGGCGTTCCACTCAGCCGGGCCATGGGCCTGCTGCGCCGCGAGGCGTCCAACCCCGCAGCCCGGTATTTGTGGGGCGCGATTCACGATGACGTCATCGGCGGAACACCCCTGGCCGACGCGATGGCGAAGTTTCCCAAAAACTTCTCCACTGTCTATGTCGCGATGGTTCGCGCGGGCGAGGCAGGCGGGTTTCTCGATGTGGTGCTCTCGCAGATTGCCGAGTTCCGCACCCGCGAGCAGGACCTCAAGGGCAAGGTGAAAGCCGCCCTGATTTACCCCTGCATCCTGGCCATCATGGCGGTGCTGGTGGTCGTCTTCCTGCTCACGTTTTTTATCCCGCGCTTCAGCACCATCTTCGCCGAACTCGGCGGACAGCTACCGGCCCTCACCCAGGCCATCATCTTCGCCAGCAACGTCGTGGCCAGCAAATATGCACTGGTGCTGGCGGTGGTTTTGGGCGTCGGCGGATTCTTCCTCCACCGCTCGATGCAGACCAACACCGGCCGCCGCCGCAAGGAACAGGTTTATCTCGCCATCCCCATCCTCGGCACCATCATCGCTCAGTTCGCCCTGGTGCGCTTCAGCCGAATGCTTGGCACGCTGATCGGGGCCGGCGTGCCGCTGGTGGCATCACTCCGCGTGGCCCGCGAGGCCATCGGCAACCAGACATTGGCCGACACGGTCTATCTGGCGATCGAGGAAGTGCAGCGCGGGCAGTCGCTCTCGCGAAGCCTGGGCGACAACGCCAAGCTGTTCCCCGCTTCGGTGGTCGAAACCATCGCCGTCGCCGAGGAAACCGGTCGCTTGGATAAAGAACTGGTCCGGGTGTCGGCATCGTATGAGGGAGATCTCGATCGGCAGCTTCGCATGCTGGTTTCCGTGGCTGAGCCGGTGCTGCTGTTTGTGATGGCCGCACTGATCGGCACGATCGTGGTGGGAATGTTGCTGCCGATCTTCAAGCTGAATGATCTGGTCAATGTCCGTAAGTAGTTTAACCAAGAAGCACAGAGGAGTTTTGTCATGTCAACCGTTCGCCGCCGTCGTGGAACAAGAGAAGCGTTTACCCTGATCGAGTTGTTGCTGGTGCTGGTGATTCTTGCCGTGCTGGCCAGCATCGTGGTGTTGAACTTCGGCAGTATTTTCGGCCAGAGCGACGAAACCAAGGCCAAGGTCGATATTGCCACCCTGGGCACCGCCCTGGATATGTACCGCGCCAATGTGAAGTCCTATCCGCAATCGCTGGACGCACTGGTGACCAACACCGAAAACCAGCCCGACTGGAAGGGGCCCTATGTCCAGAAGGGTTTGCCCAGCGATCCCTGGCACCACGCTTACGTTTATGTGTTCCCCGGGCAGCATAACCCCGACAGCTACGATCTCTCCTCCAACGGCGACGGAAAGCACGCGACGGAGAATCTCGACAACTGGTCGGTGGAGGCAAAGAAGTAGACATGAGCCGTCCCCGTCCCAACTTCTCCCAGGCTTTCACGCTCATTGAGTTGATCCTCGTGCTGGCGATCATCGCGGTGATCGCAACCATCGCGGTCCCGTCGGTCGCCAACTTCGAGCGCAGCCAGCGCATTGGCGAGACTGCCGACCAGGTCGTGGCACTGGCGCGTTGGGCGCGCACCCAGGCAATTACCGAGGGCGTTTCGTACCGGCTTAACTTCAGCCCCGCAGACGGGCAATACTGGCTGACGGTGCAGCGCGGCGCCTCATACGAAAACGCCCTGCAGGAGGTGCAATCGGGCGGGTTGGGAACGGCCGTCGGCACCCAGGTGACGGTGTTCAACGACCTGGGCGCCGAAACAGGACGGCATTTTGTTGCCCCCGCCGGCGTGAACTTCACCTGCAACTTTCAGCCCCAGCCGGATGGTTTGTATGTGGAGTTTCGCTCGACGGGCCGAACCGACCCGGGAACCGTCCTGGTCACCGATTCCACCGGCAAGAAAATCGAAGTCGGGACCTTGTCGGCAACCGAGGAATATCACGCGCTGAGCAACGACGAGAAGCAGATGGAACAGACCCTTCTACAAAACGCGTCCCCCGCGCCGGCGCGGTAGATATCGGCGAAATAAGACGGCAGTGAGAACAACGGCGCGATCGGCCCATGGCGCGTCAGGCAGACAGGATCGAACAGCAGCACATCATGAATCCGACAAGCTCCAGTTTCGCCTGCATTGCTTCGCCCGTGGCGGCGCGCGCGCTGGATGGGACGCGATCGGCCCGGCCAATCGCCCGGCGGGGATTCACGCTCGTTGAAGTGCTCGCCACGTTGCTGCTGATGGCGATCGCGCTGCCGGCCATCCAGCAGGGCCTCATGATGACAACCCGGGCGGCGGTTGTTTCACAGCAGCGATCGCTGGCTGCGGCGCTGGCCGAGGCAAAACTCAACGAACTGTCCGCCACCACCCTGCGAACGCCCGGGACGTCATTGCAATTGCCCGCCACCAGTGGAACTTTCCCTGCCGAGCTCAATGGCAGCCCGAGCCCCTTCTCATGGGATGCGGAGGTCAATACCTGGGCACAAAACATGGGGGTGCCGGCGTCCAACACGCTTTACGAGCTGGATGTTCACGTCACCTGGCTGGAAGCCGGCCTGCAGCGCTCCACCACTGCCTCCACTCTTATCTATGTCAGCGCCAACACCTCCACCAGCGCCTCCTCCAGCGGCACGGGAGGGACGTGATGTTTTCCCCGACAAATCCATCTGCACTGACTCAGACGCCGGTTCTGAGGTACTCCGAAGAGCCGGGTTCTTCAGCATTTTCCTCACCTGCTGTGCCTGCAAGTTTCGCGGGTCATTGCGTCCCGGACCCGGCTCTTGGGAGTACCTCAGAACCGGCGTTTAAGGTGGAATTGCGCCGTTCGCGATTGCGGTTTTCCTCGCGCCGGGGCTTCACTCTTCTGGAACTGACCATCGCCATGATGATCGTCGCCGTGATGATCGTGACGCTGATTGCCAGCCTGCACACCGGGTTTGCCGCTCGCGAGGTGGCGGAGAATTCCACGGCCACCAATCGCTCGGCCGACCTGGTTCTGGAGATCATCCGCACCGACATCGAATCAGCCCTCCCGCCAACCCGCGGCACCTTCGAGCAGGCGTTTGAAGGCACGCAAAACAACGGCGACAACTTCGACCGCCTCGATTTCTTCACCACCTCCCCGGCAGCCGTGCATTCGGTCAACGGTCTTTCCGTCGGTAACGGCGACATCAAGGAAATCGTCCTCACCGCCTATCAGCCTCAGGGTGCCACCCCAAACCCCAACGGCGGACCACCCACCGGCGTGCTGGTTCGCCGGACGTGGAACAACCTGCTCAACACCAATCCGCAATATCAGCCGCAATATATCCAGCCCGATGCCAACGGCTCATGCACGGGCGACGAAGAGGTGCTGTGCCGGAATGTGGTGTCGCTGTCGTTTGAGTACTATGACAGCAACCAGCAATCCTGGGAGACGTCGTGGGATTCCACCGCCTCGCAGCCGGTCAATACGCTGCCGACGGCGGTTCAGGTGACGCTGGTGCTGGAATCTCCCGACGAAATCGATCCCCAGACCCACCAGCCCAAGCAACTCACCTACACGCGGATATTCCAGCTTGCCTGCATTGGCGCATCCAACAGCACCTCCACCACCGGAACCACCGGCACGACGGGAACGGGAGGAACGCAATGAAGATTAATGGCTGCAAAATAGCTGCGCTCCCCGTGGTTGCTGAGCCGTCGTTGGTGACATGGGCGTCCCGCCCATGCGTGAGGAGCGCCGCTACAGGGCACTTGAAACCAGTGATCCGGACTCTTCCCAGCCGCCCGCTCGGGCGAGCCGCCCGTGTCACGTCCGGGATCTCCGGCCTGCACGCGTCGCGCCGCGCCGGCATGATCTTTGTCACTGCGATGTGGATCATCATCGTTCTGGCGGCGCTGGTGCTGATCTTCGCGCACGAAATGCGCGTGGAAGTCGTCGCCTCCGCAAATCGCGCGTACACCGATCAGGCCTCCAGCATCGAGCATGGGGCTGAGCAATATGTGCTTGCCGCCGTCGATGCCTGTGGCGGCGATGCCATCACGGTAATGCAGACCCCGTGTGAGCAGATCCAAATATCCGCCCCCGCCGACGCCGATGGCTCATTTTCCGGCAACGGGTATTTCTGGATCATGCAGCCGTATCCCGACAGCGACCAGACGCCCAATGCCCAGGACTACGCCGCCTATGGAATCACCGATGAAGCGTCGAAGCTGAATCTCAATGTCGCCACCAGCCCGGCGCTGTCGCTGCTCCCGCAGATGACCCAGCCGATCGCCGACAGCATCGTGCTGTGGCGTGGCGGGGCGTCATCGGCCACAACGGGACAGGGCGCCGACAGCAGCTATTACCAGACCGGCCCGCGCCCCTATACAGCCAAGGCCGCCAAATTCGAGAGCGTCGATGAGTTGTACCTTATCCGCGACATGACCGATTCCATTCTCTACGGCAGCGACCTGAATCATAATGGGCTGCTCGACCAGAATGAACTCGGGGGCGGCGGACTGACGGCGCAGAGCTACAACGGCGTCAACGGAACCGGCCGCGGCATCGCCCCGTTCCTCACCGTCTGGAGTCAGGAGCCCAACACCGATTCCACCGGCAAGGCGCGCATCAATATCAGCATGCTGACGAACACCACGCAGCTTCGCACTGCCCTGACCAAAGCGCTGCCCGCCGCCCGGGTGGCGCAGATTATCCAGCGGGCCATGGCCGCCCGCACGTTTAAGAGCATCTTCGATTTTGCCGCAAAAACCGGGATGAAGCAGGCGGAATTGGAATTGGTCGCCGACTCGCTCACCACCTCCACGTCCAAAACCTCCACGGGGCTGATTAACATCAACACCGCCTCGACGCAGGTGTTGCTGTGCCTTCCGGGCCTCACCAGCGCCGATGCCTCCGCCATCATCGCCGAGCGCGCGACCATCCTTGCCAACGCCAGTGGCGGCGCGGGCACGATCACCACCGGGTCGGCTTCCAACACCAATACCGATTACACCTGGATCATGAACGCCATCACGACGCCCGCCAAGCTGGCGAACATCGGCAGCCTGATCACTGGCCGATCGTTCTTTTACTCGGCGGATATCGTGGCGGTGAGCGCCAACGGGCGTTCGTTTAAGCGGGCCCGCATCGTGGTCGACGCCCGCAGCAGCCCGCCGGTCATTATTTATCGCAAGGATCTGACATACCTGGGCTGGCCGCTGGATCCGCAGATTCTCGCGCAGTTGAAGGCGAATCAGGTCCTCAATCCCATCTCAGGATACGGGACTGGCGCCGCCAACGGCATAGCGCAGTCGCCCTGATGTTTTTTCGGGAAATGGCGCATCGAAGCATGGAAAACACAATGAGTGGACCTCAATGAAGAAGTTTGGCGCAAATAAAATCCTGGGACTGGCCATCGGCGAACGCTCCATCCTCATCGCGGAGGTGTCGATTGCCGATGGGCAGCGGCAAATCTCCCGCGCAGGTGAATTCGTCTACCCGGCCGGCGTGACGTTGCAAGACTCGCTGCCGCTGGGAACCGCGCTGGCCGCGTATCTCAAACGCGAGGGCTTTAGCGCAAAGGCCGCCGTCTTTGGCATCCCCGCCAAGTGGGTGCTGACCAAGAGCAAGGAACTTCCGCCGGTCGATCCCTCGCTGGCGGCGGGAATGCTCCGGCTTCAGGTCGAATCGGAATTTTCATCGGAGCTGAAAGACCTCGTCTACGACTACGCCGGCCAAACCCATGCCAGCCAGGCCAGCCACGTGCTTTTGGCCGCAACGCCCAGGCGGCACGTGGAGCAGTTGTCGGTATTGGCCGAGGCGGCGCGCCTCGACATCCGCGCCATCACGCCCACGTCGCTGGTGCTCAGCGCCGCCACGGCGGGGGTGAGCGACGCCCTGGTGCTTTCCATCACCCCGTCGGGAACTGAACTGGCCGCCCAGCGCGGATCGAGCCCGTCGCTGCTTCGGCATGTGGGCTCGACGATGGCGGTTACCGCATCGGTGGCCGGTGAAGTCCGCCGGGCCGCGATGATGCTTCCGCGCAACGGCACAACAGCCGGGAGCGGCAATGGAGCCAATGGCGCGACCAACGGCCATTCGCACGGGCAGGTGGTGGTGTGGGATGATGCGGGCCTGGATCTTGCCGCCCGAAGGGCCGTCACCGAAGCGCTGGGCCCACATGCCCGTAGCGGCGATTTCGCGATGCTTGGCGCGGGCGATTTGCCGCAGGGCGTGCAGGCCGGGGCCGGGGCGGTGGCATTGGCGGTGGCGGGATTGACCGAAGGGGCGATCCCGGTCGATTTCCAGCATCCCCGCCTGGCCGAGCCCAAAAAATCAGCCCTGCCGCGGCCGGTGGTCTTGGGAATCGCGGCCGCCGTGGTGATCGTCCTGACCATCATCATGGCGTATGTGAACCTCAATCACATGGAGAACCAGCGCGACGCGCTGCAGGACAAAATCGCCGGGGAAAAAGAGAGCGTCAACAACCAGCCGTCGCAGGTTGAGGCGGCTCGCAAGGAGATCGAACGGAATAAATTCGCCGCCAACTGGCACACAGGTAAGCCGCGATATGTCGCGTGCTTCACCGACCTGACGAATGCGATTCCTTTCGTGGTGAGAGAAAGGCCGAAGATTTTCATCTTCGGATTGACGCTGGATGAGAACATGAAAGGCGAGATTCATGGCCGGGCGGTCGACAAGGATTCGGCCAACGCGTTATACGACATCCTGAACAAGAGCCCGCGGTTCCGCAACGTCAGTGCCGACCGCGCCAAGGAAAACAGCAACCCCGAGACCAAGGCCGAGTTCCCCTATACGTTTACGATCAGCTTCAACTATGTGCCGCTGCCTGGCTGAAGACGACTGAAGAAAGTGGATCGTCCATGATTCTGTCTCAACGAGAACGATATATCGCAATCGGCGCCGGCGCGCTGGCGGCGGTGTCGGTGGTCTTCGGGCTGCTCATTCACTACGTGAACAACCGCAACGACGTCGCCGGCGAAATCAGCGTTCTGGAAACCCAGCAAAAGGGCATCCAGGCCATCTTCGACGAGCGCAACAGGCTCTCTCATGAATATGCCCAGATGGTAAAGGACGGCTTAAAGAAGTCGCAGGGCCAGGCCAAGGGACAGATCCACACCGCGATCGAAGAATGGGTCCCCGCCTCCGGAATCAGCGAAAAAACCCTCAACGACGGGCAGACCGTTCACGCGGGCGATTTTGACACGATGAGCTTCAAGCTCAGCGGCACGGGCACGATGGCAACCATCTCCAAGCTGCTTTTCCAGTGCGAAACCACCAGCCTCCCCTTGCGCATCTCGAAGGTGACGCTCAACCCGGTCACCGAGGGAAGGGACTGGGTCACGTTTGAATTGACGGTTACGACGATTTGCGAGGCTGAAAAATCCAGCCGCACCCGCGCCGGCATTGACGGCATTCCATTACGAGGAGATCGGCTATGAAAACCATTCGAAAAATCGGATCATTGGCCTTGTTGCTCGGATGTGCCGGTTCGGTCTGGGCGGCTGGCTGGCCCCAATCGCCGAGATATGAGTCATCCAAGCCGGTGGCGGCCGGCGCGTCGGTCACGCTTGCCGAGCCGTACAAAATTCTTCTGACGCGGAGCATCTTTTCGCGGGACGGCCGCGCCCAGCCGATCGCTTACCGTAGGCCTACGCCAGTGGCCCTGCCGCCAACCACTACTCCATCGACCCAGCCCGCCGCGGCATGGGTCACCCCCGATCCCGAAGCCGGGTATATCCTGCGCGGCGTGGGGATGGAAGACGGCGTGTTCAGCGCGTTCTTCGAGCAGACCACCGAGAACAAGGGGTACGTCAAGCACGTCGGCGATACCGTCGCCCGCGGGAAAATCATGGCGATGTCGCTCGACGGCATCGACTACGAACTGAAAAACAAAGTCTCACGCGTCATCATCGGACAGGCGCTCGATGGCCACATGCCCGCGGTGATGGCGTCGGCCACGACCGGTGGATCGGAGCGCACCTCGCGCTGGATTCACCATGACACCCCCGGCGCAACGCCTCCGGGCGCAACGCCTCAGGGCCCCGGCGCTGAGCCTTGGCGCGGCGGCCAACAGTCCCGCGGCGGCGACCCGCGCGGCAACGAATCGCGCACCAACGAATCTCGTGGCGGCGACTCGCGCAATGCCGATTCCCGCTTCAATCGGGAACGCAGCCGCGATCAGGAACGCCCTCGCAACGGCGAACAAGACAAATCCCGCACCGAAGGCCCGCAGGGTCCTGAGACAACCGAGCGCCCCGAGGCCCGGCCCACCGAGCCAGGCCCCCAGGGTCCCGGTCCCGGTCCCGAGGCGGATGATCTGCCCGTCATCATCATCGATCCAAATTGATTAACACGCGGAAAAAGGAAAAAACATGACGCGACGAATTGACCGCTGCGCCCGTACATTGCCGATCCTGGCGATGGCGGCGGCCAGCGCCTTGCTCAGCGCCCAGACCGTTCCCACCCGCCCCCGCGCGCAAGCCCCGGCGGTGGCCGATGGTCCTGCCCCCACTGGCACAGGCTCGCCCGTGCAAAAACCGGCAGCGCCCGCGTCCGCGCCCGCAGTCTCTGCGCCGGCGGCCGCTGCCCCTGCGGCAGACGGTGCCCAGACCAACCCCGCGCCCGCGCCAAGCGCTCCTGTCCCAACTCCCGCCGGCGTCCGGCCAGCAGCGCCCGATGGATCAGCCCCGGCGGCAGCACCGGCCGCGCCAGCCGATGCCCCGGCTGCATCACCCGCCGCGCCCCAGCCTTCCGAGCAAAACGCCGGCGTTGTGGGAAACGCACCTCCGCCGCCCAGTTCTGTCGCGCCAGCCACTGCGCCCTCGCCCGCAACGCCCGCCGGCGCTGGCGCCGCAGCCCACGCTCCCACGACGGCCCCGACCACCGAGCCGTCGGTCCGCGCCAATCATGTCGCCAAAGCCGTCAAGCTCGAATTCAAGGATGCCCCGCTCGATCATGTGATCGATTTTATCTCCGAGGCGTTTGGATACACCGTCAAGAAGAGCGGGCCGATCGACGGCCGCATCAATCTTGTCAGCCGGACCCCCGTCACCGGCGACGTTGCCATCACCATGCTGGATGAGGCGCTGGCCGACCAGACCACGCCGCTGACGGCCATTGCCGACGGCCCGGATGGAACGGTCCTGAAGATCGTGAAGATCAGTGAAGTGAAGCGCGAGCACCTGCCGGTGGTTACCGGGTCTAATCCGGAGGAAATCCCCAATACGGCGGCGTGGCGGACGCAGGTCATCCCGGTGAAGAACATCGACGCCGTCAAGCTGCGCACCGATCTTGCGCCGATGATCAGCGCCGAGGCGGATTTCACGTCCAACCAGGGAAGCAACACCCTGATCCTGACCGACACCGCGGCTAACATCAAACGCGTGGTGACCATCGTTGCCGAGTTGGATAAGAGCACCGGAATGGCATCGCGGGTGAAGATTTTTCACCTGAAATATGCAACGGGAACCGCGACGGCAAAATTGATCACGACAATCTTTGCCGAAAGCGCGCAGAGTGGCGCCGGCGGCGGCGGGGGAGGCGGAGGATCGGAGTCGGGAAAAACCGTCGGCAAAGTCACCGCCACCGCCGACGATCGCACCAACAGCGTTATCGTTGTGGCGCCCGATGAAACGATGAAACTCATCGACCAGATCATCAAGGACCTCGACAACGATTCGGCCGTCACGTCGGTCATCCAGACTTTCCAATTGAACTATGCCGACGCCCCCAGTGCCGCGAAACTGATCAACAGCGTGTTTCAACCGGAACAGCAGCAGGGAAATCAGCAGCCATTCAATCCCTTTCGCCGCTTCCAGCCACCCAATGCCCAGGAAACCAGCGACACCGGCGGAAAAGTGACCGCCGCCGCTGCCGACAATTCCAATACCCTGGTCATCACCGCGCCGCCGAACACGATGAAGATCATCGAGGACATTCTAAAGAAGCTCGACGAAGACCCCGCGGCACATTCCCAGGTGACGGTCTTCCAGCTCAATTACGCCGACTCCGCCAGTGCCGCCAAATTGATCAATAGCATCTTCACCGGCGACAGCACCGGAACGTCAACCCCAGCCAGCAACAACAGCCGCGGCGGCCGTGGCGGCGGTGGCGGGGGCGGCGGCGGGGGAGGCCGCTTCGGACAACCGGAAATCCAGGGCGCAACCACCGGCGGGTCGCGCGTGGTGGTCAACGCCGTCTCCGACGACCGCACCAACACCGTCGTCGTCACCGCGCCATCCGAGGCCATGCGCGTCGTCTCGCAAATCCTGGAAAAACTCGACTCCAATCCGTCTGCCGAAAGCGCCCTGTTCATCTACCACCTGAAGAACGGCGTTGCCGCCGACATCCAGCAGACCCTGAGCAATCTTTTCAGCACCGGAACCAATGGCGGCGGCGGCGGCAGCAGCACCAACCGCAACGCCGGCAATACCTCCATCGGCAGCAATCAGGGTTTTGGCGGCACCGGAAGCCGCGGCGGAAGCAGCGGGCTGGGCGGCAGCTCCGGCGGCCTGGGCGGTTCAAGCGGCAGCTTCGGCCAGCCTCTCACCAGCAACACCAATACACAACGCGCCACCGGCGCCAGCGGCACCACCAGCCAGACCGGCGCATCAGCCAAGGCCACCAGCGAATTGGTCGGCCAGGTCATCGTCGTCGCCGATAACGACACCAATTCCCTCCTGGTCAGCACCGCCAGCAAATATCGCGAGCAGGTGATGCGCCTGATCGCCGAACTGGATCGCCCGGTGCCACAAGTCTTGATTAAGGTGCTGGTGGCGGAAGTCACCCGCGACCGGAGCAATGACATTGGCGCCGATTGGAACGTTACCGGCACGCGCGCCAGCGGCAAGGGAGTAACCGCCAGCGCCGTCATGAATAGCCTGGCGGCACAGGCAACCGAAGGCGGCCTTGTCGTCGGCCTGACCGAAGACAATTTCAGCGCCGTTCTGCATGCCCTCTCAACCGACGGCAGGCTCGACGTCCTCTCGCGCCCCTATATTCTTGCCAGCGACAATCAGCTCGCGTCCATCACCATCGGCCAGGAAGTCCCGTTCATCACCAACACCCAGATCACCGACACCGGCCAGCAGATCAACACGATCACCTATCAGGCGGTCGGCATCATTTTGAACGTGACGCCGCACATTAATCCCGACGGCGCGGTGACGCTCGACGTTGCGCCGGAAATCAGCGCGATCTCCGCCACCACGGTTCCGATCGGCAATGGAATCCAGGCCCCGGTCATCGACAACCGCTCGGCCCAAAGCCGGGTGACGGTGAAAAATGGCAACACCGTCGTCATCGGCGGCATGATGCAGGACCAGAAGACGGTGACGATCAACAAGATTCCGCTATTGGGCGACATCCCGTATCTGGGTGCTGCCTTTTCGCGAACGCAGACGGACCGGAGCAAGACGGAACTGGTGATCTTCCTGACGCCGCACGTCGCCCAGGCGCCGGAAGTTCTTAAGGGCATCACCGAGGACGAGCTTCGTCATTCCAAGACGCTCACCGGCGCGGTTGACCCAGGCGTGTTCGAGCAGCATATGAAGGATTTGAAGGCCGGCGAAACCCACGTGATCCCCTCGACCCAGCCCACCGACAATGTGGTTCAGATTCAGGCACCCCCATCGACGCAGCCGTTCAAAGGGGTTAATATATCGGGTGGCACGGAGACCAATCCGGAGACGGCTCCGCGGCCAGGTTCTTCGGTACCAGGAAAATGATGCTGCAAAAATTCAGTGCCAAACGATGTGCGACCCGCGCCCTGCCGCTGGCAGGCGCGGTTTTGCTGGCGCTAGCCGGCGGATGCCAGATCGGCGGATGTCAAAATGGCAACCAGGATCCGGGTCATCCGCAGGTTATCGTTCAAGGTCAAAACGGAACAGGCAACTCGCCTCAGCCTTCGGCCGATGGCTCGCGAATCGTCAAAACGGTGATCAACACCGCGCCGCCACGAGACACCATGGATCCGTTCGATCCGTGCGCGCTGCAAATGCAGGACTTGGTAGGGCCGTTGCTGGAATATTTCGGCAGATACAAGCATGGCCCTGCGAATATCGCAGAACTGAATCAATTCGCGATTCCCGGGGTCGCAGTGGGAACGATCTGTCCCGTTTCCAAGAAGCCATACTTGTGCGCCCCCAATGGCTTGCGGGCACCGGGCGAGAACGTCCGCATCTATATATACGATGCCGCCCCGGTTCACGAGGGCCAGCGCTGGTGCGTGATGGACAACGGGGCGACTTCCGGCGCGCCAGGGTTCTTCACCGCTCATATCCCCGAAGCCCGCTTCCAGAAATTCCTCGCCGCCTCGGCACCGGCGGCGGCTCCGGAACAAAACGCTCCGCACCCGCTTCCAGCGCCGGCCGGATCGTGATCGCCCCCAGGCGATGAGTTATTCCTGCAGCGAGTCAAGTTTCGACGACAGGTTTATTTTTCCGGCGTCGGCGTGGCGGGAGGGGTGGGCAGGCCCAGGGCTTTGATGGCCGCTTCCAGGCTGTCCAGGGCGGGGTTAATTTCATCGGGCGAGGCGCTGTTGGGAAGCTGCGAAAGCTTCTTGGCGGCGTCGCTGAATTCCTTTTGGCCGGGCATTCGGTTGGCCACCACCGAAAGTGCCTGACCGGTGCGCTTGACGACGTCAAACATCTCCGGCGAAGGAACAGCGGCGTTTTGCTTGGCGGCGCCGCGCGCCAAAGCCAGCATCAACGCCAGGGTTTGGCCCTGCTGCGCCTTGGTTTGCACGCCCCATACCTTGTCGCTGGTCAGAAAGACCGTGGCGGCGGTGTCCAATTGCGAATCCTTGGGCGGCTCGGGCTCGGTGTCATAAAGCTTGACGCGAAAATCATACAACGCCAGCGTGTTTTGCAAAAAGCTCGACAATACCTTCGGGCTGATGTCCCCCACCAGACTGGGCCCCTGCGGCGTCGGATCGAGCAGCAGCGTGTGATAGGCCTCCTCAATCACCGACGGCGTGGTGTGCGTTTGGGCGGCCTGCACGACCGCCTTCCCGAGGTCGTCGGCGTCCTTTGAATCCTGTATGGCAAGCAAGGGGGGCACGACGAATTTGGCGCTCTGCAGCGCCCACAAAACCACCGCATCGGAACTGTCTTTCAGCAGCGCCAGCGTCACCGGCGCTAATCGGCCGTTCTTGGCCTTGGCGGCCACCCTTGCGGCAACGATGGCGGCGTTAAGGCGAACCCGGGCGTCTTTGTTTTTCGTCAGAGGAAGAAGATGGGCATTGAGGCTTAAGGCGTAGGCGTCAAGAAAGCCCGTCGATGCATCCTGCTTGGAGACATCGCCGATCATCGTGGTGCGCCCCTGAGACCAGAGGGCGGGGTCGGGGGAAAGCAGCTTGCCGACCTGCACATCGAGCGATTTTTCGATGGCTTCGGGCGGGGGGGAAGCGGCGGTGACAACGCTCGAGGGCAATTGAGCGAAGGCCGGCGTCGTGAATGCACAACCGACCAGAACGAGAGCGGCTAAACCCAAGGTGAGTTGACGGTGATGCATCAAAGCAGATCTCCCGACGGCGCAATCGTGTTGGAAGGCAACTTCAACCGACGCGGTCCCGGTGCATCCTGATAACGAGCTTTTCCACCGGATTATGCACAGCGATGCGAACCGCCTCCAATACCAGTTCGCAGCCCAGCCGGGCCGATGGGAACGCTATCAAATGCGGGAAAAAGAGTCAAGGAAAGCAAATGATGAATGACGAAATCCGAATGTTAGATTGGATGGTTTATTCCGGATGGAGTAGTTGTTGGTGGTCAGTTGTCAGTTGTCAGGTGTCAGTGGTCAGTGGTCAGTGGTCAGTGGTCAGTGGTCGGTTGTCATTGCTAATTTGGTCATTCGGCGTTGATTCGTCATTCGCCATTCGACATTCGTCAATGGCGCTGGATTCGGATTTCCGAAGGGCTTGACGCTTTTGTCGCGTGCGAAATAATCGCGCTGGGGATACATCCGTCAGGACTTGTGAACCATGGACCCATCGCGACCGGAGTCTGCGCCCGACCCTGCTGTCAAACGCCTGAGCCTTTATCTGCGGCAGCTCGAAAGCATCGCCAAAAAAGACGTCACCACCATCTCCAGCCGACAGCTTGGCGAAAGCCTGAGCCTCACCGATGCCCAGGTTCGCAAAGACCTGGCGTATTTTGGTCAGTTCGGGCATCCGGGCATCGGCTATCGCGTCGATGAGCTGATCGTTCAGGTCCGTAAGATTCTCGGCACCGATAAGCTGTGGAACGTGGTGCTGGTCGGAGCAGGCAACCTGGGCCGGGCTCTGTTGGCATACAAGGGATTCGACGCCAAGGGGTTTCACATGGTGGCGGTGTTCGACAATGATGCCTCGGCGGTCGGGCGGCAGATTGGCACGTTCACGATTCAGCCTCTGGCCGAATTGGCGAAAACCGCGCAGCAATATAACGTGCGGCTGGCGATCATGGCGGTTCCCGCCGACCAGGCGCAGGAGGTTGCCGACCAGCTTGTGGGTTCTGGAATTCGCGGCTTGCTGAATTTTGCCCCGGTATCGCTTAGTGTGCCGGACAGCGTGACGCTGAACAGCGTGGATCTGGCGGTGCAATTGGAGCAATTGTCGTTTCAGGTGGGGTCGTCTAGTGGACCTCACTAACGTCCGCTTTCGTTGATCGACAGCTGGTGCTCAGAGAGGAAGGAGCCGCGCACGGAGGGTACTC
>DASRRM010000474.1:0-6740 GCA_035695715.1 Tepidisphaeraceae bacterium
GAAAAGCGTGATGAGGATTATCGCACCTACCAGACCGAGATGGGCCCCGAGATTCGCGATCTGGCAAGCATCACGCCTCGCCCGTTGTTCGACAGCTTCTTCGAATACGAATGTCGGCAGTTTCAAAACATCTATTCCAGCGTTTTCAATAACAACTGGTTTACCGGCGTGGTGGGCCGGTCGGCTGACGCCCCGCCGGAAATCGCCGGTCGTCATATTGATGCCACCGGCGATCCCAACGTCGGCGTCATCCGCTGCGTCGCCAACCTCACCGTCGTCGGTCCCGGCTGGCTACTCCGCTATCACACGATTTACTTCATCCTCTTCGCCATCTGGTTTTTGCTGATGTGGGCGATCTTCGGCGGGGCCATCGCCCGCATCGCCGCCGTTCATGTGGCGCGCGACGAGAAAATTTCCGTCCGCCAGGCGCTGCGTTTCAGCACCAGCAAGCTCCTGTCATTTGTCTTTGCCCCCGTCATTCCGCTCATCATCATCCTTGGCGCGGGCGTGCTCATTGCGCTGGGCGGCTTACTGCTGTATATCCCGGCGATCGGGCCGATCGTCGTTGGCGCGCTGTTTATCCTGGCGCTGCTGGCCGGGTTTATCATCACGCTGGTCGGCACGGGAACAGTTGGCGGGTTTAACCTGATGTATTCGACGATTGCCGTCGAAGGCTCTGACAGCTTCGACGCCATCAGCCGAAGCTTCAGCTACGTTTTCGCCCGGCCCTGGCGGATGATCTTTTACACGGTCGTCAGCCTCATTTACGGGTCGCTCTGCTTCATTTTCGTGCGGTTCTTCGTGTATGTGATGCTGTCCATCACTCACTTCTTCGTGAGCTGGTTCCTGGTGGGCCAGCCCAGGCGCTATTGGCCGGAAATCTGGCCGTCGATCAGCGATCAGGACATGGCGTACCGCATCAACTTCCAGGCGCTATCCTGGTCTGACGCGATCGGCGCGTTTTTGATCGCGATGTGGGTCTACATCGTGTTGACCCTCCTGGCGGCATTCGTCATCAGCTTCTTCTTCTCGGCCAATACGATCATCTATTACCTGATGCGCCGCGAAGTCGACGCGACGGAATTGGACGATGTGTACGTGGAGGAAACCGACGAAGACTTCGCCGAACCCGCCGCCCCGGTGACCCCGGCGGCGGTAACGCCGGTTGTTGTGACGCCCGCTTCCGACGTGCCGCCCGCCGCCGCGCCGCCGGCATAAGCTCGGCATGTTTTGCAACAGGTGATCTGGGAAAGACTCCCCGGCCGGCTTCACAGGAAGCCGGCCGGTTTTATTCCATCGGCGGGATTCGTTATGATTGCAGGCGCATCGTCGCCGCCAGGCGGCGGGTTTTTTCGTTCCGGCACATTCATTCATTCGGGAGGACGCATGACTGTCAGGGAAAATCTCACCACGTTTATGGGCCGCGAGGTGATCGACTGGGAAGAAGACGCCAAACCGCGCGACCCCAAAAAATTCGTCTACCGATTCCGCGTTTCCTACGACGATGGCGAAGAGAAAATGACCGAACTGCTGGCGAGCTTCATCCAGAATCCCGCCGCCGCCAAAGTCGAAGCGATGGTCATCGGCGCGTGGGGCGAAGTTGCATCCGGCGACAGCTCGCAGCCGATTGTCGAAGCACTTGCCGCGGCGCGCGACCGGCTGACAAACCTGAAATACCTGTTTTTCGGTGATATCATTGCCGAGGAAAGCGAAATCTCCTGGATCAACCAGACCGATTTGTCGCCGCTGCTGGAGGCCTATCCAAAGCTGGAGCATCTGACCATTCGCGGCGGAATGGGGCTGAGCCTGGGCACGCCGCGCCATGAAAAACTGCGCGAGCTGACCATTCAGTCCGGCGGTTTGCCCGCTTCAGTCATTCACGAGATTGCCTCCGGCGAATTGCCCGCGCTGAACCACCTGGAACTCTGGCTCGGCGAGCCGAATTACGGCGGCGACGCCACCGTCGACGACCTGGCACAGATTTTCAAAGGCGACCGTTTTCCAAAGCTGAAATATCTCGGCCTGAGAAACAGCGAGATCGCCGACGATATCGCCGCCGCCATTTCCTTGGCGCCGATCCTGCCTCGGCTCGAGGTGCTCGATCTGTCGCTGGGCACGCTGGGCGATGAGGGCGCAAAGGCGCTTGCCGCCAGTGCGGCAATCAAAAAGCTCAAGCTTCTGGACATTCACCACCATTTTGTCTCGCCCGAAGGCGTCAAGGCCCTGGAGGGCCTGGGCATTGAGGTGGACGCGGAAGACAAGCAGGAAGAGCACGAATGGCGCGGCGAGCGAAGCCGGTTCATCTCGATTGCCGAGTAAGGCGTAAACGGGAAACCATTATGCAGACCCAGTCGGCCATCACGCCCGATGCGCGGTTCGTCGTCATTGGCGTGCCTGGGGGGAAGCGCATCGAATTATTCCAGGCGGCGCTTTTGCGCTTGGGGCGGGAGCCGGCGCGGGTTGTCTCCTGGGCCGAGCTTAGCGCCGGCCGCGTCACCCTCGAACAGGTTGTCAGGCCGGACGATATCGTCCGCATCGATTCGCCCGGCAGGGACTTCGAGGTCGATCGCCTGCTGTTGGCCGCCGGGGCGGACGCGGCGGACGAGGAGGATGGCGAGCGGCTTCGCTACGATCATCTCGATCGCGATTCGGCCGCGCGGGTTGCCTTCGACAAGGGGATGATTCTCCCGTCGCGGCAATGGTTTCTCGGGTTTCGCCGGGTCCTTGGCGAATTGAAAATGCAACTCTGGCGGTGCCCGCGCCATCGGATGATGAACGACATCGACGACATCATCACGATGTTCGACAAGCGCGCGTGCCATGCCCGCCTTGACGCCGCCGGCGTGACGGTTCCGCGCGCGCTGGGTCCGGTGTGCAGCTTCGAGCAACTTTTAGCGGGCATGCGCGAAACCGGCCTACGCCGCGTGTTCGTGAAAATCGCCCACGGCTCCAGCGCCTCGGGCGTGGTCGCGTATCAAATCAGCCCCGCAGGTCATCAGCAGGCCATCACCACCGTTGAGATGGCCGATTCCGGCGGCGGGCTGCAACTTTATAATTCGCGGCAAATTTTCACCTACCGCGATTCCCGCCAGATCGCCCGCTTGATCGATGCGCTGGCGCGGCATCGCGTCCACGTCGAACAATGGCTTCCCAAGGCAGGTATCAACGGCCTGGTGTTCGACCTTCGCGTGATGGTGATTGCCGCTCAGGCGCGCCAGACGGTCGTTCGCCTGAGCAAGGGGCCGCTGACGAATCTTCACCTGCTGAATCAGCGCAGCGGCGCTGAGGCGGTTCGCCTTCGAATGGGTGAAACGCGCTGGGCCGCGGCGATCGCCGAGTGTCGGCGGGCCATGGCGTGCTTTCCCGGCTCGCTGCATGGGGGGGTCGATCTGCTCATCGCGGCGAATTTCAGGCAGCACGCCATCCTCGAAATCAATGCGTTCGGCGATTTGCTGCCCGGGGTGCTATGCGCGGGAGAAGACGCATACGAAACGCAGATCAGGCAGATGATCGGGATGGATGCCGGCCTGCCAACCGCCGCCGATTCGGCTGAGGAAAGGCGGGTCGGATCATGACCGCTGCGATTGACGCCGCCGCGCTGATTGGCACGCACGATGTGCTGCTGGTGACGCTGGACACGCTTCGTTACGATGTGGCCGCCGCCGCGCTGGCGGCGGGGCGCACGCCAAACCTGGCGCGCGTCCTGCCTGGGGGCGCGTGGGAGGAGCGGCATTCGCCGGCGACGTTTACCTACGCGGCGCATCAGGCGTTCTTTGCAGGTTTTCTGCCGACGCCGGTCGCGCCGGGGAATCATCACCGCCTTTTTGCCGCCCGATTCGCCGGCAGTGAAACAACGGGCCCGCTCACCGCCGTCTTTGACGCCGCCGACATTGTCACCGGGTTGGCCGCCAGGGGATATCGCACCATTTGCATTGGCGGAGTCGGATTCTTCAACAAGCTAACGCCCCTGGGAAGCGTTCTGCCGGGGCTCTTTCACGAAAGCCATTGGAGCCCGGAATTAGGCGTTACCAGTGCGCGCTCGACGGAGATGCAGGTGCGGCTGGCTGAGCGGCTTTTGCTGGAATTGCCCGCCGGACAACGCGCATTTCTCTTCGTGAACATCTCGGCACTGCATCAGCCCAACTGCCTCTTCACGCCCGGCGCATCGGCGGATAACGTCGATACGCAGGCGGCAGCCCTGGCTTATGTCGATCGCTGGATGCCGGTTCTCTTTGACGCCCTACGCCGCCGCGGGCCATGCCTGGCCGTCATTTGCTCTGACCACGGGACCGCGTACGGCGAGGCGGGCTACACCGGACACCGCATCGCCCACCCCGTCGTCTGGAACGTGCCGTACGCCGAATTCATTTTGGAGGCGGCGTGATGAGGCAACTGCCGCTTTCGAACATTTCGCCATACGTGGCCTATGCGTACGCGTATCCGCATAAGACCGCCTATCGCCCGTTGCGGCCGGCGCGTTCGTTGCGCCAAGTGTGGGCGGAGGAAAAACCCGATGCGCGCTACCTTTACCTTCACGTCCCCTTTTGCGAGATGCGCTGCGGCTTTTGCAATCTCTTCACGACCGCCAACCCAAAACAGGACATCGCCGATGCCTACATCGACGCCCTGTGGCGCGAAGCACGTCGCGTGCGCGAGGCGGTCGGTCCGGCACACTATGCGCGGATGGCCGTCGGCGGCGGAACGCCCACTTATCTCCAGCCATCTCAACTCGATGCGTTGTTTCGGATTGCCGGCGAGTTGTTCGGCGTCGAGGCGGCGCGGGTGCCGGTTTCCGTGGAAACCTCGCCGCGAACGGCTGATGCCGAACGCCTTGGCGTGTTGCGCGACCATGGGGTAAGCCGGATCAGCATCGGCGTGCAGAGCCTCGTTGAAGCCGAGGTGAACGCTTCGGGGAGGGCGCAGAAAAATGAATGGGTCGAATCGGCGATCGCGCGGATTCGCCAGTATGGCTTTCCCACGCTGAACGTCGATCTGATTTACGGGCTTGCAGGTCAAACCGTGCGAAGCTGGCTTAAATCGCTGGAATTGGCGCTGACCTGGACTCCCGAGGAGTTCTATTTGTATCCACTTTATATCCGTCCGCTGACAGGCTTGCAGCGCTGGGGACAGCAAACCGACGACGCGATACGGGTTGAATGTTATCGCGCCGGGCGCGATCTGCTGCTGGCGCACGGTTATGAGCAAATATCGATGCGGATGTTCAGCCGAACACCGGCCGGCGCGGACAGCAGGCGCGCCGATGAGCCGGTTTACTGCTGCCAGGACGACGGCATGGTGGGCCTGGGCTGCGGGGCGCGGTCTTACACCCGGGCGTTGCACTATTCCAGCGACTACGCAGTCGGCGCGGCCGGGGTGCGCGAGATCATCGCCGATTACATCGCCAAGCCCGCCGAGGCGTTCGACCGCATTGGCTATGGCTGCGAGCTGAACGAGCCGGAGCAGAAGCGGCGCTGGGTTATCAAGTCGTTGCTGCGCAGCGAAGGCCTGGCACTGGCGGATTATCAACGGCGGTTCAACGCCGACGCTCGCGCCGATCTTCCGGAGTTGATCGAATTGGAGCAGCAAGGCCTGGTTGTCGCCAAAGCCGGCCGACTGGTCCCCACCGCGGCCGGGCTGGAACGATCCGACGCCATCGGCCCATGGCTCTTCTCGCCGGCGATGCGGGCGCGGATGGATGCGTACGAACCGAGGTGATAATGGACCTCTCGATTCTTTATCGCGGAACGCTCTCGAGCTGCAATTATGGCTGCGAATATTGTCCTTTTGCCAAGCATCATGAAACGCGCGAGGAACTTGCGGCCGATGAAAAGGCACTCGGTCGGTTTTTGGATTGGGTTGGGCAACAGGGCGCACGCGGGCATGACATTTCGGTGCTTTTCACGCCGTGGGGCGAGGCGCTGATCCGGCAATGGTATCAACAGGCGCTGGTTCGGCTGACGAACATGCCTCACGTGCGCAAGGCGGCAATTCAAACGAACCTTTCCTGCCGCCTGGAATGGGCCGGTGACTGCGACAAGAGCCGCCTCGGACTTTGGTGCACCTATCATCCCGGGGAGACGACGCGCGAGAGATTTCTCGCCAAATGCCGCGAGCTGGACGAACGCCAGTTGACCTACAGCGTCGGTATCGTTGGTTTGAAGGAACATATCGCCGAGGCGGAGATTCTCCGCCGGATGCTTCCGCCGCATGTGTATCTGTGGATCAACGCCTATAAGCGGGTGGACGGGTATTACGCGCCGCTCGATTCGGCGCGCCTGATGGAGATCGATCCGCTCTTTGCGATCAACGCGACGCGCCATCCGAGCAAAGGCCGGCTTTGCCGGGCCGGCGACAGTGTCTTTTCCGTTGACGCCCAGGGCGTCATGTGCCGCTGCCACTTTATCAAGACGGCGATCGGAAACATTTACGAAGACGGCTGGGAGCGCGCGCTTGGCCCCGCCGCCTGCACCAACCAAACCTGCGGCTGCCATATCGGCTACGTGCATCTGCCGGAACTGAAGTTGTACGAGGTATTCGGCAAAGGCGTGCTGGAGCGCGTCCCGACACAAATTCCCCCGCGTCGCGGCTAACCGCAGAGCCCGGAGGGGCATTAGCCAGGCGAAGAGGAGTAAATGAAATGATCCTGCACGAATTGCGCAAGATCGTTTAAGTTTCCACCAGCGGCTTGTATTCGTCGGGATTGTCAAAGCCGGCCACCCAGGCGATGGCGGCGTGGCAGG
>DASRRM010000475.1:0-13316 GCA_035695715.1 Tepidisphaeraceae bacterium
CTGGCGGGGTCAAAAACGCGGGTGGGTGGGGGCGATCGTGCATCGTTCGTGCGCGGATCGTGCGGGGCTTGGCGATGGGTCGTGCAACGCGGGGAAACGGGGGGCGGGCGGGGTTCTTGCGAATTGACACCCTCGTACCGCGACAATATCCTCCATTGGGTTCGGACAGGAGTTGACGGCAGAGAAACCCGCCGCTGGCAGAGGTGTTGATCGGTGGGCCGCGATCGGGCAATTACGCCCCGGCCCGCCGATCACTATCATCCTGCCCTGGTTTGCAAACAAGCGCATGCGGCTTATTCAGGGCGGCCCAGATTTGGGGCCTTCGCGTTTGCGGGCGATTGCCGTCTGTTCCTTCCATCGTCAGAGGTTTTGACGCCGGTGCCGCGCCGTTCAACTTGGCGCGATGGCGTCTTTGTCTTTACCCGGGTGCGATGCGTGAACAGCGAAGACCGCCAGCGCGCCGAGAAAATTCTCGGCTATACCTTCAATAACCCCAGCCTCCTCAAGGAGGCGCTGACCCATTCCTCGATCGCCGACAACCGCCTGGACAGCAACGAGCGCATGGAATTCCTTGGCGACGCGGTGCTCGACCTGATCATCTGCGAAGACCTTTACCGCAAGTTTAAGCAATACGATGAAGGCGACCTCACCAAGATCAAGTCCGCCGTCGTCTCGCGGCGAACCTGCGCCGAAGTTTCCAACGAAACCGGCCTGACCGACCTGCTCATCATCGGCAAGGGAATCAGCTCGCGGCACAACATGCCCTCGTCGCTCGCCGCGGCGGTGTACGAATCAATCGTGGCATCGATCTACCTCGACGGCGGGTTTGAAGTGGTGAAGGAATATGTGTTGCGCACGATGGGGCCAAAATCTGACGCAATTGCCGCCGATGCGACCCAGCAAAACTACAAGGCCGTCCTTCAGCAGCATTCGCAGAAAATCCTGGGGGCAACGCCGATCTACGAATTGCTCGACGAGAAAGGCCCGGATCACAGTAAATGCTTCGAGATCGGTGTGGCGATCGACGGGCGGCGATTTACCTCGGCGTGGGGGCCGAATAAGAAGATGGCCGAGCAAAAGGCGGCACTGCTTGCGCTTGAAGAGCTGGGCGTGCTCGACGCGAAGGAAGTGGATCAGGCGATCGAGGAGATCGTCGATACCACTGATTCGGATTAAGCCCCGGCGGCTCGTTTTCGCCTTCCAATTAATTGGCCCACTATGCGAATCCTGCTGATCCTGACGACCACCATCGCGGCCTTGATCGGCTGCCTGGTATTGCTCGTCGGCTTGGCGCTGCATCACTTGAAGGCCGCCGACCGGGAAGCCGATGGGCAATGGGAGCGCGCGCATCAGTTGGCCGCCGCGCCTGCCCGCCCGCAGCCGTCAAGATTCCCCGAATCGCAGCCAGCAGCCGCCTCGCGGCCGGCCGTCGTTGCTGCCCCGGTGCGGCAGACGCCGATCATCCTGTTTGCCATTGATGCCCGGCTGCGCGGCAAAACGCTCTGGAAGTCTGATGGGGAGATCGGCAATTGGAAGGACGTGAATGCCTACGTCGAATGGCCGATGACGGCCAATGCCGGGAAATACGCCGTCGAGCTGGTTTATTCGCTGGGAGCCGGGCCGCGAAAGGTGACAGTTGAAGTCGCCGGGCAAACTTTGAATAAAACCACCGCCTCGACCGGCTCGTGGGGCCATTTCATCACCGCCGGCATCGGCACGGTAAGCCTTCCCGCAGGCGACACGATTTTACGCGTGAAGCCGACACCGGGAAGTACCCTCGATGATGCGCTGATGCACTTGCGCGCGGTGTATCTTGTGCCGCCGGGAACGACCGTTGCCGATCCCACCGCCGTGACGATCACCCTGTCGGCAGCCAATGCCGAGCTGCACGGAGAGCGTATCAAGCGATCCGAAGAAGCCGAGCCAAAGATCGTCAGTTGGATTTCGCCCGGCGATTTTGCCGAGTGGTCGTTCAAATCGCCGGTCAGGCAGAATTATCGCGCCCAGTTGACGCTTTCCGACGCGCCGACGACCGGCGGGGATTTTGATTTGAGCATCGGCCGCGAGGTGATTCACTGCCACGCCGGGTCGACGGGGGATTTTAGCACCCCGCGAACGGTGCCGCTGGGCATCATCTCAATTCCGGCAGGGCGGGTGAGCATCGATATCAAGCCGGTCGGGGAATTTCACAATGCGCTGATGAACTTGTGGAAGGTGGAATTCTTTCCGGTCGGAGAATGAATCTATCCCGGCAAGATATGCGTTCCCACCTTTTCCCCGCACACCACGCGCTTGATGTTTCCAGAAACCTTCAGGTTAAAGACCACCAATGGAATTTTCTGCTGCTTGCACATGGCGAAAGCCGTCAGGTCCATCACTTTTAAATCCTCTCGAATCACCTGATCGTAGCTCACATCGTGATACATGATGGCGTGGGGATCCTTCTTCGGGTCGGCGCTGTAGATGCCGTCGACTTTTGTCGCCTTCAGCAGGACATCGACCTGAAGCTCGGTGGCGCGAAGGGCGGCGCAGGTGTCGGTGGTGAAGAACGGGTTGCCGGTGCCGGCGGCGAGGATCACGGCGCGATTTTTTTCCAAATGGCGAATGGCACGCCGGCGGATGAACGGCTCGCAAACGCTGTACACGCCAATGGCAGATAACACCCGCGTTGGCTGTCCCATTTTTTCCATGGTCTCTTGCAGCGCCAGGGCGTTGAGGATGGTTGCCAACATGCCCATGTAGTCGGCGGTGGCGCGGGGGATGTGGCCTTTTTCGCTGAAGGTCGAGCCGCGGATAAAATTCCCGCCGCCCACCACCACGGCAAGCTGCACACCCATCTTTGCCACGTCGACGCATTGGCGGGCGATGATGTCGAGCTCGGGAGCTTCGATTCCAGAGCCGCCTTCGTGGCAGAATCCTTCGCCGCTGATTTTCAGGAGAATCCGTTTATAACGAGGCGACGCTGTTTCGGGCATGGCGGGCATTATAGGGGTGAAACGCGATTTGTCATTGGGTGGGGAATACGGGAAGCGTCGGTGCGGGGTTCGGGGCCCGGAGTTAGATAACTTGCAACGCCATCGTCGAAGAAAAACACAAGACGCTCGCGAAGGCGCGATGGCGCGAAGACAGACGCGAAGAAGATGGTAGAATCATCAAACCTTTTCGCATTTCCGCACCACTTGACCCTCACGCGGGGACATTGATGAAGCCATTTTTCTGCCGAGCGATTCTGATACTGCTCATGGCGCAGGCATCCCGCGCCGCCGGCCCGGCGGCGACAGAGCCGGCGGCCAATGCATGGCTCACCCGCGCTCGCGCCGAGGCGGCGGGGATTTCCAGCATCCACGATCGTTACGATATCCTCCGACGCATCGGCAAGCTTTACGCCGACGCCGGCGATGAGGCCAACGCCCGTGCCGGAATCGGTGCCATCCCGTTCGTCTCCATTCCGCTGGTTCACTGGCGTACGGATTACAACGGCACGCTGCGGGCAATCGCCAAACTCTCCGACGTCCACGAACGCAATTCGGCATACGCCACGTTTTCCGACCGGCTGCTGACGATCAACGACACGCTGCATTCCATCTCCGCCGCCGATGCGATCACTGTGCCCCAATTGCAGGAGATGGCGTACATGCACATTTGCAAGTTTTATGCCGACCACGGCGACTTTAAATCCTCCGGCATCATGGCCGACCGGGTGCCCGACCGCATTCGCCAGCGCTATTGCTATGACCGGCTTATTCTGCTGGAGATCATGCAGGATAAGCCCAAAGACCTTCGCCAGGCAGCGGGGCGGTATCACATCGACGATGTCCAATTCATCGTGCTTGTGAATGAACGCGCGAAACATGAATTTGAGGTGGGACATTTGCAGGCGGCTGACGATCTGGCCCAATATCTGGCCGGTCCCGGCGGGGATTGGAAGGTGGACCTGGACCGCCGACAGGCCGAAGCGGCCTGGAAGCGTGGCGACAAGCGGGCGTATTCACAGTTCATGGCCAAGGCCATCGCCGCCGTGCCCAAGGCGCTGGCCGTGGAAAAATGCCGCTGGGACATTTACGTCACCCGCGCCCAGTGCGGCGAAGCCGACCGCGTGATAGCCGAGATCACCGCTGGCCAGCCGCTGGCGACATTCGTGCCCGGCGAGCATGTTCCGGAATCCGACTGGCGCGACATCCTGCTGGCGGGGGGCCATGTAGAGGAAGCCATCCAATTCGTGACGGCGAAGAAGGACACGTTTTTGTTCGAAGGATGTGCCAGGCATCTTACAGCCACCGGCAATCTTGCGCGGGTCGAGCGCTGGCTAACCGATACGCACGACGCGACGTTGCGGAGTTATATTTGCTTCGGCGTGGGAAGCGAGCAAATGGCGGAGCGGGAGAAGATGCGCGAATGAAAGGTCGGTCTTTGCATCAGGCCCGGCCGGGTTTTTCAGTTTTTCCGCGACCCACCTGATGCAGCGGCTTTCGTTTCAACCCGGCCTTCACCAACGCGTTTTCAATCTTTGTCAGCGTGCGCACACTGGGGATTGTTACGCCGCGTTCGGCGCGATTGAGGATTTCTACGCGAATTCCAGCGGCCAACGCGAGGTCCTTCTGTGAGAAGCCGACCGCCTCCCGGCTTCTCACGATGTTCCGAGCGATGCTGGCGTCAATCGCGGCCAGCGCGGGAAGATTCCCGCCCGCCAGCGGTTCGGGGAGCGGTGGAACGCCCTTGACCATTTGCCTGTACTCGGCTTCGGGCACCAGCACATACTTCTTTCGGTCGATGGTAATGGTGTTCATGTTTGTTGCTCCGTTCGATCGTAGATTCCGCCGCGATAACCGATCCGCCAGACGGTTACGGTATCAGTCGGTTTGTCATACGAGGAAACAATCCGGTAATCGCCTGTGCGGATCCGAAAATTCCCCTTCAGCTTTCCGCGCAATGGCTTAACGCCGCTGACCCGTGGCCAACTCGCCAGGCGAACAATCACAGCCCGGACGCGAACCTGAATTGGGAGGGGCAACTCGTCAATTTGCGATAACGCCACAGGCGTGACTTGGACGAGAGCCATTGTCGCCATCATAGTCTGGTTGCGTCGGGGGGCAATACGCGATTGCGTCGAAAAGCAATCCATCAATGGTCGCTCCGATTGCGGGACTCGCGGCGCGCATGCTTCAAGGCTGCCATCTGAAAACCCGCGCTTCAAGTTCGTTAAAGGTCGGCTGAAACCTTGTTAAACAAACCCTCCGCTCCATTGTTTTCATATCTGGGCACACGCCCCGTGATCCCAATTCATCCACTTACCGGACCAACCATGAACCCAAAACTTCTCGGCATCGCTATCCTCGCCACGCTTACCTCGGGCGTTTTCCCGGCTATTTCATCCGCCGAAACGCGCGATCCCAATACGCCCGGCTATGTCAAGGCGAAGGAACTGCCCGACGGCGACGTTCCACCGGCGGATGTCGACGGGAATTTCATTGTCGGCCCGACTCATAAGCAGGCGCCGGAGATGGCTTCCCAAAAGGATGTGCCGCATGGAACGATCACCGAAATCACCATGAAGTCGACCGACAGCAAGATTTATCCCGGCATCGCCCGCGAACCCAAAACCTTCGGCACTGTCGACCCGGCAAACTCCGCCAAGCTCATCGTCCCCACAAGCCATCCCCACGACTACACGCGACACGTGGGCGTCTATGTTCCCAAGCAATACGAGGCAGGCACCGTCGCCCCGTTCATCGTCGGCGCGGATGGGATCGATCGTTCGCTCTTCACGGCACTGGACAATCTCATCGCCGAGAAAAAAGTGCCGCCGATGATCGCCATCTCCATCGGCAACGGCTCGGGCGACGCCCAGGGAAGCGAGCGCGGCTTGGAATATGACACCATGTCCGGCTTATATGCCGAATGGGTCGAGAAGGAAGTGCTGCCGCTGGTGGAATCAGAGTGCAAGGTGAAGCTGACCAAAAACCCCGACGGCCGGGCCACCATGGGCTGCAGTTCCGGCGGTTCATGCGCCATGATCATGGCCTGGTATCACCCCGACCTCTATCACCGCGTCCTCACCTTCTCCGGCACCTACGTCAACCAGCAATACCCCTGGAACGCCAAAACCCCCGGCGGCGCATGGGACCTTCACGAACATCTCATCAAGGAAAGCCCCGTTGAGCCCCTGCGAATCTGGATGGAAGTAGGCGACCGAGACCTGCTCAACCCCAATCTCATGCGCGACAACATGCACGACTGGGTGGTCGCCAATGAGCACATGGCGAAGGTTTTGGCCGACAAGGGATATCATTACCAGTTCTCGTTCGTGAAGAACGCCGGGCATTGCGACGGGAAGATGAAGCAGCAGCTTCTCCCGGAGGCGCTGGAGTATGTGTGGAAGGGGTATACGCCGGTCGCGGACACCACAACAAAAAAGTGAGCACGGGGAGCGACGACAAGGCGCAAGCCAAACTGCGTGAAGCGCTCGTCCTGAAAGGACAATATAAGCGCGCGCTTGCGAATTTGGACAAATGTCTGGAAAAACGGCCTGACCAAAGCCTCTACCGGGAGAGGGCGCACCTGCACCTTTATGTGGGAGAGGCCGGCTTGGAACGGCGCGACTTTGACACTACGGCAGCGCTCTCGTCTGAGCAATCTCACACTCCATCGGGAAAACTACATTCGGATTCCGAACACAACGGTATCGGCGTGACCTATTGGATTGAGGGACGGCGAGAATTGGCGACCGCGTTCTGGCGGTATACAACCAATTCACTTTCCGCAAACCGCGTCGCATATTCGCACATGGGAGGAGGCATCGAAGCCGGTTTGCTTTTGTGGTTTGGCGCTGTACACACAAAGAAACAAGAGGACATCGAACTGGTTCGTCGCTTTTATAAAAAACGGGAAATGAGCACATTCTGGTCGCATAGCCTTTCGGCATGGCCCGGCCCGATTGTGCGTTATTTCCTCAAGCAAATCGATGAATCGAGACTGTTGGAAATCGCGGCCGGTAAACACCAGGCGAGGTGTCAAGCGCATTTCGCGGCAGCTATCCGATCGCGGGAGGTCGGACGCCACGCTACGTATAAGAAGTATCTCAGACTAGCGGCGAAAGGAATAGGACCGACAGACGTCTACGACTTCTACAACGTATTCCCATTTTTCCTCGCAAGATTCGAGGTCTTGCCCGCGGTGACGTAACCGATTCGTCAAGAAGTCCACCGATTCCCGCAATTTCGGCACATCCACGCCGCCGTACTCGGCTTCGTTTAATAGTAGCACCGCCTTTTCCGTGTACTCGGCCACGCCTCAATCAGTTGTTAGCGCTTTCATGATGCGCTGCCAACAATCGCAGATACAGTCTGCCGATGGACGGTCATCCTGCCCAACTTCACCAAGTGAGAACTTACATGAAACACTTCTGTCTCGCCGCGTTGTTTCTTGCCGCATCAACCGCCTTCCTGCCGCCAGCCCTCGCCCCGGCCGCTGATGACGCCCCCGTCGGCTCGGCCCCAACCGACCAACTGCCCGACATGCCATTGGCAACTGGCAACACGATGCTCCCCAACGGCTGGAAGCTCTCGCCCGCCGGCACGGCCACGCAACTCCCCGGCGATATGCCCACGCATATGCTCCTCACCGCCGACGGCAAATATCTGCTAACCGCCACCGGCGGCTACACCGAGCATGGCATCAGCGTGATTGACGTGACAACCGGAAAAATGATCGACCACGCCAAGGTTCCGGCCACTTTCGCCGGCATGTGCATCGACCCAACCGGCAAACACGTCCGCCTGTCCACCGGCGGCAATGGCGCAGCCGAGACGCTTTATTCATTCTCCTTCGACAACGGCCAGCTCAAGTCCGAGCCGGGCGTGGAGATTGACGCCATTCCCGAAAAAGGGCGATTCATCGGCGGTTTGGCGTGCGGCAAAGACGGCGCAACTTACATCGCCAGCATCCACGAAAATAAAATCTACAAAGCCGCCGCCGGCAAGGAAACCATCAGCGCCGAAGTCGGCTATCGCCCCTGCGCCATCGAGCTTTCGCCAAGCGGAACTGTGCTTGCCGTTGCCAATTGGGGCGACAAGTCGGTCGATCTACTCGATTCAGCGGACCTCAAACATCTCGCCAAGGTCACCGTTGGCAGCCATCCGGCGGCACTCGCCTGGAGCGGCGATGGACGCCTCTTTGTCGCAAACGCCGGTGGAAACACCGTCAGCGTCATCAGCGAAAAAACGTGGACTGTCATCGAAAACATCCGCACCTCGCTCGATTTCCAGGTCCCCGTCGGCTCAACCCCGCTCGCTCTCGCGGTCGACCCGGCGGGCAAGCGGCTATATATCGCCAACGCCGACAACAATGATGTGGCCGTCGTCGACATTGACGAGCCGAAGGAATCGAAGGTGCTGGGATTTATTCCGACGGGCTGGTATCCGTGCGCCTTGGCGGTTGCACATGATGGGAAGACAATTTTCGTTGGCACCGGCAAGGCGCTGGACAAATTCACGCCGAACAACGTGCCCAACAATCCCGCCCACGCCAACGCCGCCAATCGGCCTAAAACCTATATCGGCAGCCTTCTCACCGGCCACGTTTCCTTCGTCGCCGCTCCCGATGAAAAAGCCCTGGCCGGCTATACCCGCCAGGTGTTGGCCAACACGCCGGTCCCGCGCCCGTCGCAGGAATTGAGCAAGGCGCAGGCCGATGTTCTGGCCAATACATTCAGCAAGATCAAGCATGTGGTCTACATCATCAAGGAAAACCGCACCTACGACCAGGTGTTCGGCGACATGCCGCAAGGCAACGGCGATCCATCCCTCTGCATGTTCGGCAAAAAGATCACTCCCAATCATCACGCCATCGCCAGCCAATGGGTCTTGCTCGACAACCTCTATTGCAATGGCGAAGTCAGCGTCGATGGCCACGCCTGGTGCGATGCGGCTTACGCCAACGACTTCACCGAGCGCTCCTGGACCAACACCTACAGCAAGCGCACCATCGTCGATGCCGACGACCGCCTCGAGCGCCAGCCCGGCGGCTATATCTGGGACAACGCCATCGCCCATCACCTGTCGTTCATCAGCTACGGCGAAGGGGCCAGTTTCCTCGCCACGCCGGAAGCCGCCCCCGATGCCGATGAGAAGTCCATGAAGGGCGCTGACTTTTCCAAGCCATGGCAGGCGATGGCGTGGAAGATGGGCCTGGGCCGGCCCGACTACGAGCGCATGAAAGTCTTCATCGACGATCTAAACGCCGCCGAGAAGACCGGCAACTGGCCGGCCTTGACGGTGATGTCTCTGCCGCAGGATCACACCGCCGCCCGGCGCGTCGGCCGCAGCACGCCCGATGCCTGCGTGGCATCAAATGATGTCGCGGTCGGCATGCTGGTCGAAGCCGTCAGCCACAGCAAATTCTGGCCGCAAACCGCCATCTTCATCATCGAAGACGACGCCCAAAACGGCCAGGACCACGTCGACGCCCATCGCACGGTGGGGCTGGTCATCTCTCCCTACACCCGCCGCGGCGTGGTCGATCACACGATGTACACAACCTCATCCTACGTCCGCACGATCGAGCTGATGCTGCATCTTCCCCCGATGAGCCAGTACGATGCCGCGGCCACCCCGATGTTCGCCAGCTTCAGCGCCGAGCCCGATCTTCGTCCCTACACCCAGGAGAAAGCCGAGATCGACCTGACGGCGGTGAACCCCAGGAAAAACGCCGGCGCCAAGGCCTCGGCCGCGCTCGACCTGAGCGACCTTGACAAAGCCGACCCGGACAAGCTGAACCAAATCCTCTGGGACTGGTTCAAGCCCGGGACGGAAATGCCGGCCCCGGTGCGCAGCCTGATCTTCGTGCAGTAGCGGATCGCGCGGGTGTCCGAGTTATAGCGAAGACCCGGATCGATCGCGCGAAGGACCCGGGTCTTCGGAGTACCTCAGACCCCGGCGTGCGCGTCTCGCAAATCCGCCCCGGGATCGCTTCCCCGTGAGGCAAAGCCGACCGCACCTCCGGCCGGGTCCGGCGCCCCATCGCGCCCCAAAGCGCAACACTTTCGCGCAATACTCCTCTGTTGCGCCGGCCCATGTCCCGAAATGTCCCATTTTTTTGATTTTTCACTTCAAAATGGGACATCCCGCTTCTTTTTAGCCGGCGTAAATCAACGCCAACCAATCGCTTACGCCGCTTTTCCGCCCGCCTTCACCGCCGCTGGCGACGGGACATTTGAGACATCTTCGGGACATGTTTGGGACAAAAAATGTCCCATCCCTGTCCCATCCGCGTGGCGTGGATTCTGTCGGTGGCAACTCCCGTTCCCTCTACCGCTGCTGAGGAAAAAGCGCTGTAATGGTCACGCCGGTGTCTGAGGTACTCCGAAGACCCGGATCGATCGCGCGAAGGATCGGGGTCTTCAACGGTATCCCGCGATTCCTTGCTTTTCGAAAAAGTTTCCGGGGTTCAGAAAACGCCAAAAAATGCGGAAAATCGCCACAGATGAAAGACCGATGGACACAGATGATGCTGCGACGTTTGGAGTTTTATCTGTGTTAATCGGTCTTTCATCTGTGGCGATATCGCATTTGCTTTGGTTGCGGCCAGCGGTCGCGCTGAGGAGTACCTCAGACCCCGGCGTGCGCGTTTCGCAAATCCGCCCCTCACCAGCCCTCTTTTCCCGAGCGGAGACCACTTTCACCGCACTCGTTCCACACTCGAACCCTGCTGGTGATGCAAACCAAAGCAATGGTATCCGACCCCTTTCCTGCTCACCGATTAATAAATCCGCAACGTTGGAGCTTCTGCTCCAAACCCCGAGATTTTGCGCATGCGGGCAACCAGCAATGTGCCGGGAAAAAACAGACGGCCTCACGCCGGAAGCCTCCCGTGCGGCGTAGCCACGGCTCGACTGAGCCCGCCGAAGTCCGCCGCGGCGCTCGCCTTGCGTCCGGGCGGTCCCGGCTCCTCCGCGACGGCGAAACCGGTACGCCATGAAGCCTCGCGAGCCGCACTGCTGGTTGCCCTCAAAGCGATAAATCTCGGGGTTTGGGGCAGAGCCCCAAGGTCGCGGCTTAAAGGTCGGGAAGCCACAGGGCCGACTCGGCCGCTAGCGTCGTCGCGTTGGCCCTCCCAATGGCGGGGCGTTATGGCCTCTGATCCACAAATCTTGATGTGATAGCAATTTATGAAAACGACAGCCCGGCACCCTATCTTTCGTTTATCGTGGGCGCAGAATGTCACCTCCCACTCACTTACAGGTATTATGGACGCATGCCATTCTCGTTATCGATTCCTACCGGCAAACCGACGGGGCCGCTCGCCTTAACGATCGGCGCTGGACAGATGCTCTTCATCCTTGGTGCAAACGGCACGGGGAAATCGAGCCTCATGCAGGCTTTCGCGTCGGCGACCTCGGCAGACAAAGAGAAGACGCGACGAATCACGGCACACCGCCAGACTTGGTTTCGATCCGGGTCGCCTGAGTTCACCGGTAAGCAGCGTGCAGACTATGAGAAGAATGTGGTCCATTATGACCGGCAGGCGCAGGCGCGTTGGATGGACGACTACTCGGAGCAACGTGCTCAGATGGCGATCTATGACTTGGTGAACTCCGAAAATGTTCGCGCCCGCGAGATCACCCGAGCCGTCGATCACGATCATGCAGAGGAACTGGCGAAGCTAAAAGCCAAAGACGGGGCGTTTACGACTTTGAATCGCCTGCTGCGGCTCGCCAACCTCGACATCGTCGTCTCGGTCGAGGCAAATGACGAGATCATGGCGACACGCAACGCCAGCAAACCTTATAGCATCGCCAAGCTCTCAGATGGCGAGCGCAATGCCATCCTCATTGCCGCCAACGTACTAACCGTGCCTGCGGGAACACTTCTGCTCATCGACGAGCCGGAGCGGCATCTACATCGTTCGATCGTCTCGCCGCTCCTGTCCCTGCTACTAAAACAGAGACCAGATTGCGCTTTCGTGGTCTCCACGCACGAGCCGCTGCTTCCAGTTGACAACGCGGGCTCCAAGGTGTTGTTGACGCGTGCCTGCATCTATGAAGGCGAGAACGTCACGTCGTATGACGTCGATTTGCTGGAGAGCACGGATGCGATTGACGACGAGCTGAAACGGACCATCCTTGGCGAGCGACGAAAGATCGTATTTGTCGAAGGCGTTGAACACAGTCTTGACAAACCACTCTATAGCCTGCTCTTTCCAAACGCGTCGGTCGTCGCCAAAGCCAACTGCCGCGATGTCGAAAATGCGGTCGTTGGCATCAAGGGCACGGCCGAATTGCATTGGGTGAAGCCGTTCGGCTTGGTAGACAACGATTCTTCCGAACCGCAGCGGATTGCGGACTTGCAGGGCAAGGGCGTTATTCCATTAAACGTCTTTTCGGTAGAATCGCTCTACTACCACCCGGACGTGCAGAAGATGGCGGGCGAAAAGCTCGCCGCAGTGTTGGGCGGCGATCTTACGGAGAAACTGAAGATGGCGAACGACGACGCTATTAAAGCGATTCGTGAGAACGCGACCCACTTAAGCACTCGGATTGCAGAAAAAGCGGCACGCGCGCTGGTGTTCTCGCTTCTTCCGAAGAAGGGCGAAGTTGTGGCGGGGAATAAGAGGGCGGTGGAGATCGATTTTGGGAACATCGCCCAAGAGGAGGCGCTGCGACTCAAAGGATTTGTTGACGCGTCAGACTTCGTTGCCGTGCTGCGGAGGTATCCGATCCGGGAATCAAAGGCCCTCGGGGCAATCGCCAAGGCGCTCGGCTTTGCGGATCGCGATCAATATGAGGCGGCGGTTAGAAAACTGCTAGCCGACGACCCCGAACCTGTGAAGTCCGTACGAGAGTTGCTCGGGGCGTTGCCGAGTGAACTTGTTTCGTAGCAGCGTAGAGAATATCCAAAAGCGCGGCCTATCTTCCACTGCTTCTACGGCCAGCTGCATGACCACGGCTACCGCGAGAAATTCGCCGATAACCTCAAACGCGAATTGCCGCGCCTTCCGTTCGCGCCGGATACTCATGCCTATCGCCAAGGGGTTTGCCAAGCTTCGTTTGGATCACGAGAAGCTTAAGCCGTGTGATTTGGATTTCGTGGAAACGCCGGACTTGCCGTTGAGCTATCGCGTTGAGGACAAGATGCTGCTGGGCAAGGACAATATCCGGCTGCTGGTAAATCCCTCGCTGGCGCTGACCGGAATCGCGCCTGAGACCTTCGATTACCGCCTGAGCAACCGCTCGGCACTCGATTGGGTAATCGACCAATATCAGGTAAGCACCGATAAATGCGGCGGCATCACGTCCGATCCGAACCGCTAGGATGACGAGC
>DASRRM010000476.1:0-13438 GCA_035695715.1 Tepidisphaeraceae bacterium
GGAGGGTACTCCCGAAGTAAGCGGTTTCGCCGGATCCGCTTACTCCGGGAGTACCCTCCGTGCGCGGCTCATTATGCCGTTGCACAGGGGACAAAATCATGCGGCGGGTGTATCAGGACCGGCGTTAACGAAGTCGCATTCGTGGCATCGCCCTCGAAGAATCGCTCGCCGCCGCTCCCGCACCGAAGCAATGCGATTCAGCGTAGGGACGATTCCTTCCGCGCCTCGTATCTGCCGCTTACTTTCTGAGCAGGAACATCGGATACGGGCCCTTGCGGCCGGTATATCTCGGGAACATTTCCTCCAGCCGGTAGATCATGGCCAGCAGCAGCTTTCCCATGCGGCCGGGGTGAACGTAGGTGCGCATGAAGGCGACGTTGATGCTTCGCCAGACGACAATGTCGATCGGGAAACTCCAGGTGCGGCTTTGGAACCATTCCAGGGGATGAGCCTTGAAATAGAACGGCGCGCCGGCGCTGTCGTCCTTGCGGCGTTTGGCGGGGGAGGGACCGGGCTTGCGGCCTAGCAGGCGTTTCACGACCCGAGCGGGGAAACTGTGGCGGGCCTTGTTCCATAGCCGGGCGGGAATTCGGCCGGCGCGCTCCAGCGGGGGCTCGGTGAAGGTGTAGACGATCGCGCCGCGGCGGCCTGGCTTTAATACGCGATATAACTCCTCGAACGCTTTGGCTTGTTCGTCCTGCGGCACATGATAGATGGTGTGCAGCGACAGGACGGCATCGAGTGAATCGCTTCGCAGGGGGATGTTGGTGATATCGCCCAGGATGTAGACCCCTTTTTCGCCCACCTTTCGGCGGGCCTCGCGCAGGGCCTGAATGGAAAGGTCCATGCAGATTCGGCGGGTGTAGTTCTTGGAATAGCTCAGGTAGTCGTCGTATTGCACCGGGCCGGACGCGACGTCGAGGAGATAGTTGCCGGTCGGCTTAAGATAGCGGTTGACGCGGAGATGGCACTTGTGGAGATAGTCGGCGGAAACGGGCCGCAGATCTTCCCAGATGACGGCGTCCTCGAAATCGCCCTTCTCGTCGCGCTTCCAGCCGATCGAGTCGTAGAAGCTTTGGATGGCGACTTTTTCGGCGCGATGGGTGTTGCCATATTTGGCGATGGCCGACGGCTGAGTGGCCAGGGCGCTGATGGGCAGCATGATGAGAATGCCATCGTCGACGCGGTATGCCAGAGATCCTTCTTCGTTAATCAATGCCGCGGGAATGCGTCCCTGGACGGCGCTGCCATCGACGTGGATTGCATCGCCACGGGCGGCCGATTCGTTCAATGCGTCAACTTCCGCCTGCGTCATCCAGCGGACGGAAGTGTGCGTGACGGGACAGCGCAGGTGATGGACCAGATCGCTGGGAATGCCCTGCGGGGCCGAGGCGGTTATTTGCTCATCAGGCATGATTGCAGGTGCAGTTTCAGGTTTTCCGGGTGCCGTCAAGGTTTCCATGAGGTTTGAATTCTCTCAACGAGATAAGCCGGCCAATTATTTGATCGGCAACGATTGGTGCCGGCATTCTTCAATTTTGAGAAAACTCGGGCGAGCGGTTCCCTTCCGGCAGATCGTGATGTACCTTTTGGTCGGATAATACCGGCTCAGGTGAGGTGCGGCAATTGCCGATATTTGGCGAGATTGACCCCAAAAATGCGTATCGGTTATTTCGCCAGCGTTCCGTTCCGCCAAAACAGCCCCAGCGGGGGGTTTGCGCACATGCGGCAGTTTCTCACGCAAGCCGCCAAAATGGGCCACGAGCTGATTTTGATGCATGGCGGCGATCATCCCCACCCGTCGATCATATCCCCTCCCAAAACCCGGCTGGGCCGATTCCTGGCCCTAAGGCAGGTGGATTTCCTGTATTATCGCGTTGAATACAAGACGCCCAATGATGCCAAATGGATGCTCGCCCCGCGAAATTCGCTGATCGGCTCGCCGCCGACAGCTTGGGAATTCAATACGGTTCCCGAATACGCCCGCACGCTGGGCGAAGACGATGCCGCTATTGAAAAGCATATTGCCGGGCTGGTGCATTATGGCGCGGCGTGCGACCTCGCCTGCTGCGTGTCGCCGGCCATCACCGCGTATGTCAACGAAAAGGTCGGCTTGCGCAATGTAATCACCGTGCAGAACGGGTCTGATCCGGAGCTTTTCACGCCGGATGCAATTCCGGTCAAGCATGTTCTGCGACATCCCAATCGCTTGAATGTCGTCTGGATGGGCTCGGCGGAAGTGAAGTGGCATAACTTCGAAATGCTGAAAGATGCCGCCTGGCTCTTGTGGGACAACGGCAATCCCTGCGTCGATTTTCACATCATCGGCAACGGCATGCAGGGCCTGCGCGATCTGCCGCCCAATGTTCACTACCACGGCTCAGAGCAATATGAAAAGCTTCCCAACTGGCTGACCGCCATGGACGTTGGGCTGAATGTGTATAAATCCGGCCCGGCGGATTACAGTTGCCCGCTGAAGCTATTCGACTACATGGCCTGCGGGCTGACGCTCGTCAGCACGGATCAGCCGCAAGCCCGCGAAATCTTCCAGGAACTGGGCCAGCTCGATTTGATCATCCCGCCGGGAAATGCCCAGGCGCTGGCTGATGCATTGCGAAAGCTGTCAGCCGACCGTGAGCGAGTGAAACGCCAGGGCGCAGCGGCAAGGCAGCGAGCGGTCAGCTTTTACAACTGGCGTCGGGCGACGAAGGACACGCTGGATGCGATGGAGCGTATATTGGCCGAGCGGCGGAATGAGGGGAATGGGGCGGAGATCGCCACAGTGGCACGTCGTGGCACGGGCGTCTCGCCCGTGAGCGACGGTAATCCATCGCGTTGATCGGTATTCCCATCAATCAGCCTGGAGCGCAGCGACGGAATGCTCACGAACTCGACTCACTCGTCTACATCTGCAAACGTAACGTACAACAGCGGTTTTTGATCCGCGAAGCCGGCAAGCGGCTGAAAACTCGCGCCTTCGCTTGCACGAGCGCTAAACTCCTGCCAAATTGTTACTGGAATACGCCCTACAGGTCTTCACGCTGCTTGCCGATGCAGATTGAAAGGACTTTGTGTTTTCGGAGGGCCAGGAGTTGATCGCCGTGAATTTGCCTCGAATTACCGTCGTCACGCCCAGCTATAATCAGGGCCGATATCTCGACCAGACCATCCGCTCGGTCCTGGATCAGGCTTATCCCAACCTGGAATACATCATCTGCGACGGCGGCAGCACCGACGACAGCGTCGATGTCATCAAACGCTACGAACATCGCCTGGCGTGGTGGAGCAGCGGCAAGGATAAGGGCCAGACCGACGCCATCAACAAGGGCCTGGATCGGGCGACCGGCGAGCTTTACACCTATATCAACAGCGACGACACGCTTTTCCCGGGGTCATTGATGGCCGCCGCCCGCGCCTATGCCGAGGGGAAGGAATGGATCACCGGGTGGGCGATGTTTCTCGAGGCAGACGGCGGGGAATGGCCGCAGCTTCCCGAAGCATACATGCGCCGCATCGACTGGTTCCATTGCAATCCAATCAGCCAGCAGGGGACTTTCTGGGCCGCACGGCTGACCAAGGAACTAGGCGGATTTCGCGAAGACATGCACTTCGGCTTCGACTACGAATTCTGGATGCGGATCATTTTCAAGGCGAAGGTGATGCCGCACTTGATCCGCAAATGCATGGGCGGCTATCGCCTGCACGAAGCAAGCAAGACCGTGTCGCAATACGAGAAGTTTCGAGTTGAATTCAAGCGGTTGCGCAGCGATTACTGGCATTATCTCTCTCCCGAAGAACAATTGCAGGCCAAAGAAAAGCGCCAGAAATGGGAAGCTGCCCAGCTTCGTCTATCTGCCTGGAATTCGATGAAGCAGGGAAACATCCCCGCCGCCCGCGAACAGGCCCGCGAGGCGCTGCGTAAGAATCGGTTGTCGGTGGATTCGTGGAAATTGATGTATTGTGCGTTGCGGGGGAGATGAGTCATTGGTCATTTGTCATCCGTTATTTGTCTTTAGAACCGCGCCGTCGCGGTTAGTGACCAATGACCAATGACCAATGACCAATGACACATGACCCGTGACAAATGACCACCGCCTGCCCCAAAGTCTCGATCGTGATCGGCGCCTATAACGCCGCGCGTTACCTTGCGCAAACGCTCGACTCACTTCTCGCCCAGACCTTCACCGATTTTGAGCTGATCGTCACCGATGATGGCTCGACCGATTCCACCTTCGACATCCTGAAGCAATACGAGGCGAAGGATGCCCGCGTCAGGCCGATTCGGATTCCGCATGGCGGGATTGTCGACGCGGCCAATGCCGGGCTGAACGCCGCCCGCGCTGAATATATCGCCCGCGCCGATTCCGATGACCTGCACATGCCGGATCGGCTGCAAAAGCAGGTGGATTTCCTCGATGCGCATCCTGAGGTGGTGGCAGTCGGATCGCGCATGCAGGTGATTGAGCCTTATGGCTCTCCATTGAAAATTTCCGATCATGCGCTGACGCACGAGGAGATCGAGGCGGGGCTTTTACGAGGCGATGGCTGGGCGCTGCCGCAGCCCGCAGCCATGCTGCGAAAGAGCGTGGCGATGAAAGTGGGGGCGTATCGGCATGATTACCCCTGGTCGGAAGATTTGGATTTGTTTCTTCGCATGGCCGAGGTGGGGAAGCTGGCAAACCTTCCCGATGCGCTGGTGAAATACCGGATTCATCCCGGCAGCACCAACTGGAAAAAGCACGACATCCAGATGAACAACAAGCCAAAGCTGATCAAGGAGGCCTACGAGCGGCGCGGGAAGGTTCCGCCGGCCGAGTTGAAATTTTCCAGCCCGTGGGAACAGTCGGCAGTGGAGCGGTATACGTTTTGGGTCTGGTGCGCATTGAAGGACAAGAACATCCGCGGCGCGCGAAAGCATGCCCTGTCGGCATTGAAGCTGGCGCCGATGTCGCTGATCGTCTGGCGGGCGGCGTATTGCGCGCTGAGAGGATACTAACCTCGATGACGTTGCCCAATTCAGCGGTTCGATTCTTCGTAGGGTCCGCACCGCGGACCATCTTTTCGTCCTCAAACGTGACGGTCCGCGGTGCGGACCCTACACGAATCGCGCGGCGAGATGTGGTATCTGCCTGAGGACCAACGGCCTCGCAATAAAATGACATCCGCCAGCCCACCAGTCTCGGTTTACATGCCCGCCTACAATGCGGCGCTATTCGTGCGCCAGGCCGTCGAAAGCATACTCGCGCAGACGCTGGGCGATTTCGAGTTCATCATCATCGACGATGGATCGAAGGACCAAACGCTGCCAATCCTCAAGGAACTGGAAGCGCGCGACAAACGCATCCGCCTGATCTCGCGCCCCAACGCCGGCGTTTCCGCAACCGCCAACCAGGCCATTGACCTGGCGCGCGGTGAGTTTCTGGTGCGCATGGACAGCGACGATATCGCCATGCCGGATCGGCTGGAAAAGCTGGTGGGCTTTCTGCGCGCCAATCGCGATTATGTGGCACTGGGCTCACGCGTGTTGATGATCGACGATGAAGGTTTGCCGCTGGGCATCATGCCGGATGCGGTGTTCGGTGCTGAAAATGTGGATCGCGCGCTGATGGCCGGCGGATGGCCGCTGAATCAGGCCGCGGCGGCCTTCCGCCGGGATGCGGTGATTGCCGCTGGGAAATATCGCGAGAATCTGTCGCTGCACGAGGATCACGATTTGTTCCTGAGGCTGGGCGAAATTGGGAAGCTCGATAATCTGCCGGAGGTGCTGCTGAAATATCGGCGGCATCTTTCCAGCATCACTTTCCGCGAGAACGCCAACTCGCATGCCGTCGTGGACGATATTCTAAGGCAGGCGCGGCAGCGCCGCGGCCTGCTGGAGCCGCCGCCGTCCGATAAAAAGTCATCCCCGGGCGTGACGCAAATGGACGAGGTGTCGCGCTGCCGGCATTGGGCGTGGATGAGCCTGAAATCGCGGTATGTCCCGACCGCCCGAAAATACGCCTGGGCCGGCCTTCGCGCCGCTCCGCTGTCGGCCGATTCGTGGAAGCTGATGTATTGCGCACTGAGAGGAAGATGAGGAGTTGGTCATTTGTCATTGGTCATTTGTACGGCAACGCCGAAGTTGATGGCGCTCACAAATAGCTAATGACCAATAAACGCTGACCAATGACCAATGACCAATGACAAATAACCCAACCATCTCCGTCCTCATGCCCGTCTACAACGCCAGCCGCCATCTGCGCGAGGCGATGGACAGCATCCTCGGCCAGTCCTTCGGCGATTTTGAGTTTCTCTGCATCGACGATGGGTCGACGGACGACTCCACCAAAATCCTCCGCGATTATGCACAGCGCGATAAACGCGTGATCATCCTCATCAAGAGCAACGGCGGCGTGACCAGCGCGCTCAACGCCGGGCTGAAAGTGGCCCGCGGCGAATTCGTGGCGCGGATGGACGCCGACGACATTGCCGACCCCAATCGCTTTGCCGCCCAGGTCGCGCACATGCGCGACCATCCGGAAGTGGTGGCGGTGGGGTGTCACGTTATTCATATGAATGCCGACGGCGTCGACACGCATCACAGCCCGCCCTACACGACACACGAGGAGATCACCGCCTGTTTGTGGGAAGGTAATAGCAGCGCGATCCCTCATTATGGCTCATTCATGCGCCGTAGCGCGCTGACACAGATCGGCAACTATCGCGAGGAATTCCGCACCGCCCAGGATCTGGATCTTTTCCTGCGAATGAGCGAGATCGGCAAATTGGCCAACGTGCCGCAATACCTGATGCACTACCGCGTGCATGAAGGCAGCGTCGGTGCACGAAGGGCCGAGGAGCAGGCGCGCAACGCCCGCGAGATTCTCCGCCAGGCGTACGAGCGGCGCGGCCAAAAGCTGCCCCGGCATCTGGCGAAGTGGAGCAACGTGGTGGTGTCGACCAACCGCCTGCGCTGGGGCTGGGCGGCGCTGGAGGAAAAGCGTTACGCCGACGCCCGCGCCCATGCCTGGAGCGTGCTGAAAAACCGGCCGTTCCGAAGATTCTCGTATCAACTCGCGTTTCACGCGGCCCTGGGCCCTTGGCGCGAAAGTTTACGTGGAATCATCCGCAAAACGCGTAAGGTCGCGAAGCAACAACCCTCCGAATTGACGCCGGTTCTGAGGTACTCCGAAGAGCCGGGTCCAAGCCCGCGACAGACATCCAGTTCTACGGATTACCTCAGAACCGGGGTCAAAAAACCCGATCCCGGCGCGCTAACCCGTTCGCAAATGACCGCTGCCCCGCAAAGCCTCATCGGGAGGCACGGATGAGCGCCTCCGCGCCGATGGTTTCGGTCATCATGCCGCTCTACAACACCGAGCGGCATCTCCCCGCCGCGCTCGACAGCGTGCTGGGGCAGACATTCACTGATTTTGAGATTATTGCAGTAGATGATGGGTCGAAGGATGGCACGCTTGCCATTTTGCGCGATTACGAAGAACGCGACAGCCGCCTTCGCGTCGTCTCGCGGCCCAACACCGGAATCGTCGGCGCGCTCAATGACGGCCTTGCCCTGGCCCGTGGTGAATTCATCGCACGGATGGACGGGGACGACCTTTGCCTGCCCGAGCGGTTTGCCCGACAGATCGACCATCTCCGCAATAATCCGCAATGCGTTCTGGTCGGCAGCCAGGTGCTGCTGATTGACCCCGACGGCGCGCCCATTTGCCCGCATACGCAGACACGATTCAGCCACGAGGAAATCGACCACGACCATTTAAACCGCGGCTGGCCGGTGATTCACCCGTCGGTGATGATGCGCCGCCAGGCAGTCGAAAAAGTCGGGGGCTATCGCGAAGAATACAAATGGCTGGAGGATCACGATCTGTTCCTGCGGCTGGCCGAGATCGGGTGCCTGGCAAATCTGCCGGAGGTGCTGCTGAAATATCGCCTGCATTTTCAAAGTGTCTGCCATACGCGCGTGGACATTCAAGGCCCGCTCAAGCAAAAGCTTTACGAAGAAACGCGAAAACGTCGCGGGGCCGCCGCGGCAGACGGCGCATACAAGCTTCCCGCGTCGCGATCGGAAAGCGAGGTTCATCGCATGTGGGCCTGGTGGGCGCTGAAAGCCGGGAACGTTGCAACGGCGCGCAAGCATGCGCTGAAAACCGTGGCGCACGCTCCATTCTCTGGAGAATCATGGAGGATCATGGCCTGCGCCGTGCGCGGGCATTGAAAAATAAAAGCAGAGCCTTGGATTTCCTTAATAGCTCAGGCTGGAAGGCCGCGGTCTTCTACTCTGGAGCAAGATTGCACGCTGATGTCACCGATCGTACTGCAACGACGTGCGCGAAAAGCCCAAGTGCGAAGATTAAGACCTCCTGACAAAATGCTATAAATGAACGCCAAGACGCCAAGGGCGCCAAGAAAAGTCGCCAAGAATGCAATGAATTTCTCTTCTTTCCGAGCTTGGCGTTCTCGGCGTCCCGGCGTTCAACCCATTTGTCAGGAGCTTTAGGAATCGAAAGGAAAAGCACAGCCTAACGCATGAAATCACTCCTCTACATTGGTTCGGGGGCACCATGGGCCGGCGGCGCGGGATATCTCATCCGCCAGCGCATGTTTCTGCGCGCTCTGGCGCAGGTGGCCGAGCTTCACCTGGCGATGTTTGACGCGCCGGCCGACGCCGAGGCATCGGTGCCGTCTTACGTGAAGACGCTGACGCCGTTGCCCCGCGTTTCGCGAAAAATGGAAGAGGGGCTGGGACGTTTGTGCGCCGATTTCCTTTCGCCAACCCCGCGCATGTTCCGCGGCCCGCGGCCCGCGGCAGCGCGAAAGGTCGTCGCCAACCTGCATCCGGAAAACTTCGATGCCGTCTTCGCGTTTCGCATCGATTTCGCCCATTTCGCCGGCGTTTTAAATCATCCGCGACTGCTGCTCGACATCGACGATCCCGAGCATCTGCGCTGGCGCCGGCAGTTGGCCGCCACCACCCAAACCGGCGGCGACTGGCGCACGCTGCGCGATCTGGGCAAGCTGGCCCGCTTCGAGAAACGCGCCGCCGCCGGCGCGGTGGCGTCCTTCGTTTGCCAGGAACACGACCGCGCCGCCTTCAACCCGCCGCCGGTGGTCGTGCCCAATTGCGTCGATGTCCCGGCGATCTGCCCGCCGCGCAATGCGGAAAAGCCCCGCATCATTTTTCTGGGAAACTTCGCCGCTGCCTCTCCGAACCTCGACGGCCTGAATTGGGTGCTGGATGAAATCTGGCCGCTCATTCGCGCCCTGGTGGCGGATTGCGAATTGCATATCGTCGGCCGCGTGAACGAACAAATGCAGCAGCGCATCGGCGAGATAGACGGCGCGGTCGCCCGCGGGTTTGTGGAAAACCTTCCCGCCGCCATGGCCGAGGCATCGCTTAGCATCGCCCCCATTCGCTTCGGCACCGGAACGCGGGTCAAAATCATCGAATCGTTCGCGCTGGGCTGCCCGGTCGTCAGCACGACATTGGGCGCTGAAGGAATCGACGCCAGGGCTGGCGAGCAAATCCTGCTTGGCGACACGCCGGCCGATTTCGCCACACAATGCGTGAAGCTTCTGCGCGATCGCGACGCGCAAGCCCGCATCGCCGCCGGCGGATATGCCCTTGCCGCGTCGCGCTACAGCGAGGAAGCCCGCCGGCCGGAACTGGCCGCGACGCTTGCTGATTTGCTCGCGCGTTGCGGAGGTGATTCTGCAACGCCGCCAATGCGCACCGCTCCGCGGCAGATCGCCGCACTTTGACAAGCATGAGGAATCGATGAACGCGACCGAACTCCAAGCTCCATTCTCATGCGATGATCCGTTCGGAATCGCGCCTTTAACGCCGGCTCTGAGGTACCCCGAAGAGCCGGGTCGAGGGGCGGAGAATCCGGGTAGGGAGCGCGAATGAAGATCACCTTCATCATCCCCCGCGCCGACACCTCCGGCGGCGTGCGCGTCGTCTCCATCTACGCCAAGCGTCTTCGGGAACGCGGCCATGATGTCGTCGTTATCTCGCGCCCGCATCGCGCTGCCACGATGCGCGAGCGCCTGCGCACGAAAATCAGCGGAAGGCCGCTGCCTTATGCCGCCCGCAAAGTCCCGAGCCTGATGGACGGCCTTGGCGTCGACCATCGCCAGATCGACAGCCATCGGGCAATTACTGCCAGCGATGTTCCCGACGCCGACGTGGTGATTGCCACATGGTGGGAGACGGCCGAATGGGCGGCGAATTACCCGGCTTCCAAAGGCGCAAAAGTCTATTTCCTGCAGCATCATGAAGTTCACGAAGGCATTCCCGCCGATCGGGTCGACGCCACATGGCGGCTGCCGATGCACAAGATCGTGATCGCCAACTGGCTGGCCGACATGGCGAAAAATCGCTTTGGCGACGCCGACTATTCACTGGTGCCCAACAGCGTCGATACTTCGCAGTTTTATGCCCCACCGCGCGACAAGCAGCCGGCGCCGACGCTCGGCGTCATGTATTCGCACGTGCCATTCAAAGGCTGCGACATCAGCCTGCGGGCGTTCGCGCTGGCGCAAAAGAAGATTCCCGCTTTGAAACTGGTCAGCTTCGGCAATCGTGCGCCGACGGCGGAGTTGCCTCTTCCCGCCGGCGCTGATTTCATCTGCCAGCCGCCGCAGGACGCAATCAGGGACATTTACTCTAGGGCCGATGCATGGCTGTTCGCCAGCCGAAGCGAGGGGTTCGGCTTGCCGATCCTCGAGGCGATGGCCTGCCGCACGCCGGTGATCGCCACGCCCGCCGGTGCAGCTCCGGAGCTGATCTCCCCCGGCGGCGGGATTCTCGTCCCGCCGGAAAATCCCATGGCGATGGCCGAGGCGATTGAGAAGATGTGCGCGATGGATTCGCCGACATGGCGCGCGATGTCTGACAAGGCGCATGAAACCGCAACGAGCTATAGTTGGGATGATGCCGCCGCGCTTTTCGAGGCGGCACTAATCCGGGCGAGGGAAAAATCGTCGACGAATGCCGACAGCCGAAACTGACCACAATGAAAACGATCGCATCGAAGCAGAGCCGGACCAACCGGCCGGCTCGAGAACGAACGGCATCCCCGCCGGTTCCCGTGCGGCCGCCTGGCATGGGCGCGTTGGCGCGGAAACTGGACACCGCTTTTCGCGAAATTGCGGCAAGCCATGTGCGTCGCCGATCCCGATAGTTTGAGTTCCTTACACGCGTCAATTGATTGGTTTTTCCTCGGCTATCGCAATTCCTTCAGCAGCCATGTTGCCGTTGCGGCCGGATCGTCCGTCGACTCGATTTCCAGCCGCTCGGCTGCCTTGGCGGTTCCATAGGCGGAACGCGCTGGCGCGAAAACTGCATCCAACTCCTGACGCTCGGCAAGTCGATTCCGGCCATCGACCAATGCCGTCATCCGCAATGCCCGCGGGGCGAGGGCGGCGGCAACGTCGCATAGATCGCCCGGGCCGTCTGGCCCGAGAACGCCCGGGACGATCACATCAGCAGGCACGTACAGAAAGGGGCTTTGAAGAACAGACTGATAACCGGTCAACCCGCCATTGACACAAATGGCGCGAATTTCAGGCTCGTACAAGCCGCCGAGAAGAACCACCATGCCGGCCATCGGCTCTGAGTGGGCGGGAAATGGATCAGCGCCGTAAGGCACATCGACGCGCCGCTCTGGTGCATTGGGACTGGCAAAGGATTCGCCCCACAAGGCGATGCGAGCCGGGTCGACCGAACGGTCGCCGCGCAAATATTTCAGCACGCATCGAAGATCGCGCAGGCGCTGGCCCAGCAGCGGCTGGCCGAGCATGAGGTAAGAGGCGGCGACGTCCGTGCTCTGGCTGGTGCGATCGCGGTCGTCGCCGGCGCGGGCGGAATCGCCGGCGCCGCGAAGGTCGGCCAGGCAGACTATCGCGCCGCCGTCGATGAGCCGGGCGATCGCCGCGGATCGGCGGGCCAGGAAAACCGCGTGGCCTTCCTGGGCGATTGCAACAACGACCGGCCGGCGAACCTTTGCGTCAGCGCCCGGCGGCGAGAGTATTAAAAGTGACACCTCAGCATGCGGCGATGTTGCCGCCGGCCCGGCCGATTTGCCCTGCGCCGCGCGGGCGGCGCCAGCATCATCAACTTGAAGATTGACGCGGCTTCCCCAAAATTGCACCGCATCGCCGGCCACGCCAATCTCGGACCGGACGTTATCCGACCCTGGAACGATAACCAATTCGTTCGGCGGCTGGACGTCGCCCAGCACCCGCGTCCAAAGCGCCATTAAATGCGTCCGCCGATCCTCCGGCGGCAAGGCCGACAACTTTTCCCGCCCGGCCTGCGTCGAGATGTGTCCCATTTCCGACGCCAATTCCCACACGCGCTTCGGATGCAATTCGTCGGCCAGCGCCCGCGTCATGCAGGCCAGCTCGGCGGCGGAAAAATGGCGCGTGTGCTCGTCGGCGGGGGGCTTCGGTATGCCAAACCAACGCTCGAGCGCCACATCAATATCCTGCCGTTGAATCGGCCCAATGTTGTTGCAGTGGGATGCCTCTGGCGGATGCCCGGTCACCAGCCCGCGCCCATGCACGCCGACGAGGTTTGATGCTGCATCGTAATAGTTGTAGATGCGACCAAGCCGTGCCCAGACCGGATCGTGTTCTTTGTCCCAGGAAAACTCGTGACCATAAATCAGCCGCCGCGGCGCGATCGAGCCATCGATCACCCATGGCAGAAATCCATCGCGCGCGGAGAAGGGCAGATTGCGCGTCGATTCCCAGCTTCCGCTGCCGGCATAATCGAACGAATCCCCGGCGTTTTCCGGAAGCGGATAGCGCGTTTCCGGCTGCGGCCCGCCGAAGTTAAACACGGCCACCGCCGCGATGCGCGGATCGAGCGCCGCGGTGATGGCGGCGAGATCGCCGCCGCTGGCGACTGAGCCGAGCAGGATGATTTTGCCGCGGTCGACGCCAGGCCGGGCGAGCAATAAATCCACGCCGCGCATCAAGTCCCAGGCGATCCACCCGCTATAGCTCTGGCCGACAAGTTGAAGCTGGATGCCAAGGTTGTAGCGGAAGAAATAATCCTGCCGGCTGACTTTGAAGCTGCCGGGAAAATCGTCCTTACTGGCAAAGGGATGCTGCCGCCTTTCGCCATGGCCCAGCACATCCATCACCAGGACCAGGCACCCCCGCCGGGCCCACGATTCGCCCATGTCCTGCAATTCCCCTTCGGATTTGGGGTGATGATGACTGTGGCAGATCAGAATTCCCGGCATCGCCGCCGCCGGCTTGTCCGGCTTATAAAGATCAGCCGTCACCCACAATCCCGGCCTGCTTTCAAAGACCAGTTTTTCGACGGCAAATCCATCCCCGGCAAAATTCCCTGCAAGGTGCACATGCAAATCGGCCGGCTTTTCCGGCATCGGGCCCAGCGACCGCCGCAGCGCATCGATGCGCGTGT
>DASRRM010000477.1:0-26072 GCA_035695715.1 Tepidisphaeraceae bacterium
CAGGTTCGCGCAGCATACTTGAGCCAGGATGGCCGGGCCGACACGTTTCACGAGCAGCGTCCTCGCGGCTCCGCCGTGGGCCGCAATCGTGCCAAGGCGTTCCAAGCCGCCAGGTGAAGCGCAGAGACGGGCGTGCACCCGCGCTTGTCGATTTGCTTTCTTTTTCGGTACTTTGGCCATAATAAAACCCCTTCATGTCAACGCAGTTGAAGCCATCGGCTCGATTTAATCAAATCCGTATCATTATTCAAACTTCGGCCTAAAATTCGGTGACTCATGGCACCTCCCATCAAAATAGGCAATGCCTCCGCCTTTTGGGGCGATTCCAACGACGCCCCGGCGGCCCTGGTGCGGCAAACGCCGGACTTGGATTTTCTCACGCTCGATTATCTGGCCGAAGTCTCGATGTCGATTCTCGCCAAGCAGCGGCAGCGCGATCCATCCGCTGGATATGCCCGCGATTTTGTCGAGGTGATGAAATCGCTTGCGCCATTTTGGCGCGATGGGCGCAAGCTCCGGCTCGTGACGAATGCGGGAGGATTAAATCCGCGGGGTTGCGCCCAAGCGTGCGCCAAAGCGCTGCGCGAAGCCGGTTGCGAAAACCTGAAGATCGGCATCGTTGGCGGCGACGACGTCCTCCCGCTGCTGCGCGAAGCTTACGCTGCCGATCCGCTCACTGAAGACTTTCGGCATCTGGAAACGCGCGAGCCGGTGAAATCGGTTATCGATCGCATGGTGACGGCCAATGCCTACGTCGGCGCAGCCCCGGTGGCAGAGGCGCTGAAACGAGGGGCGGATATTGTCATTACCGGGCGGGTGGCCGATCCGAGCCTGACGGTTGGGCCGTGCATCTGGCATTTTGGTTGGAACTTCGACGATTACACTAAAATCGCCGGGGCGACCGTGGCCGGGCACCTGATTGAATGCGGCACGCAGGTCACCGGCGGCATCAGCACCGACTGGCTTACCCTCCCCGATCCGTTCAACATCGGCTACCCGATCGTCGAAGTCAGCGGCGACGGCTCGTGCATCGTCACCAAGCCGCCCGAGACCGGCGGGCGCGTCAGCGAGCGCACCGTCAAGGAGCAATTGCTCTACGAAATTGGCGATCCGGGAAATTATCTCAGCCCCGATGCGACGGTTTCGTTCCTGACTTTGCGAGTGGAAGATCAGGGCAACAATCGCGTGCGCGTCAGCGGCGCAACCGGCAGGCCGCCGCCGGACAGTTTTAAGGTGAGCGCGACGTATCGCGACGGGTTTCGCGCATCGGGCATGCTGACGATCTTCGGCCGCCATGCGGTGGCCAAGGCGAATCAGTGCGGCGAAATCATCCGCCGCCGGCTCAAGCAGGCCGGGTGCGAGCCGAGGCGTTTTTTGGCCGAAACGATCGGCGGCGGCGCGGTGACGGGTGTTGTCGGCGCTGATCCGGGTGACGTATTAGAAGTTATGCTGCGCGTCAGCGTGGCGGACGATCGGCGCGAGGTGGTTGAGCGTTTCACGCGCGAGATCGCGCCGCTGGTGAGTGCCGGGCCGCAGGGAACGACCGGGTATGCCGAGGGGCGGCCGCCGGTGCGGGAAGTCTTTGGATACTGGCCGACGCTGGTTGGGCGGGATCGGGTGAAGAGCACGGTGGAAGTGATGGAGATCGGATCGAGCCGGAAGCAAAAGGAAAGCGGATAACGCGCATCGTGCTTGCACGATGGGTTCTGACCGCGCACGCAAACCCACCGTGCAAGCACGGTGGGCGTTATCGGGATCCGGATGTTCGACTCGGAGGTAAAAATGGCTTTCCATCGACTTGGTGAAATCGCCTATGCCCGCAGTGGCGACAAGGGGGCGGGGTCAAATATCGGCGTGATTGCTTTCTCGCAGGCGGGGTATGAGTTCCTGCGCGATCATCTTCAGGCCGCCGATGTCGAGCGGTTCTTCTCGGGCCGCGATACCGGGCGGGTGGTGCGCTACGAATCGCAAAATCTGGGGGCGCTGAATTTTGTCCTGCCGGCCATCCTCGACGGCGGCGGGAGCGTGTCGCTCCGCATTGACGCCCAGGGTAAGGCGCTGGGACAGGCAATCCTGGAGATGCAGCTTGAGGTGCCGGATGAATTGCTGGTGTCAATCTCCGCAATCAGAGTTGCCGCCCGGCGATCTGGCGTTCTATAATCGGTCCGATAACCGGAGGTGGATTATCCCGACTGTTACGACACGTAATGAAATCAAGTCAGACCTGAAGGCGGCCCGTCAATTCGCAATTGACGCGGCTCGGATGCTGGCCGATACCCGTTGCCATAACGTCGTCGTTCTCGACGTGACCGGCATTTCGCCGGTGACCGATTTCCTGATCCTGGCGACCGGCACCAGCCCCCTGCAAATGAAGTCGGCCGGCGAGCATCTGGAAGAACTCGGCGAGCCACGTGGCTTTCGCCCGCTGACGCAATCCGCCGACGGCGGCAACTGGACCTGCATCGACATGGTCGATGTGGTCGTCCACCTCTTCAACCACGAAAGCCGGGTATTTTATGACCTGGATAATCTGTGGGGAGACGGAACGCGGGTGGAGTGGAAGGCGGATTAGAGCGTTTTTCAGGTTGATGTAGCGGACGACAACCGTCATCCTGAGGTACTCCGAAGGATCTGGCTCGCCTTCGCGTTCCGGCAAGATCCTTCGGAGTACCTCAGGATGACGGTTGCGCAGCCGCGCCACCAACGTTAAAAGTGTTATAAGTCCAGGTCCGAATCCACTAATCAACCCGAATGACCAATGACAAATGACGAGTGACCCGCCTGCCGCTGCATTTCATTCGTCATTCGTCATTCCGGATTTCCCGAAGTGATTCAAGTCCGCGAACATTCCGCCCTCCGGCCTTTCCTTTTTCCAATTCCTATCTTATCGTTCATCTGGTCGCCCAACCCCTCTTCCACATGGACACAAAAACCGACCGCCTTATCGCGCGCGATGATCATTCCAAATTCTGGCAAAGCGCTCATCTGTACTTCGATCGCGTTTACCAGTCGATGAATCTCGATCCGCTCTGGCGGAGCGTCCTCTCCACCCCCAAGCGCGTCCTCACCGTTTCCTGCCCCATCAAGATGGACGATGGCAAGATCCAGGTTTTCACGGGCTATCGCGCCCAGCACAACAATGCCCGCGGACCGTTCAAGGGCGGCATTCGTTACGATACTGCAGTCAACATGGACGAAGTAATGGCCTTGGCAATGTTGCAGACGTGGAAAAATGCGCTGGTGGATCTGCCCTATGGCGGCGCCAAAGGCGGCGTGGTGTGCGACCCGCGGACGCTGTCGATGGACGAGAAAATGCGCCTCACCCGCCGCTATACCAGCGAGATCATGCCGATCATCGGCCCGATGCACGACATTCCCGCCCCGGACGCCGGCACCGATGCCCAGGTGATGGCGTGGGTATTGGATACCTATTCGATGATGGTCGGGCATCAGGCGCTGGGGGTGGTGACGGGCAAGCCGGTGACGCTGGGCGGGTCGGTTGGCCGCGAAGAGGCAACGGGCCGGGGCGTGATGTACACGCTCCGCAAGTTCTTGAACACGCAGAATAAGAAGCTGTCGGATGTGCGCGTGGCGGTGCAGGGGTTTGGCAACGTCGGCTATCACGCCGCCCGGCTGTTGGCCAGCCATGGCGCGACGGTGGTCGGCATTAGCGAACGAAGCAGCGGCATCTATGATGAAACCGGGATCGATGTCGAAGCGCTGGGCCGTCATTACAAGGAAACCGGCTCGCTGAACGATTTCGGCTCTGGCGATTCGGTCAGCAACGAAGAGCTTCTTACCTGCGACTGTGATGTGCTGATTCCCGCCGCCATGGAGAGCACGGTGAACGCGACAGTTGCCCCGCACGTCAAGGCGCGGGTCGTGTGTGAAGGCGCCAACGGCCCCACCACGCCGGAAGCTGATGAAATGCTGCGCGATAATGGCGTGACCCTGCTTCCCGACATCCTCGCCAACGCCGGCGGCGTGACCGTCAGCTACTTCGAGTGGGTGCAGGGCCTGGAAAACTTCTTCTGGGACTTAAAGCGCGTGCAGGATGAATTGCAGCGCGTGATGGAGCGCGCCTTTGACGAAGTAAATGCCAAGGCGGACGAAGCCGACTGCGACTACCGCACGGCGGCCTACACGATCGCCATCAGCCGGGTGGCGGAGGCGAGCCGGTTGAAAGGGTTGTTCCCGTAGAAATATGCGAAAGGGCCAAAAAAGCGTCTGGGTGATCATTCACTGCGAATGGATGGGGAAGTCTGATCATTTTTCCGATTATTGCTTTGGCGCGGCCTTCGGCTTTCCCGCTGGCTTTGCCGGCGGCGTTTCATCGGGCTTTCCCGGGCCGCCGGCCACGCAATAAATCAAAGGGTTGGGGATGAACTTCATCTCCGATTTATTCAGGTCGATCGGCACCACGAACTTGATCATTCCCCTGGGCGTCTCTCCCGCCAGCTTGTTGTCCGGACGACCGGTCCCAACCCGGATGGCCGTCGCGCATTGGACATCGTCGATCTGCCATTTCGCATACCACAGGCCGGCGGTACTCGGCTCGATGGCTTTCAATTCATAGAGCGTCTGTTCGTGTTCCGGCTGGTCCTTTGTCTTGTCCTTGGGCATGACGATGGCGCGGCCGATTTTGTCGCTCTTGAGTTGAACCCAGCGGCTTTCCTTGCGGTCGTATTGCCAAAGCTCGAGGAATTCAAACCAGCCGCGTTCGTGAACGTCGCTGTCGCGGATGCGCAGGGTCCATTCGCCGGTTTCCTCGTCGCCAAACCAGGCGACGACGTTTTCCCAATGTTCGCGAGCCCGTTGCTGGGCGTCGGCGCGATTGGATTTATCGTCGCCATGGACCTTTGCCGTAGGCGCGAGGAGCAGCGTTGCGGCAATAAGCGATGCAAGAAGGATTCCGTCCCATTTTGCCCGATGCGACATACAACATCCTTTCCAAGCGAGGCCACGGTACAGGAATCGGATAATACCGCCTATTTCGCTGCATCGCGAGGTTTATTCCGGCAGTCACTGTGCATTGATACGTACCGATGGTTGCCGTATTAGATGGCAAATCGTGAAATGGTGCGAAGTACCGGTGCGATTCCGGCCGAACTGACGGGCGAACGACAATTTGCATCGGATTCCATTAATTTTGGGAGGATATCCTAGAAGTAGTGAATTCGAACGCGTTTCTATATAATCCAGTAAGCTTTTGCCATGCAATAAGTTAAATGCGCGAAGCGGACTACTGCATTCTCGCCTCCCGATCCGAACGCGCCTAAAATATGTCCCATGACGCCGGTGCAACCCGGCCCACATCCCGTTACTACCCTAATAAAGCCCCCGGCCGCGGCTGCATGAGATGTTCGTTCATGTGACTGCTGTGGCAACTGGAAGCCAACGATACCCTGGCCGATGCGCCATTGGGACGCCGGGGCGACGAGATGAATGCGGCTTGGCCGCCGACGCAAAGGAGTTGGAACATGTTCTTCGGAACTGTTCTGGCGCGTTCATTTCATGTTCTTGGCAGTGCTTTGCAACCGCTTCCGCTGGCTGAGGGGGATGGTTTCCCCGCCCTTCTCATCGGCGCTGTCGTGCTGGGCATCGGCGGGTTTGTCTTCCTCGCCGTTTCCGGCGCAAAATACATCCCCAACGATTCCGTTGGCGTCGTGGAAAAACTCTTCGCCCTCCGCGGATCGGTGAAGGATGGGCACATTATCGCCGGCGGCGGGCAGGCGGGGTATCAAGCCGGTCTTCTGCGCGGCGGATGGCATTTGTTCCTCTGGCCCACCATCTACCGGATTCACAAGTCGCCGCTGGTGACGATCCCGCAGGGGAAGATCGGCTACGTTTACGCGCGCGACGGTCAGGCGCTGGAGCCGAGCCAGACTTTGGCGCGGGTGGTCGATTGCAATAACTTCCAGGATGCGCGGACGTTTTTGAACCAGGGCCAGCGCGGCCGCCAGCGCGCGATCCTGCGCGAAGGTGTTTATGCGATCAACCCCGCCCTCTTCATCGTCATCACCGAAGACACCGCCTATCACCTGTTGCACGGCGAGGCGGAGTTGCAGAATCTGCAAAGCTGGCAGAAGGAATTGCAGGCCGTCAAAGGTTTCGATCCGCTGGTGATCGGCGCGCCGGTGCAAACCACCGATCCGCTGATCCCCGGCAAGCCGATGATCGTCGACAGCATCGGCATCGTAACCGTGCAGGATGGCCCATCGCTTTCGCCGGGCGAGATCATCGCGCCGTCGGTCGGCAATGACCCGGCAGACGCGAATTATCACAACAACTACCAGGATGCCGAGGCGTTTATCCGCGCCGGCGGCCGGCGCGGGCGACAATATGTGCCGCTGACCGATGGCACCTATTTCCTAAACCGCTGGTTTGCCACGGTGGAAATCCAGCCCAAGACTGTCGTGCCGATTGGCTACGTCGGCGTGGTCGTCAGCTACTTCGGCCCTCCAGGCAAGGACGTATCGGGCGACACCTTCCGCCACGGCGAGCGCGTGAGCCGCGGTGAGCGCGGCGTTTGGGACAAGCCGTTCGGCCCGGGTAAATATCCGTTTAACATTTACGCCGGCCAGATCATTCTTGTGCCCACGACCAACTTCGTTTTGCACTGGGAAACCGGCAAGACCGAGGACCATCAATATGATGATTCGCTCAAGAGCATCGATCTGGTGACGAAGGATGCGTATGAGCCGATGCTGCCGCTCTCGGTGGTCGTGCATATCGACTACATGAAAGCGCCAAGCGTCATCCAGCGGTTCGGCGATGTGAAAAAGCTGATCACGCAATCGCTCGACCCGATGCTCAGCGCCTATTTCCGCGATGTGGCCCACAAGAAGACCATGTTGGAACTGCTCCAGCACCGCGATGTGATCCAGCAGGAAAGCCGGGCGGAATTGCAGCGGCGATTCAGCGAATTCGACATCGAATGCGTGGATGTGCTGATCGGCAAACCCAACACCGCCGAGGCCAATGGAAAGATCGAGACCCTTCTGGAACAGCTGCGCACGCGGCAGTTGTCGATCGAGCAATTGGAGACTTTCGAGCGGCAGCGGCAATCCGCCGAGAAACAGCGCACGCTTTCCGAGGCCCAGGCGCTGGCGAACAAGCAGACGGAGTTGACGGCATCGGAAGTTGCCATTCGCATCTCCGAAAACCAGGGCGAAGCCGACCTGGCCCGATCCAGAAAACAAGCGCAGCAGCAGATCGTGATGGCCGAGGCGGACCTGGAGCGCAGCCGGCGCAACGCCGAGCAATTGGTGGTGACCGCCGAGGCCCAGAGCCAGCAGCAGGCGCTGGCGGGCCGTGGCGAGGCGCAGCGTCTATTGCAAATCGGCCAATCGGAGGCGTCGGTGCTGATGCAGAAGGTGGGCAGCTATGGCGATCCGCGGCTGTATGCCCTGGCGATGGTAGCCGAGCATTTGAGCAAGAGCACCCAGCCGCTGGTGCCCAGCCAGATGTTCGTTGCCAGCGGCGCAAACTCCGCCGACGGCCAGCCGGGCGCGCCAGGCCTGCTCGGCACGCTCATCAGCCTGATGGTCGCCGAGAAATCCGGTTTCCAATTTGACTCCGGCGCGCATGGCACGGCAATGACGGAGATGGCGGAAAAGCTAAGCCAGAAGGCGCTGGAATCGATGACGGCCAGTAATGGTGACAGGCCGGAAAAAGTTGAAGCGGAAAGCCTTGCGAAATTGATGCGGTGATATTGTGAGTTATGGCGGCCCCTCTCTCCTTTACGCAGGAGAGAGGGCCGGGGTCGGTCCGTACTTCGACCAGCTTCCCTCGTGTCATGAACAAGCCGAGCGAAGGGCGATCACTTTCCGCTGTCGGCCGGCTTGGCCTGGATCACCTTGGCCGCACCGATATCCTGGAAGCTCTTGAGGTCTGTCCAGAATGTTCCCGGGCCGGCAAAGATCAAGCGCAGTTCAGTTGGCTCGAAATTCTTGGCGAAGATGTACTGGTTATACGCCTGTGGCGAGCCCAGCGCCTCCACCAGCAGCTTGCTTCCCTTGGCCTCGGCATCATTTTTCATGCGCTCGACATCGGCCTGGGCCTTGCCCAGAATTTCCGTGCGTTGAGCATCCAGGCGGGCAACTTCCAGGCTGATTGTAGCCACCGAAAGGTCGCGCTCGGCATCGGTTTCGGCGGCCGTTTTGGCGGCGTTGGCGTTGATGTTGGCGACCATCACCGTGGTTTCGCCTGTCACGGTTTCCTTGGCCACGTCGATCAGTTTCATCGCCTGTTCGAGGTCGGCGGCCTTGGCGGCGGTTTCGGTTTTCTGCTCGTTGGTGAGATTGCGCTCCACTTCAATATTGGCGCGCTGCATGGTGGCCAGCAGTCCCTGGGTGGCGTCAACGCCGGTGCGGTCCTTGATGGAGATACTGCGAACCAAGGCCAGCAGCACGGAAATATGACGCGGCGAAACCTGCTTTTCCAGGGCCGCGGAAAGATCATCCTGGAACTTCGATCGCGTGAGCCCCTGGATCAACTCCACCGCTGTGTATTTCGAGCCTTCGTTCTGACACGCGGCTTTCATGGCCGGCTGAATGACGTTCTGTTCGATGCGCTGGGTGTCGCCGATATTGGCGACGATTTCCGGCGCATCAGTCGGCGTGCGCCCCCAGACAACCGTGAAGTCCGCCTCGACTTCATATCCGTCCTGGCTGTAAAAACGGACGGCACTGTTCTTGGCTTTCTCCAGTGCGACTTCATCGTATCCCACTGGAACGATCGTGACCCGAACCACGCGCGGGTTGAGGTAATAAATGCCCGGCTGCAGCACGTTGCGCAATATGCCGCGATGGGTTGGCCCAACGACCAGGCGCCCCTCTTCATCGCCGGCGGGTTGCGTCGATGGATTGGTCGTGGAGACTCGCGAAAGCGGCGCGCTGCTCACGCTGATACCGCCCATGTCGCCCACCAGCCGCGTCACCACACCGACCGATCCGGGCGGCACAATGGTCGCCGGGACAAGCTGCACGGCTTCCAATTGCGGGTTGATCTTGTACGTCCCGGGCGTCAACACTTCGGCTTGAATTCCCCGGTAGCCCGTCGTCACCACCTCTTCGGAGGCGGCGGCCGATTTGCCCTGCTTCATCGTCACCAGCCCGACCTTCGGCGCGGTTTCGGAGTTCTTCAGCCGGCCGGCTGAATCCCATTCCCACAATTGCGGATCGCCGGCGGGAATTTCCAGCAGGTCGACCAATTCGGTGTGATATTCGATCGGGTTGATGAAATATCGCCCCGGACCGAGCACTTCCTCCTGAACGCCCTTATAGCGATTCTCGCCCTTTGGCACGACGACCAGGTCCGATGGAAGCGGATCGCCAAACTTGTTCAGCACCAGCAGGGCTTTGTCTTGCGGCACGTAGACGCGCATGACCGTCCACTTGTAGCCAACCCATAAAACCCACACGGCCACGAGCGCGACGGCGGCTTTGGTAATCAGTGATTTGGTGTTCATTGTTGCACCCCACTGGCATGCTGGGCGGCGGCGGGAGTTGCCGGCGCGGCTTTGGATGGTGTGGTTTTGGCGGCGGAGCCGGGAGCCGTGAATTGCCGGAAGATGTCGGCAAATGGCCCGTCAGAGTTGGCCAGGATCGATTTAATCGACGGGGCAACCTTCTGATAAAAGAAATACTGGGCATAGGCCGTCCCGTCGCCGAAAGCGGCAACCTGGCTTCGCAGCGGCTCGGCCTCGGCTTCCCGCTGCAGCAGGATCACGTTGGCGTCGGCCTGGCCCTTGGCCACCATGGCATCGGCCTCCTTCTGGGCCGCTTCCAACTTCAACTTGGCAACCGCCAGCGCCTGATTGGCCTGCGTCACCTGCACATCGCGGTCGCGCTCGGCCTTCTTCACCACCGAAACCACCTGCGCGTTGGTTTCGCCGATCTTCTCATTCTGGTTGGCCATTTCGGTTTGGGTTGCCAGTTCGGATTGGCTCTTGGCCGCCACCACCTGCTGCTCAAGAGTTTTGATTTGCTGCTTGGCAATTTCCCGCTCGTTGATCAGCGCCTTGATTTCATTGGGCGGCACAATGTCGCGCACCAGCGCCTGGCTGATGATAATGCCCTGCTTGGCACAGGCATCGCGAAGCTGTGTCTCAAATTGCTGCTGGAATTTCAACTTGGTGTCGCCGCTGATGAATTCGCGGGCGCTGTACTGGCTGCCGACGATCCGGCAGAAGCTGCGCGCGTAGGGTAAAATGACCTTGGCCTCCACGAATTCGATCAATTCGCCGCCCTCGGCATATTGCACGTAAATCAGCGGCAAATCCTTCGGGTCGATCTTCCATTCCACAAAGCCATCGAGCTTGATGTCGAAGGAATCCAGCGAGGGGAAATGAATCTCATCGTCGCCGGTCATTTCAAAGCGTTGCGATTGAATGTTGATCGGGCGGATGCGCTTTTCAAAGGGGTTGACGTAGCGGAAGCCCTCCGGCTCGGTCTCGCGCTGCACGCCGCGCTCGCCGTCGGCCACCAGAAACTCATTTGGATTGGCCGGTTTCTTGCCGGTCATCAGCGCCACCACGCCGCTATGGCCGGGATCGATCTGCACCGGATCGACCCATTTCACTTCATAGGCAAACGGGTTGGCATACTCATAGTATTTGGCCGGCGACAGGACTTTGGCCAACGGCCCGCGCTGGCCGCGCGATTCATCGGCCAGGATCTGCCCATCGTCCAGCTTCGTCCCAAATTTTCGCACCACGATGCCGACTTTATTCCCCGGCACATTGGCCATGGTCTTGTCTTCAGCGGCAATGGCGCTGGCGGAGGCGTTTGCATCCGATGCGGCGGCGAATTTATACACGAACCGCTCGTAGTCGAACGGGCTGAAATTGAAATACGTGCCCGGCAGGTAAACCTGCTCGAGGATGCCGTTGCAATCGCCGTACTTCTTTTCCCACTCGGCATAGCCGGAGGGATCCTTCGCCTGGTCGGGCGGTCGCGGCACGATAATCTGGTCGCCCGGCAAACTTCGGCTGCCGTTCTTTTTCATCAGAACCAGCACTTCGTCCGGCCCGACGACGACCCGCCGAACGCACCAGAAGTACGCCACATAAATCACGCCCACGGCGACGACCCAGAGCACAAGATTCCGCCAGGTGGGCTGAAAGAATCCGCCCGGCATGGACATCCCCTGCCGGTTCGATTTTGGCGGCCGCGGCGGCACTGGTGGAGGAGAAGAACTACGCTCAGACATTGGCAACCTCCGTCTTCAAATTCGCTTCGAGTTGAGGATCCAAACGGCGGCCCGAACCGCCAATTAGAAACGAATTGAAAAATTTGACCAGCCTTGGCGCAGATATGCAAATGGGACGGAATGAAGCGGTCATTTACAAGAGAAGGTTCCTGCTCGGTTCCTGCTCCCTCTTCCCCCGCGTTCGCGGGGCGCGAGGGCCAATTTGCGAAATGCGAAAACTTGCCCAACGACCCCCATCCGCTGCGTACATGTCGGAGTAGAAGACTAACGAGCTGCGCACGGATGGTACTCCCGAATTTAGCGGGTTTCGGCGATCCGCTTACGCCGGGAGCGCCTCAGGATGACCGTTTCCTGCATCGAGAGCCGCTTGAATGCGCAGCGTCATTCAGAGGTTGGAGCTCTTAGCAAAATCGGTTGAACGCCAAGAAGCCAGGAACGCCAAGGTCGGAAAGAGGAGAAAAATCCGCCGGGTTCTCGGCGGCCTTGCTTGGAGTCCTTGGCGTCTTGGCGTTCAATTTCAGTATTTTCTTCCGAGCTCTTAATCAAATCGCGCAAGCTGTGGTCCTATCCATGCGGAATGAGACTCTCCACCATTCCCTTCACCGCCTGCTTAATAATGCCGGCTTCATTGGGATCGCCGCGGAGAATCGTTTCCGTGAAATTCTTCGCCTGTTGCAGGGTGATATGCGGCGGAATGGTTGGCGTGTCGGGATCGGACAATGCCTCCAACACGACCGGGCGGTCGCTGGACAGGGCGCGGTCCCAGGCATCGGCAAGTTGCTCGGGCTTTTCGACGCGGATTCCGCGTAGGCCGATGGAGTCGGCAAAGGCGGCGTAGGGGAAATCGGGAAGCTCCTGGCTGGGGACGAAGCGAATATCGCCCATCATGATCCGCTGTTCCCAAGTGACCTGATTCAGATCGTGATTGTTCAGTACCAGGGTGATCCACCGCGGATCGGACCATTCCTTCCAGTATTTGGCGACGGTGATGCAGGCATTGAGGCCGTTCATCTGCATCGCGCCGTCGCCGGTGACGGCGATGCAAACGCGATCGGGAAAACAGAATTTCGCGCCGACGGCATAAGGAACCGCCGCCCCCATTGATGCGAGATTTCCGCTGCCGCTGGCCAGCATGCCGCGGCGAATTTTCAAATCTCGGGCGTACCAGTTTGCCGTCGTTCCGCTGTCGGCGGCGAGAATGCAGCGATCGGGGAGGCGCGAGCTGAGTTCCCAGAAAACGCGTTCCGGATTCAGCAGGCCGTTTGCGCCGTCCTCGTGAGCGCGGGCGTCGATCACTTTCCACCAATCCTTCACGCCGGCGATGATTTTTTCCTGCCATTTCCGGTCGGCCTTGCGCTTGATCAACGGCAAAAGAGCGGCAAGTGTCTGTTTGGAATCGCCCTTGAGGTTCACTTCCATCGGATAGCGCACGCTGAGCAATCGGCCGTCGATGTCGATTTGTATGCCGCGGGCTTGTCCGCTCTTTGGGTAGAATTCGCCGTAGGGAAAGCTGCTTCCGACGACCAGCAGGGTGTCGCAGTCCTGCATCAAGTCCCAGCTTGGCTTGCTGCCGAGCAGGCCGATATGGCCGGTGCAATAAGGCACGTCCTCGGGAACGACGGCTTTGCCCAGCCAGCTTTTGGTGACGCCGGCGCCGAGAAGCTCGGCGATCTGCAACACTTCATCCTGAGCGCCCATGGCGCCTTGCCCGACGAGCATCGCCACTTTGCTGCCGGTGTTCAAAATATCGGCCGCGGCTGACAAATCGGCGCTGTGCGGGATCATATAGGGGACAGGACACCCCACGCCGCTGAGGGCATGATCGTGTTTCTGGGGCGGCTCGGGGACGGCTTTTTCCTCCTGGATGTCCTTGGGGAAAATGACGCATGTGACACATTTTTGGTCGATGGCGATTCGAAAAGCGCGGTCGATGCAGTGGCGCACCGCCGCGGGGCTCATTACCGTCACGCAATATTCATTGGCGACATCCTTGAACAGCGATTGAAGGTCGACTTCCTGCTGATACTGGCTGCCGATGGCGGTGGTGGCGGATTGGCCGACGATGGCGACGACCGGCTGATGGTCCATCTTCGCATCGTAAAGGCCATTGAGCAGGTGAATAGCGCCCGGCCCGCTGGTGGCCATGCAGACGCCGACCGTGCCGGTGAATTTCGCGTGGGCCGAGGCCATGAACGCCGCCAGTTCCTCGTGGCGCGCCTGGATGAAGCGAGGTTTGTCCTCGTTTTTGCGCAGGCCGGCGATCAGGCCGTTAATCCCGTCGCCGGGATAGGCGTAAATGCGCTCGACGCCCCACTCCTGCATGCGCTGCATGACGTATTGGCCAACGCTGACGGACATATTGTGGCTCCCATTAGATGGATTGGTGAACTTGTTTTGATTCAGGCGCCGAACTGCGATCGAGATCGATCAGCGCCAGGCCGAAATCGGGACGAAACGATTTTCGCAGATGTGCCGGGGACTCGATCAGCACGACTTCCAGTGTTGGCCGGACAATGCCGCTTTGCAGATGGCCGCCGTGGGCGGTGCCATCTTTCTTGGCGACGCAAATATGGGCATGGACGGAGGGTTTGCCTTTCGCCTCGGCAACGTCACCGATCAGGCTCAGGACCTCGACCTGCTCGGCAATGTCGATGGGGATGTAGGCCTTTGTCTCCAGGTCGAACCAGGCAACTTTCAGGCGGGCAAATGCGCCGATGCCGGTGAAGTGGGCGGCGTAAAGCTGCTGCTGAGCGGCGAACTTCTTCAGGCCTTCGACCGCGTCATCGCCGGGATCAAAAACGATCGCCCATTCGCGGCGGCCGTGGGCGTCACCGAGCAATTTTGATTTCATCGGACGACCTCCGGGAGCATTGTCCGGGTTGGCGGCGTTTCTGCGCTGCCGTCATGCTGCCGTCATCAAGTCACAGATGCCACCTGGCGTTGTCTGGTTTTCGACCGCAAATCTGTCACCCTGAGCCGCCACTGCGCTGCACTGCAAAGGGGCACATGGAACTCTTGTAGGGTGGGCGTACTCGCCCACCATTCAGCACTCCACGAAACGTGGTGGGCGAGTACGCCCACCCTACGAAAACTCGTATTCAACTCGAATGCACGGCCGGGACGGCCGTGTCACGATCGAGCGGTCAACGCCGCTCAGTTTGAGTGTTTAGTCGCGCCATCCACCGAGCGAGCGGATAACACTGAACGCCGCCGCGGTGGCAACGCCATAAACCGTGTGCCGGAGCACTTCTCCGGCCACTTCGGGAAACTTCTGCCGCCAGGGCGGCTTGGTGAGTCCCAGTGCCGGCAGCCAGCCGAGATAACCGGCGGCATAAACGATCAGACCCAGTAGCATTCCTTCGCCCAGTGCCGATCCGCGCCCTTTCCGCCCGCGGGCCAGTGCATACAACACACCGAACAACGTGCCATAGCCGGCGCTGGCGGCCATTGCCGTCGTTTTGACCAACGGCTCGGGAAGAGACGTGGAAGCGGGTGCGGCGCGCTCGACGGCATGAACCATGTAGGCGCCGGGGTCTTGCTTCATCCGGGCGATGGTTTCCGGGGCATAGCGCTCGTCAAAGCTGCGCATGGCCATCATGGCGCAGGTGCCGGCCAGTCCGGCGGCAACGCCGCTTCCGATGGTCTTGCCGATGTGGGCGCTTTGCATCATGACCAGAGACTCCGGTGCGTTGTCGAATGTTTGCCATTCGTCAACCAGGCTGACAGGCCGATACCTGCTCCAAGCAATCCGCCTACCAAAGCCGCCCGATTTTTGGTGGCCCAGAGTTGAATGCTGAATCGCCGCGCCTTGCGATCGAATGGACCATGCGCGCCCAGATCGCGCGGAATCGGCTCCCAGAAATTGTCCGGCTGATTCGGATCGGCCGGCTCGGGAAGCATGGAGCCTTCCCAGGCGGCTTTGGCGAGATAATGGTCGAGCATGCCGGGAATCACCTTCTCGCCAAGCGTGGCTTCGACCGTGGTGTAGCCAACCATGATTTCGCGCCGGTCGTGCTCGATGGCAAACAGAATCGCGTCGGCGGCAATTTCGGGCTGGAAGATCGTGCCCGTCGGCCGGGCCTTGTGCGGCATTTTGTTCTTCGTCCAGACAAATTGCGTCGTGTTGAGGGCCGGCATGTTCACCACCGACACCCGCACCTCACTTCCCTGATGCATCAACTCGCTGCGGATCGATTCGGTGAATCCTTGGATGGCATGCTTGCTGGCGCAATAGGCGCTTTGCAGCGGGATGGAGCGAAACGCCAGTGCCGAGCCAACCTGGATGATGACCCCCTTATTTCGCGGAATCATGCGCTGTAGCGCGCACTGCGTCCCATATACGTTTCCCAGGAATGTCACCTCGACGATGTGCTTGAATTCCTCGGGCGACATTTTCATAAACGGGCTGTACATCGACACCATGGCGTTATTGATCCACAGATCAATCGGACCAAATTCGCGCTCGGCCGCCTCGGCGGCGGCCTGCACCTGGTCAAAACTGCTGACATCAGTCGGCACGACCAGTGCACGGCCCCCCCGCTCCTCCACATCCTGTTTCGCGCCCTCCAACCCCTCGCGCCCGCGCGCCAGCAGCACAACGCTTGCGCCGCGTTGGCCAAGAGCGCGCACCGTCGCCCGGCCCACGCCGCCCGATGCGCCAGTTACCACTGCCACTGTATTCTTGTCGATGTCCATTGTGCCTTCCCATCTGATGTTTTGATTCCCGTATCACGGGCGTCTCGCCCGTGCTTCAATTTCAAAAAGACACGGGCGGGACGCCCGTGATACGGGAGCAACTCAGCTCGCCGTGATGAGCGCGCCAGTGCGCCATCAGCGTGAAAAACGGGACGCAAGTCGGCCTGAAGGTCGGCGCGACGCGAAATACGTCATGGCCGCGGCGCCTGCCGCGAAGCCGACAGCAAGTCCGATCATCGCCCTTTTCTGGCCGGCCTTCTGGGCGCTCTGGCGCTGGCGGACGATGGATGCCTCGGGCTGCTCGTGCGGATCGACGCGATCGCGGCGAAGCGCCATCTGCAATACCTGGGCCGTATGCAGAGCCGTGCGATCGGTTTGCTGCTCGATTTGCTCCTGGCAACTGAAGCCATCGGCCACGATGATCGCCTGGTCGTCGGCCTTGCGCACTTCAGGCAGCAGCACGCGTTCGCCGGCGGCAACGCCGACTTCATAATGTCCGTTTTCCTTTTCGTAGCCGAACGCCCCGGCCATCCCGCAACATCCCGACTCGGGCGTTTGGTAATCGAGCCCCATTTTCTTAAAGATTTCCTTCGTCGCGAAAAGTTTGCCCACCTCTTTGTCATTCAGAATATCGAGCGCCTTCTGATGGCAATGGCCGTGCAGAATCGCCTTTCCCGTCATCTGCGGAATTTTGCGCTCGGCTGCATGAGAACGTAGAAAATCGGCGAGCGTGAACGTGAGCAACTTCAGGCGTTTGGCGTCCTCGTTGTTCGGCAGCATGTTGGAGAGCTCGTCTTGAAACGCCGCCCAGCAACTTGGCTCCAGCACCACCATGGGAACCCCGGCCCGGTACCACGGCCGGAGCTTTTCCAGCATGTCTTCCCACCATCGCCGCGCCATGCCCAAAAACCCGTAATCGTAGAGCGGCCTGCCGCAGCAAACATCCGCCATCGGCACCTCGACGCGGAAGCCGGCATTTTCGAGGACCTCGGTTGCCGCGATGGCCACATCCGGATGGAAATAATTGTTGAACGTATCGGCAAACAGCAGGACGCGTTCGCCGGTGGCGTTTTTTGCCTCGCGCGAGGCGAACCAATGCTTGAACGTCACCGGCGCAAAAGCGGGAATCGTGCGCTTGGGATGAACGCCGGCGAGGAATTTTGCAATCGTGCTTAGTCCCGGCGTTTGCGTGAAGAGATTCGCCAGCGAGGGCGCCAGCGACGCCAGCCTTGACCACATGTGAATCCAGCCAAACGCATACGCGTGTCGCGGGCGCGCCTTTCCTTCGTAATAATGGCTGAGAAATTCAGATTTGTAGGTGGCCATGTCGACGTTGACCGGACAATCGCCCTTGCAACCTTTGCAGGAAAGGCACAGGTCCAGGGCATCCTTCACTTCCTCGCTTTTCCAGCCATCGTCGATCAACTCGCCGTTCATCATTTCGAACAGCATGCGCGCCCGGCCGCGGGTGGAATCCTTTTCTTCGCGGGTGACCATGTAGGAGGGACACATGGTGCCGCCGCCCTCCCGGCGGCATGCGCCGACGCCGACACATCGCAAGGCGGCGCGGGCAAAACTATGCTGATCGGCGGTATAGGAGAAATGCGTCTTTGGCTGCGGCGGGTTGTAGTCGGCCCCAATGCGCAGGTTTTCGGTAAGCCCCAGCGCGGGCCCGTTGAGATTGATCACCTTCCCGGTGTTCATCTTATTATCAGGGTCCCAGATCCGCTTGTATTCCTTGAATGCTTCAAAGAGTTCCGGCCCGAACATTTTTGGCAGAAACTCGCCGCGCGCCTGGCCATCGCCATGCTCGCCGGAGGCGACTCCGCCGAATTTCATCACCAATTCGACCGCCTCATTCATGAACCGCTCGTACTTTTCGATGCCCGGTTTGGTGTAGAGATCAAATTCCACCCGGCAGTGAATGCACCCCTGGCCCATGTGGCCATATAACGATGGGTTGTAGTCATATTTGTGAAACAGCGCGCGAAGCTCGCGCAGGTATTGCGGCACCGCCGGCACCGGAACCGCCGAGTCTTCAAAACCGGGCCAGGTATCGGGATGGCCCGGCACCCAGGCCGTGCTGCCCAATCCGCCCTCGCGCACCTTCCAGATCATCTCCTCCTGCTTGGGACTGTCGTAAAGTTTCATGTCGACCGGGGCGCGATCGCCCAGGCCTTTGACATGGTCCATCATGCGCCGCGCCTGATCGTCGGCATCGGCTTTTGAATCGCCGCCGAATTCCACGAGAAGAAATGCCGGGCCTTTGGGAAGAATCGCCAGGCTGGCACTTTCATCCCCCTTTTTCTTGACGTATTCAAAGAGCAATTCATCGATTCCCTCGCAGGCGGTCGGCTCGAATTTCAAAACTTCCAGACCACACTCGGCGGCGGTGTAAATATCCTTAAATCCCAGCATCGCCACGCTGCGCGCCTTGGGCGCAGGCACCAGAAGCAGCTCGGCTTCCAAAATGGTCACCAGCGTCGATTCCGATCCAACCAACGCCCGCGCCACGTTGAAGCCGTTCTCCGGCAGCAGGTCGTCGAGGTTGTAGCCCGAAACGCGGCGTTCGAGCTTGGGGAATCTCTGGCGGATCACATCGCCGTAACGATCGACCAGCGATTTGAGAGCCGCGTAAATCTCACCGTGCCGCCCTCCGCCGCGAATATGCGCCTGCAATTGGTCAGGCGTGGTGGGACCGACGTGAAGGCGGGTTCCGTCGTAGAGCAACACGTCCAAGGCGTGGGTATTGTCGCTCATCCGCACGCCAAGGCCATGCTTTTTGCTGAGCAGCGAATGGCTTCCGCAGGAATTGTTTCCCAGCATCCCGCCGATGGTACAGCGGCTGTGGGTTGCGGGGTCGGGTCCGAAAAATAGGCCCGCCTCTGACTTGGCCGTGCTGCGGAAATGATCCAGCACGCATCCCGGCTGAACATGTCCCAATTTCCCGGCGGCATCGATCTTCAGCACGTGATGCATGTATTTGGAGAAATCCATCACGACGGCGACATTGCAGCATTGCCCCGCAAGGCTGGTCCCGCCGCCGCGGGAAAGAATCGGCGCGCCGTATTCCCGCGCCAGGCGCACGGTGGTTTCGACATCCTGCACGTGCCGGGGAATGACCACGCCGATCGGCGCCTGGCGATAGTTCGAGCCGTCGGTGGCATAAAGGGCCCGGGTGCCTTTGTCGAAGCGAACTTCGCCGTCGATTTGTTTTTTGAGCGCCGCGGCGAGATCGGCCGCCTGGCGGATTTTCAGCGGCATGCGCTCGTCGATCGCGTCGAGCCGGCCCAGTCGTTCCTTCTCAGCCAATTCTCGCAGTACGGTCAAGCTGGTGGTTGACATTACATCTCGGCGGCGCGGGCTTGGAATTGAATGTGGCCGCTTTCCATTGCGGCGGGGTTTTCCTATCGCACCGTCATCTCCATCGCCGCGATCCTATTCCGTCGAAAACCGCGCGGGGACGGGGAAAATTTTGGAAACGATGGGAATTCTCCGCATTTGCCATGTGGCAAAGTGCCGCATGCCATGGCGGGGAAGTAGTCGATCCGGGCGGAAAAGGTGTGCGCGTTGTTGAGGTTGGCGCAGTCTGGGATATTCGTGGTCTTCGCGCAAGGGCTAAATGAACCTGCGCGATCACGCGCTACTGTCATCCTGAGGTACTCCGAGGGATCTTGCTGTTTCGCCGCAATGGCCAGATCCTTCGGAGTACCTCAGGATGACGGTTCCTTGCTTTGGGAGCGCATGATCGCGCAGGGTTATTTAGATCCTCCGGGTCGCTGCTCTGTTTCCGTTGGGGTCCCGCCTTGGCGGACCCTGCAATTCGCATTGTTTCACCATTGCGGGTTTAGCGCGAGCGTGCCGCCAAAATCAGAAAATGCTTCCGCGAAAATTTCGACGGTTCACAACCATCACTACAAACTGTCGAATATTCATCATGGAGCCAGCTACTTTTTACTCCGATCTTTCCGGACCCACCGCCCATCTCGAACATTTCTGGGAGCACACCGTTGGCAGCGGCCATGCCACGCTCGCCTTGCGGGCCGATTGGCAGGCTCAACTTAAACGCTGCCGTCACGAGCTGGGATTCAAGCATGTCCGCTTTCACGGCTTACTCTCTGACGACATGGGCACGCTGGTGAATGAGGATGACCAGATGCGCTATGCGTTCTTCAACGCCGACCAGGTGATGGATTTTCTGCTCTCGATTGGAATGAAGCCATTCGTTGAGCTGAGCTTCATGCCCACCGCGCTGGCATCGGGCGACAAGACGGTTTTCAAATATCGCGGAAACATTACCCCGCCCAAGGATTACAAAAAGTGGTCGGCCTTTATCAAAAAGCTGGTCGAGCATTGGGTCGAGCGGTACGGCGCGGAGGAAGTGCGGACCTGGTTCTTTGAAGTTTGGAATGAGCCAAATCTCAAGGCTTTCTGGTCTGCCGATCAGCAGGAATATTTCAACCTGTACCAGCACACCGCCCAGACGATCAAGGAAGTGGACGATCGATTGATCGTCGGCGGCCCGGCGACGGCGAGGAACGAATGGATCGACGACTTTGTCAATTTTTGCGATGCCAACCAGGTGCCTGCCGACTTCGTCAGCACGCACCACTATCCCACCGATGCCCTGGGAAGCGCCGGCGAAGATACGCTCGAGCAACTGGCGCACAGCCGCCGAGGTATCCTTCGCCAGTGGGCGCAGGATTCGCACCGCATGGCGGGCGGGCGTCCGCTTTATTACACCGAGTGGAATGCATCATCGAACCCGCGCGACGAATTGCACGATGAGCCATACACGGCGGCTTATATCGTAAAAACCATGATGGAAGCGCGGGGCCTTGTGAAGGGTTACAGCTTCTGGACGTTCACCGATATATTCGAGGAGAACTATTTTCCAGCCAAGGCATTCCAGGGCGGGTTTGGGCTGCTGACCATGCAAGGCATCGCCAAGCCGTCGTATCGGGCATTCCAGTTGCTTCGCGATCTGGGCACGCAGCAGTGTATCGTGGATGGACAGCATGAAACCGTTGATGCCTGGGTGGTGCGCGGCGCGCGGTCGGCGACCGTTTTGCTGACAAATACAGCCCTGCCGCGGCATCCTTTGCACCGGGAGACTGTGCGCGTTGAACTAACCGGCATCGGCAGAACAAAACGCGCGTTGGTCCGAAGGATTGACGAGGATCATGCCAACCCGCGGCGTCGCTGGCGCGAGCTGGGCGAGCCGGCGCTGCCCAACGCACGGGAGGTCGAGCAATTGCAGGCGGCTTCTGAATTAACCGGGGGAGAAATGCCGTGTTCTTTCAACGAGGGAATTACTGCCGTGGAGATCACACTTCCGCCTCATTCGGTGGCTTCGATCGAAGTGGACATTGCCGTCAAGGGGGAGCGAAAATGAACGATGCAAATATGGCCCCGGCGAATCTGGATCGGCTGCAACGCCTGAGCTTCGACTACTTCGTTCACGAGACCAATCCCGATAACGGCCTGGTTCTTGACAAGACCGAGAAAGGCTCGCCCGCCAGCATCGCCGCCGTTGGACTGGCGATGTCGGCATATCCGGTTGCCGTGGAGCGTGGTTTCATGACGCGCGGCGAGGCGATTCGACGTACGGTGGCCACCCTTCGCTTCTTTCGCGACAGCGACCAAAACGCCCAGGGAGATGCCACGGGCTACAAAGGGTTTTACTACCATTTTCTGGACATGAAGTCTGGCCGCCGGTCGGGTCAATGCGAGCTTTCGACCATCGACACCGCCTTTTTGATTGCCGGCATGTTGACCGCCGCCGCCTATTTCGGCGACGCCCATAACATCGAGGCCCTGGCCGAAGAACTGTATGCCCGCGTGGATTGGAAGTGGGCTTTGGACAATGGTCCGACGCTGACGCATGGCTGGCTGCCGGAAACCGGCTTTCTGAAATATCGCTGGGAGGGCTACAACGAGGCGATGATTCTGTATCTGCTGGCGCTGGGATCCGCCACGCACGCCATCGCGCCGGAAAACTACACTGCGTGGACTGCGACCTATCAATGGCGGAAAGTGGGCGAGGATGAGTATCTCCACTCCGGCCCGTTATTCACGCATCAGATTTCGCACATCTGGGTCGATTTCCGCGGCATTCAGGATGCTTACATGCGGGCCAGGGGAATCGATTATTTCGAGAACAGCCGCCGGGCCACCTATATCCAGCAGCAATACGCCATCCGCAATCCCAACCAGTTTACCGGCTACGGCGCCACGAGCTGGGGAATCACCGCCAGCGACGGTCCGGGCGAAAAAACGCGCCACGTCGACGGACGGGAACGCAAATTCCTCGGCTATGCAGCTCGCGGCGTGCCTGATGGTCCCGATGACGGAACCCTGGCGCCGTGGGCGGCCGTCAGCTCGCTACCCTTCGCGCCGGAGATTGTGCTTCCAACACTCCGCCATTTCGAGGACATCGAGCTTCACAAGCAAAACGCCTACGGCTTCAAAGCCACCTTCAACCCGACATTTTCTGACAGCTCCAACCCGTCCCATTTTTGGGTTTCCCCGTTGCACTTTGGCCTCAACCAGGGCCCGGTCGTGCTGATGATCGAAAACTATCGCTCGGGACTGTTATGGCGGATCATGCGCAAGTGCCCCCAACTTTCGGCCGGGCTTCGTCTTGCGGGATTTACACGGTACTAATTAGAGCGTTTCTCAGATTGGTGTAGCGGCCAGTCGTCATCCTGAGGTACTCCGAAGGATCTGGCTCGCTTTCGCGTACGGGCTAGATCCTTCGGAGTACCTCAGTCTCAGTTCTCAGGATGACGGTCGCGCAGACGCGCTACCAACTTCGAACGTGCTATAACGACGTGATTTAAAAACGGAGAGAAAGGGATTCGAACCCTTGCTACGGGTATAAGCCCGTAGAACGGTTTAGCAAACCGTCGCCTTCAGCCGCTCGGCCATCTCTCCAGATGCACCGAATCCTATCGTGCCTTTGGGATGTCGTCAATTCGATGAATTGGATCAGAAACCTTTGCGGAATTGAACGGCCATTTCAAAGCGGCCATTGCTTAACGGGCGGGAACGAACCACTTCGCACAAATGCGTCGTCGGCGCGCCGTGGCCGTGAAGCTGGATGCGGCAGGCCTGGCCGACCGACAGCGATTCCTTCAGAAGAAATGAAATACCGCTGAGCGATGCCTCGCGGGTGAGGATATCATGGGTGCGATGGACGCCACCCGGATCGAGCACGGTCAGCACAGCCTTCCCTTGCAAGGGGGCGCGGTTGTCATGCCGACGATCGATCGTGGGAAGCGCCACGACTGAAGGCTTACGCGGAATGCGGCGCTGCGCGCCACCTGGCCGCGGCGGCACTCCGGAGAGAGCGTCGGGCAATTTACTGCTATTCATGTGAGTATCCCTTTCATCGTCACCAGACGTGAATTTGCATCAGCAGACTCCGGAAAATCTTCGGAATCGTGCCGTTTTCTGGCAATCGGCATCCGTGCCGATCGTCATTGTCGATCAATCATTCATCAGCTTTTGCCCGTAAACGGCAGTCGCCGCATCGAGATTGGAAGCGTTGCAGCTATCGCACTTTCTCTATCAGCCGATCCCACAACAGACCGGCGATCGGAAGGATTGCGTTGCATGTTCCCGGCGCGCGAACAGATCGCACCGAGGACGAAAGACTGAAAAATTTATACTGAAGACCTTAGCCACAACCCCTTCGTTCTTCTCCATCTTATCCGAGGCCTATATCGCAAATCAAGTCCCCGCGCCATGAATTAGCCGTACATGTTGTATCGCATCGTGCCAACCCCCCTATCTGCATACGATACTGCACGCATCACCAGAAATACCATTTCCCTGTTTTCAGGACATAAATACCGAGCAAAAGGTTGGTCACGCCATGCATAATAATGCACGCACCAAGGCTTCGCGTGAGCATCAGCAAGCCGCCTACCATCAATCCCCAGACAACCGCCGTCATCCACTGAACGTGCACGAAGCTGAAAACGATGCTGACGGCGATCCACACCTTCCAATCGATTTCCCCCACCTCAGCAAGCTTGAAATCATTGGGGGCCTGGATCGTCCGCCAAAGAAAATCCCGCCAGAACAATTCCTCCATCACCGGCACCAGCAACGTAGCCCCCGCAATGCGAACGACGATAAATGCCCACCGAACACCCGAAGAACTGAAATGCTCGAACGGGTTAAAGGCGTCGGTTGCAGGCTTGGCGGTCTTGTGAAGCAGATGCGTGAGCAGGAAGTTTTCCGTGCCGTCCATCCCCACCCACTGCACAATCCCCACGATTCCAAACACCACCCCCAGCCACCAGTAGTTCCAGCGGATCTTCGTGAAGTGCCGCCAGAGCATCGCCAGCAGGATGGCGACGACAATCGTCTTGACGACATAGCTGGCTGGATACAACGACGGCCACGACACGCCCACTTGCGTAAAGATCAAAAACACCGCCATCGGCAAAACATACGCGACATCGTCGCGGATAAACGACCTGCGGCGGCGCGGCTGATAGTCAAGAACGTTGGAAGGCATCGTCAATTACGAGGTGCTCATGTGCCGGGTGCTCACGTATCATATCCTCACGGGGTTTGCCTGTCGCGGAACAGCGCGAAGCTGGCTGTGTGCCCGTGGATGAAGTTCTTTTGGCCGATCGGCCCCAGTTCGCCGGCGGCAAAGAACCCGGCCATCGGCGTTGCCGGCATGATTCGACGGGCCGTCGTGATATCGTGCCCGCTGGCCGGAAAGATGCGGGTTCCACGCCCGTTGCAACTGAAGAGCAAGCCCCCCGCAGCCGGCCGGGCGGCGTCCTGGGCTTCCAGCATCAGGCGTAAATCCTCATCGGCCGTCGTCGCGTCGCGAATGTGAAACTGCACGGTCTGTCCCGTTTTCACATAATCAGCCGCCGCGATGGACCCATTCTCTTCATCGACGCCAATTACGTTTCTCACCAGAAAATCCCCCCGGCCAAATTGCTCGCGGTATTCGCTGATCGCCCGCCCGATCATCAGCCCCTGCTGCAACAACGCCTGGTCGGCTTCGCTTAACCCGCCAACCACATCCCGCAAAACCCCCATCGCCGCCCGTCCGCCAAGCTGCTCGATCACATTGTCATGCCCACGCGTCACCACAAACGGCTTGCCCACCGGCCGGCATCCCTGGCTCACAACCGTCGCCACTTCGATCGGCCCGCTCAGCGACACGCCAACCAGCCCCTCATCAAACACCTCGTCATTTCGCGCCAGCCGATTCATTCCCGGGCTTCGCCCGCTGCTGGCCATCCCGCCAATCAGCGGCAAACCCGGCGCTGCCGAATCCAGCGCCGCCATGAACTGGTCCAACGGCGTCGTAAACGGGTCGCCAAACGCGATGACCGCCGCCGTCTCCTTCCCGATGCCCACCCGATCGCGCAGCTCATCGCCATCCTCAATCACCTCGCGCCAGGCCGACTGCCCGGCCAGGCGAAACGGATGCAGCCTCACCCCCGGCAAACTGCCCACCAGCAGCGAAATGCCCGGCTGCCGCTCGATCTCCCGCAACTCGCCGATCACCCCCTCGGCTGAGCAGCCAATCAGGCATTGCGGATCCAGCTCCAGCCAGATGCGCTCGACGATCCGGTCCGCGTCATCGCGATGCCGCTCGGTAAAAAACACAAACGCTGCGTCGATCGCATGATCCGCCTCTTTGGCGGCGTCCACGATCTGCTCGACGGCGTCGTCGGTGTTTCCCTCATCATTGATAAAAGAATGAAACTGCACGGCAAACTCCTGTCGCCGTTGATTGTGCCCCCAGTCCGCCCATTCAGCAAGCCACCCCGCCCGCTCCGCGCCAAATCTCCCCGCCGTTTACGTCCGCGCCCCAAAGCGCCCCACTTTCGCGCAACATGCCCCTGTTGCGCCGGGCCGATGTCTCAACATGTCCCATTTTTTGCGATTTTTCACCAGAATTGGGACATCCACTTCTTTCCAAAACCCCCAACCCATTGCCGCCCAACTCCTTACGCCGTTCCGCCAAAAACCCGCTCGCCAAACCGATGGGACATTTGAGACCCGGTTGGGACAAAAAATGTCCCATCGGCGTCCCATCCGCCCGGCGCGTACTCTCATCCCGGCGTGCTCCCAACAAAATGAAATGAACGCCAAGACGCCAGGAACGCCAAGGTCGGAAA
>DASRRM010000478.1:0-20429 GCA_035695715.1 Tepidisphaeraceae bacterium
CCCTACAAGTTCTGTTGCGAGATTATGCGATCTTACGAGCAAGATCGTCATACCGAGTTTCAGCGCGTGCAGAATCTTAACGTGGCACGGGCTGAAAACGCCGGGGCCTGAGGTACTCCGAAGACCCGGGTTTTTCTCGCGGGGAATCCGGGTCTTCGGAGTACCTCAGACCCGGCGTCTTGGCGTTCATGCCATTAGTCAGCTGGCGCCTTTTATTCGCCTTCCCGCGATGCTGTTTTTATCGCGCGAAACTGCGACGGGGTTTGCCCGGTGAGCTTGCGGAACATGCGCGCAAAGGCGCTGTGATCGTAAAAGCCGCAGCACAGGGCGACGTCGGCGACGGATTTGCCGGCCTGCTGAAGCAGCCGCGAGGCGGCGGTCATCCGCGCCTTGGCGATGTACTGGCTTGGCGTGATGCCGAAGAAACGCTTCATCAGGCGGGCCAGACGATGCGCCGGCATCTTTGCCCGGCGTGCCAGGGCGGCGGGCGTCATTACCTCGGCCAAATGGGTTTCGAAATAGTTCAGCGCATCGGCGAGTTCCTGCGGGATTTCGTGCATCGGCACCGGCGCGCGCACGTCGCGGGAAATGCCGATCAAGCCGACGACCTTGCCAGCGCCATCGCGAATCGGAAGCTTGCTCGTCAGGCACCAGCCCGGCTCGTGCGGCGCATACCAGTGCAGCTCGAGATGATCGACCAGCGGCTCGCCGCTGCGCAAAACGTCGGCATCCTGGCGCGAGGGAATGCCGCCGAAATCGCCGGGGCAAATGTCCCGTGGCCGCTTCCCCAAGACCTGCGATTTTTCGCGCAGGCCGTGGCGGGCCACCAGCGAATCATTAACCGCGGCGTAGCGCCCCTGCGTGTCCTTCACGAAAAACGCGACATCGGGGACCTGGTCGAACAGATTTTCCAAGATCTGCACGCTCACGCTGCCGGGCAGCGAAGCTGCCGCAGGCATTTTCGCGATTGTGCGCATTTTGACACCGGCCATGCACTTCCATACCAAGACGTGGAGCCGGGCGTTGGCTACCATTTTGCCCAACCATGAGAATATCGCGAATCTTCGCACATCGCGTCGAGCTGCCGCTCAATGAGGGCAGCTACAAATGGTCCGGCGGAAAATCCGTCACCGTCTTCGACAGCACCATCGTCGGCGTGGAAACCGACACCGGCCTTTTCGGCTATGGCGAAGTCTGCCCCCTTGGGCCGTTTTATCTTCCCGCCTACGCCGACGGCGTGCGCGCCGGCCTTCGCGAACTCGCTCCCCATCTCATCGGCTTCGACCCGCGCGAACTGGGGAAGCTGAATCATCGAATGGACGCGGCGCTCAAGGGCCATCCCTACGTGAAAAGCGGGATCGACATTGCCTGCTGGGATATCCTCGGCCAGGCGGCCAAGCTGCCGGTGTGCGCATTGATGGGCGGACGTTTTGGGGAAGCCGTGCAGCTTTATCGCGCCATCTCCCAGGAATCGCCCGAGGAAATGGCGGCAAAAGTCGCCGCCTATCGCGCCCAGGGATACACCCGGTTTCAACTGAAAGTCGGCGGAGATCCGGACACCGATATCGAGCGCATTCGCGCCGTTCGCGCCATGCTGAAGCCGGGCGATCGACTGGTGGCCGATGCCAACACCGGCTGGACGCAGCACGAGGCCATGCGCGTCGTGCGCGGCGTGCGCGATGTGGACGTCTACATCGAGCAGCCCTGCCTGAGCTACGAAGAATGCCTGTCGATCCGGCGGCATACCGATCATCCCTTCGTCCTTGATGAAAACGTGGACAGCCTGGACATGCTTCTGCGCGCCCGGGCGGATTTGGCGATGGATGTGGTGAACCTGAAGATCAGCAAGCTGGGCGGCCTCACCAAAACTCGCCAGGCGCGCGACCTGTGCGTGAGCATGGGAATCGCCATGACGCTGGAAGACAGTTGGGGCGGCGATATCACGACAGCCGCCATTGCCCATCTGGCGCACAGCACGCCGGAGGAATTCCGTTTTACCAGCACGGATTTTAACAGCTATGTGACGGTGAGCACCGCCGACGGCGCGCCGCGGCGGGTGGATGGATACATGAAGGCCGGCACCGCGCCGGGCCTGGGTGTGACGCCGAAGATGGAGGTGTTGGGCAAGCGCGTGGTGGATGTTTTCTGAGCCGCGTGGCACGCGCGGCCCGCCCGTGTTTTCGCGATTGAAACGTATATTGTTTGCGAATGAGAAAGGCTAAATGGCCTAGCACGATTCGTGTAGGGTCCGCACCGCGGACCATTACGTTTGAGATGGAAAAATGCGGTCCGCAGTTCGGACCCTACGAAGATTCGAGGCGCCTAATCTCGCAATGTCATTTAGCTCGCGAAGGCGCGAAGCTGTTCAGCGTGGCCTCGCACTGCTTCGGCTACAACCAAAAGAATGCGCAGAGAAACAGAGACACAGAGGCGCAGAGGATTCGTTCGAATGAAACGCGCGAAATTTCTGTTGCAGTGCTTAAAAAAAATGCGCAGCACACGTGAAATATCGAATTCTTCCTCTCTTCCTCTGTGCCTCTGTGACTCAGCGCTCTCTGCGCAAAATTCTTGGCGGAAAAACAAGCTTCCAGCACGGCCGAGACGGCCGTGTCACGATGAGCGTTGACGATGGGCCGCTAAGCAAAACCAAGGACGCGTGCAGGGAAGGCGTCCTTGAACGGATTCGGGGAAAAGTATGAACCGATGTTTTCATCTTTCGTTCCTGCTCATCGTCGCGACGGCAATCGCCGGCGCATCGAGTCGCGCGCAAGCCGCCGCCCCGGCAGCGGCGAACGATCCGAACGCCGCCGGGCGGTTGTTGCTCGAACAATATGACTGCACCGCCTGCCATGCCGCATCGGCATCGCAGGGGCAGTGGCTCTCGCCGAAGGTCGCGCCGCGCCTGGACGATATCGCGTCGCGCGCCAGTGCCGAATGGATCGAGCATTATCTCGCCGGGCCAAATCAAACGATGCCCGGCACCACTATGCCGGATGTGCTGCACGCCCTCCCGGCGGCCGAGCGGGATTCGGCCGCCGAGGCGCTGACGCACTTTTTGCTCTCCAGGAACCCCACGGCGTTTCACCGCCGTGCGCCGGATCGGGCGGCGGTTTCCCGCGGCGAAATCCTCTACCACCAGATCGGCTGCGTTGCCTGCCATGCCCCGCAGAAAAAAGGCGCGGCGGCCATAGCCTCAACCCCCCTGCCGAATATGGCGGAAAAATGGTCGTTCGACGGCCTGCGGCGATTTCTGCTCGACCCGCTTGCCTCGCGGCCATCGGGGCGAATGCCGAATTTGCGCTTGACCGATCGCGAGGCGGCTGACCTGTCCCATTATCTGCTTCGCAAAACCCGCGTGCCGGCGGCACTGGAGTTGGCGTTTTATCGCGGGAATATCCGCTCGCTTGATGACATCGACGATGCCGACCTGGTGCGGACGATTACCGCCGACGGGTTTGCGGTGGAATCTGCCATGCGCGATCGGCCCAGCGCCCTGCGATTCAGCGGCTGGCTCCGCATCGATCAGCCGGGCGATTACACGTTCTATTTCAACGCGGTTGGCGCAAGCCGGCTGGAAATTGATGGAAAGGTACTTGCCGGCGACGAAAGCTGGCAGCGGCAAAAGGTGGATGCCAAGGCCGCCGTTCATTTGACCGCCGGGGTGCATGCGATTCGCGTGGATTACGTTCATCGCGGTGACAGGCCGGCCAGCGTGAAGTTGCAATGGGAAGGGCCGGGCATCGAGCGCGGCGACATTCCCACCGCCCGCCTACAAAGCGAGCGCGAAGCCGCTCCCGAGCCGGCGGCGTTCGTTCTCGATCCGAAGAAGGCCGACGCCGGCCGTGCGCTGTATGCGAAGCTCAACTGCGCCGCATGCCACGAGCAAAAAGCCCCGGCCGTCGTCCCGCCGGCTTTGGCCGCAGTGAATGACGGGCGCGGATGTCTCGCCGATACGCCCCCCGCCGCCGCGCCGGACTTTCATCTTAATGAGCATTCGCGCCAGGCACTTGCCGCGGCGATCAAGTCTCTGAATCAGGCCGGCCTCGCCGTTCCATCGCCAAAGCAGCGCATCATCAACACGATGGCGGCATTTAATTGTACCGCGTGCCATTCCCGCGACGGCGTTGGCGGCGTTTCGGCTGATCGCGATCCTTATTTTACCTCCAACGTGGCCGACGGCGGCGATGAAACCCGCCTTCCGCCGCGGCTGGATGGCGTTGGCGATAAGCTTCAATTGGCATGGCTGGATCGCGTGTTGACGCAGGGCGCCGCCGTTCGCCCCTATATCAATACGCGGATGCCGCAGTTTGGGAAGGAAAATGTTGGCCAACTGGCTGAGCTGTTCGTGGCGGTTGATCGCAAGCCGGAAAAGCTGGCGGCCTCTCCCGATGCCCCCGACGCCCAGAAAGAAGCGGGCCGCAAACTGGTCGGAACCAACGGCGGCCTGTCCTGCATCGCCTGCCATCGCTTCAATCGCGAGCCGGCACAGGCCATGCAGGTGATGGATTTAGTTACCACGACCGACCGGCTGAACGAAGATTGGTTCGCCCGGTTTCTGCGCGACCCCAATCGCTTTCACCCCGGCACGCGCATGCCGGCCTTCTGGCCGGATGGCAAATCATTGCTGCCGATGGTTCTCGATGGCAGCACCGACCGCCAGCTTGCCGCGATTTGGAGGTATCTGGCTGACGGCACCCGCGCCAAATTCCCCGAAGGTCTGAGCCGCCAGAATGTGGAGCTGATCGTCGGCGGCGAGCCGGTGGTGTATCGCGGGAAGCTATGGGAGGCGGGATTCCGCGCAGTGGCGATCGGATATCCCGGCGGCATGAATGTGGCTTTCGACGCCGAGGAAATGCGGCTGTCGCTTTTGTGGCGCGGAAGATTTCTCAACGCCGCCGCCCACTGGCAGATTCAAGGAATGGGCCAGATTCACCCGCTGGGCACCGATGTTTTTGTTTTTCCGCACGGCTCGCCCATGGCCATTCTCGCCGACGCCAACGCGCCCTGGCCGGCCGAGGCGAGCAAGGATCTCGGCATGAAATTCCGCGGGTATCAGTTCGATACGCTCCGTCGGCCAACGCTTCTTTACGCTTTCGGTAAAACCAATATCGAGGATTTCTTCACGCCGATCGATCGCCATGGAACAGCGGGATTGAGCCGGACGATCACGTTCACCGACGCGCCGCCGGCTGATTTATATATGCGCCTCGCGGCGGGAAAAATCACCGCCGCCGGTGAAAACAGTTGGCGCATCAATGATGCAATGACAGTCAGCGTGAAAGCCGGACCGGCGGCGATTCTCCGCGGCAAAGGACAGCAGCAGGAGTTGATTGTGCCCGTGCGATTCACCAACGACAAGCGGCAACTGGAGGTGGAATATGCGTGGTAGTGTTGTCGCAACGCGACGTGTAGGGTGGGCGTATCCGCCCACCGCTCTATTTGCAGACGTGAGGAAATGGTGGGCGGGTACGCCCACCCTACTGGTTCGTGACACGGCCGTCTCGGCCGTGCCTTATGCTTCGGACGTAACAGGCACCAAGCACGGGCGGGACGCCCGTGTCACGAATAATCGTGCCAAAAATGGCGGCCACACCCATTCGTTGCTTTGCGTCCTCTTTGCGTTCTTTGCGCCTTTGCGGTTTCTAGATTCGTCGCGCGGCGCGGGAATTTCGCCGGATGGAAATGCAAGACGATCCAGAGATCCAGTTACCGCGTCTTCTTCGCTTGTGAAGTTGCCCACGTATGCCATTCTACAAATCCTGATCTCGCTGGTTCTCTGCCTCCTCTTCTCCTCAACAACTTTCGCCGCCGATGCGCAGTGGCTCACGTACAAAGGCACGCGCGGGCCGGGGAAAGGCAAGACCATCGTCTTCGTCACCGGCGATGAGGAATATCGCTCGGAGGAATCGATGCCCGCCATGGCGCGAATTCTGGCGCAGCGGCATGGGTTTACCTGCATTGTCCTCTTCTCCGTCGATCCAAATACCGGCGAAATTAATCCGAAGATCGACAACAACATTCCGGGCCTCGATGCGCTGAAAACGGCCGATTTGATGGTGGTTTTCATGCGCTTCCGGCATCTGCCGCCGGAGCAGATGAGCAAATTTGTCGACTATGTGAATTCGGGCCGGCCGATCATTGGCATCCGCACCGCGACGCATGCGTTTGACTACGACAAATTCCAGAAAGAGGAATATTCCAAGTGGGCGTGGCGCGGGCCGCATCCGGATTTTGCCGGCGGATTTGGCCGGCAGGTGCTGGGGGAAACCTGGATCGACCATTACGGCGGATATCACAGCGAAAGCACGCTGGGCGAAATCGTGCCGGCCATGAAGAATCACCCGATCCTGCGCGGAATCGACCGCATCTGGGGCCCGTCGCATACTTATAAGGTGACGACGCTGAACGGCGACAGCCAGCCGCTGGTGATGGGCCAGCCGCTGAAGGGGTTGAAGCCGGATGACAAGCCGGACCCGGAAAAACCGCCGCTTCCGGTGGCGTGGGTCAAGACGTTCACCGGCACTTCGGGAAAGCCGGCCCGGGTTTTCACGACGACCTATGGCGATGGGGATGATTTCAAGCAGGAATCGATTCGGCGGATGTTCGTCAATGCGTGCTACTGGTGTGTCGGGCTGGAAGATAAAATTCCGGCGCGCTCAGACGTGCGGCTTGTCGGAACTTACGCGCCGCAAAAAAGCAATTTCGGCGCCTGGCGTCGAGGAGTCACCCCGGCCGACTTGCAGGAGAATCTCAGCACCGATGATCTTGCCGATGTTCCCGAAAACGATCGCGAGGCGGATTATTATCGCATCGTTGATGTGCCGATGCCTTCGGATACTGTGATGGAGGCGGGAAGCATTTTGTCGCTGCCGGACGGGCGATTGGTCGTGGGCACGCGGCGTGGCGAGGTTTATTTCGCCACCGGAGCCGAGGCAACGCCACCTGCGCCGCAGTGGAAATTATTCGCATCCGGGCTTACCGAAGTTTTGGGGCTGGCGTGGCGCGATGGCGTGCTTTATGCGACGCAGCAGGGCGAAATCACCCGCCTGCTCGACACCCGCCATGAAGGCCGGGCCGACCGCTACGAAACTGTCAGCGATGCCTGGGGCTGGGCCGGCGAACACGAATTCACCTTCGGCTCCAACTTCGGTCCCGACGGCGCGATCTGGACGGCACACTGCCTCACCGGCAGCTACACTTCCGATCATCTGTTCCGTGGCTGGGTGATGCGCACTTTCCCCGATGGCCGAAGCGAGCCGATGTGCAGCGGCCTGCGCAGCCCCGGCGGCATCGCGTTCAATTCTGCCGGCGACGTTTTCTGCACCGACAACCAGGGAACATGGAACGGCGCATGCACGCTGAAGCATCTGAAGCCCGGCAGTTTCCAGGGGAATCCCGAAAGCCTGAAGTGGTACGATCACGCGCCAAACATGATCCGGCCCTCGGAACCGCCGATCGGCGGCGAGTCGGGGCGCGACTATCTTTATGCCCGCCGCGCGCCGCAGTTTGTTCCCCCGGCAATTGTGTTTCCGTATAAAAAAATGGGACAGAGCGCTTCGGCGGTCATGCTGGATCAATCCAACGGAAAATTCGGCCCCTTTGCCGGGCAGTTTTTCGTCGCCGACTACACGCTCAGCGTTGTCATGCGGACGTATCTGGAAAAAGTGAATGGCGTTTACCAGGGCGCGTGTTTTCCCTTCCGGCAGGGCTTGTCCACCGGATTAATCGGCGGAACGATCAGCCCGGGCGGGAAGCTTTTTGTCGGCGGATCAAACCGCGGCTGGCCGTCGCGCGGGCTGTCGGCGGCGGCGTTGCAGCGGATCGACTGGACCGGAAAAACGCCGTTCGAAGTCCGCGAAATGCACGTCACGCCCGATGGGTTCGACCTGCGTTTCACCGAGCCGGTCGATGCGAAATCCGCCGCCGATCCGGAAAGTTATTCCCTGCGCACGTTTACCTACTACTACCACGCCGGCTATGGCAGTCCGGAAATTGAAGCCGCCGACCAGCGCATTACGTCAATCGCCGTCAGCGCCGACGGGCTGAGCGCTCGGCTGGTGATCGACAAGCTGGTCGCCGGCCACGTTCACGAATTGCACATGCCCGGCGTCACCGACCGCGCCGGCCAGCCGCTGCTGCACGATGTGGCTTATTACACCCTGAATCAAATACCCAAGCCGTAATCGAAAGGAAGATCAACCCAATGAAGTTTTCCATCACCTCCGCGATCACAACGCTTTCGCTGCTGCTATTGATCAGTGCGACGGCCCAAACCGCCCCGCCGAAACTGGTTCCGCTTCCCACCTCGCACACCAACCGCCAGATCGAAGGCTGGACGGTTCGGATCGACGATCGGCTGCTCAGCGGCGAAGGCGCCGCGATCGGCGAGCGCGCGATCAAGCTCCTCACCGCTCGGCTGGTCGAAATCGAGCTCGTTGTCCCCGAAAAGCCGCTGGCAAAGCTGCGCGCCGTCACCATTCAAATGGACCTGACCCACGGCGGCCTGCGCTCGATGCAATATCACCCCGACGCCGGCTGGCTTAAAGCCAACGGCTATAGCGAGCAACTCGCCAAATGCGTTCACATTCCCGATGTTCACGAATTTATTTCGCCGTTTGAAGTGCATCGCCAGCCCAACTGCGTTCTGCACGAGTTGGCGCATGCTTATCACGACCAGGTGCTGGGTTTTGACGATCCGCGCATCATCGCGGCTTACAAGAAATACGTGGAATCAGGCCATGGCAAAGGAGTCCTGACGATCAATGGCCGCAAGCAGGACCATTATGCGCTGACGAATGAAAAGGAATTCTTCGCCGAGATGACCGAATGCTATTGGGGCACGAACGACTTTTACCCGTTCGTCGCCGGGGAATTGGAGAAGTCGGAGCCGGAGATTTATTCTCTTCTGCGCGACATCTGGGGCCCGCTGCCTGGGCGATGAGGTGTCCTGAATCCGCAGCATAATGTCCGTTGCGGCCAAGCGGAAAGTCAACTTCCCACTCATATAGTGCGTCTCGAACCGGTCATGATTCGATCGGCGGCTTCGAGGGCAAATGCGATGAGCGGGATTCGCCGGGTGGCGGTCATTATCAACCTGGAATGGCTTTTGGTTCATCACCACCAGGTGTTTGCCGGCATTCAGCGTTTTGCGCGTGAAAACGGGCGATGGGAATGCTCGGTCAGCCCCCATGCCGACCTGCTGATGTGCGGCGATGAGCCAGGGGAATTGCCCGACGGAATCATTGCCCGCGCGACGCCGCGCCTGGCGGAGATGGCGCGGCGCGCCGGGGTGCCGCTGGTGAATGTCTGGCTGAATTCGCGGGCGAAGAACCTTCCCACGGTGGTGCATGATGCCGAGGCTTCAGGCCGGATGGCCGCGCGGCATTTGCTGGAGCGGGGTTTCCGCAATTTCGGATACATGGGGTTGGCGGACGATAATTTTTCGCGGTTGCAACTGGCCGGTTTTCGCGCGGTGCTGGGCGGGGCCGGGTGCGGCTGCTCGGAAAACTGGGTTGCCCGCCGGTATGCGCGCAAAGCGGAAAACTGGCAGCAATTTCAGACGCAACTTGGACAATGGATCGACCAGTGGCCGCTGCCGATCGGGGTCTTCGTCGCGCACGATTTGCTGTGCCGATATCTCGCCGAGGCATGCGCCTTGCGCGGGATGGAAATTCCGCTGGCGGTGGCGCTGATCGGGTCTTTCAACGAAAGCGTCGTTTCGGGGCACACAGAGCCGGCGTTATCGAGCATCGATTTCGGATTCGAGCGCGTGGGCCATCGCGCCGCCGCGCTGCTCGATGCGATGATGGACGGGCGGCCGGTGGGCGTCGAGCCGATTCGAATTCCCCCCGCCGACCTGATCGCCCGGCGTTCCAGCGATGCCTTTGCGGTGAGCGATCCGGTGGTGGCGCAGGCGCTGCGGTTCATTTCGGGGCATTCGCATGAGGAAATCGACGTGGAGTTGGTGGCGGATCATGTTTTCACCACCCGCCGTACTTTGGCGCGGTCGTTCCAGAAATGCCTTGGCCGCACGGTTCACGAGACGATCACGAAGATCCGGCTGGACCGGGTAAAACAGCGGCTGCTCGAGCCCAACCCAATGATCAAGACAATTGCCACCGAATGCGGCTTTCGCGATGCCATTCAGCTGTGTAAGATTTTCCAGCGTGTGGAGGGGGCTTCACCGAGCGAATATCGGGCGGAGCGACTGGCCGGCAATCCCCACAGCTAAGGACAGCGACGATGAGCCGCACCCGGCGCGTTGCCATGATGATCAACCTGGAATGGCCGATGGTGCATCACCACCAGGTGTTTGCCGGCATTCAGCGTTATGCGCGGCAGTGCGGGCATTGGGAATGCTCGGTCAACCCATACGCGGAATTATTACTTCCCAAAGCCGGGCGCAAGGGTGGCTGCGGTTGGGATGGAATTGTGGCGCGGGTTACGCCGAAGCTGGCGGAACTGGCGCGCAAGGCGCATGTGCCGGTGGTGAATGTGTGGCTGAACACCCCCGCGCGGGGGCTTCCCAGCGTGGTGCATGATGCGCGGGAGTCGGGCCGGATGGCCGCGAGGCACCTGCTCGAGCGCGGGTTTCGCACCTTTGGATACTTGGGGCGAAGCAGCGATCTGGGGTCGCGGCTTCAACTGGCGGGGTTTCGCTCGGCATTGAAGGACGTCGGATGCGAATGCTCGGAGATGTGGGTGGGTCGAAATTACGCGCGCACCGCGGAAAACTGGCGCGAGTTCCAGCAGCAGTTGGGCACATGGATGGATTCCTGGACGCTGCCGATCGGCGTCTTTGCCGCCCATGACCTTCTTGCACGGTATCTGGCGGAACTCTGCCGCCAGCGCCGGCTGGAAATCCCCTACTCTGTCGCGCTGGTGGGTTCGTTCAACGAAGCTGTCGTGGCCGTGCATTCCGACCCGGCGATTTCCAGCGTCGATTTCGGCTTTGAGCGGATCGGTTATCGCGCCGCGGCACTGCTCGACGAAATGATGGACGGCGCGGCGCCACCGGAAAAGCCGATCTGTCTTGCCCCGGCGGAACTGGTCGCCCGGCAATCCACCAATGCGTTTTCCGTCACCGAGCCGATGGTGGCCGGGGCGCTCAAGTTCATCTCGGCGAATTCGCATCAGGACATTGACGTGGTGGCGGTGGCCGATCATGTGATCACGACCCGGCGAACGTTGGCGCGTTTATTTCAAAAGACGCTGGGCCGCACGGTGCATGAGATGATCACGCGGATTCGGCTTGATCGGGTGAAGCACGAGCTGGTGGAGCTCAATACGCCGATCAAAACCATCGCTCGAAACTGCGGTTTTGGCGATGCGATTCACCTTTGCAAGGTTTTCCAGCGTGTTGAGGGAATCTCCCCAAGTGAATATCGCGCGGCAAGAACAACCCATGACCTGTCGCTTCGGCCGGGGCAAGGGCACGGGTCCAAAATGTCCTGAATCGACAATATCTTGTCCATCACCGTATGAGACTCCCGTGGTATGAATAGGGGAGCCGAGGTGATCCTCGGAATGGCCGTGGAGCTCACCTTCACAGGCGCCAACCCCAACGTTCTTTACGATAGCAGCGATAATGCCACACGCATTGGCCTGTCGTGGCAGAGTGTGTCCTGAATCGACAAGAAGTTGACAAACAGGCGAGCGGAAGATTTTGTTAGTGTTCCGGGTCGGGCGTTGAAGATTTACCGCCGGACGAGGAGTCGACGCTGGAGTGTTCCACGTCGAAATGATTCCGGGGGAAATTCGGATTATTGCAGGAGAAAGTATGCGACGCGATCAAATCGGGCGTGGTGTGGCGCGGTTTGTACCCTTACTTGCCGTCGGGGTGGCCGCGATCTTTGCCGTCGATGCATCGGCATCAACCATCTATATCGGCCTTCAAGGCAACGGGAATAATGGCAATCAGGTCCTGTACAGCCAGGACACAGCTTCGCCGGGAGCGGCAAACCTGACGGCAGTTCCCCAAGGCTCGACGGTCGGCTTCGGTGCTGTCGTCGGCTTTGACGGAAGCTCCATCTATTACGTCAATCACGACTCCAACGCCGGCAACAGCTTCTACTCGTCCAACACTGACGGCAGCAACATTCAGGTGATCGCCACTAATGCCGCCAAGGTAAGCACGACGACGGCAATGGTTGCCGGCGCTGGGACGGTTTACGTCGGCACCACCGCCAACGGCATTCAGACCCTCAGCGAAAGCGCCTCCAATCCTTCGCAGGTCCAGACCAACTACGTTAGCGGCGTCGGCAACGTCGCGGGAATGGCTTACGATTTCGCCGACAACTTCGTCTTTTCCATCGATACCAGCGGCAATCTCTATGGAATCGCCACCGCCAATAAGCAAGTCACCAAGTTGACCAACACCGCCGCGGGCGTCGGTTCCGGCGGCGCCATTTCCATCGACACGGTCGATCAGCTCGTCTTCTATGCCGACAGCAATACATCCGTCCACGCCGTTTCCTATACCATCACCGGCAACGCCGTCACGTTCGGCTCGCAGACAACCATCGCCACAGCCACTGAAGTGACCAATGGCGGGCAGGTCAGCATCGGCGCGTTCCGCGGAATGGGTTACGATTACTCGAACAACGAACTGTTCATCGGCGATAGTGGCAAGCCACAGGTTTACGATGTTGCCGACGCCAATTCCAGCGGCGGATCCACAACGCTTGCAACTTTCGACACCGGAATCAACAAGAATTCGTCCAGCAGCAATCTGTATGGCGGGCTGGCGGTGGATTCGGTGGCGGGCGTTCCCGAGCCGGCATCAATTGCCATTTGCGCGCTGGGGTTCTGCGGTCTGCTCGCACGCCGACGCCGGGCATAAATGGGGCCGAGTGCGGCTGAGGAAATGTGTGCGGGGTGTCGTATAAGCTCAGTGAATTGCGATCTCCTTGGCAGGGGCGGCGGACCAACCGCCGCCCCTGTTCGTCTTCGCACTTCCAGCGGACCGTCCTCATGGGCGATTGGAAAAGGAACAGACTTGCGCGCGATTTTCTTCGTTATTTTGTGCGTTGCCCTGTACCTGCCGGCACGGGCTGACGTTCGTCTGCCGAAGATTTTCACCGACCATATGGTGCTTCAGCAGCAGTTGCCCATCCGAATTTGGGGACACGCCGATGCCGGGGAAGCCGTGGCCGTCGATTTCGCCGGGGAACATGGCGAAACGGTGGCCGATTCGTCCGGCCACTGGCGCGTCGAATTGCCGGCGATGAACGCCGACGGCAAGCCGCATTCGCTGACAGTGAAGGGGAAAAATAGCATCGAGTTGAAGGATGTAATGCTCGGCGAAGTGTGGCTGGCGGTGGGCCAGTCGAACATGAGCCGGGGGTTGCGCTATGTGAAGCAGCGGGCCATGGCGGAGCGCATGGACTTTGCCGATTACCGGCTTTTTTTCGTGGGCCTCGACCAGGTCCCGCAGATGGAAGAGGCCGCAAGCACGAAGGGATGGGCGCCGGCGACGCATGAATCGATGGAAAAGATCTTCGTGCATCCGACGCTGGGACCATACGAATATTCGGAGGTCGCCTACGAATTTGGGAACCATCTTCGCGAGAAGCTGGATGTGCCGGTCGGCATGATTGCCGTCGCGTATGGCGGGACGACGGCATCGCAATGGACGCCGGCGGAAAACCCGGCCGGGCGGTTCGATTTCGCATCCGGCAAGCCGGATAAGGGGCCGGGGTCGATGTATCAGTCGATGCTGGTGGGAATTCCGCCGCTGTCGATTCGCGGCGTGGTTTATTATCAAGGGGAAAACGACGCCGCCAATGCGCATTACGGCACTGATCTTCTGAAAATGCTCGAGGCTTGGCGCAAAAACTTCGAGCGGCCCGACCTGCCCTTCTACATGGCGCAGATGGCGCAAACAACTTTCCAGGGCGGCATGCTCCATGTCACGCAAGCCCAATGCTGGCTCACGAAAAACGCGCCCGACACGGCCATAGCGCCGTCCAACGATCTGTGGGATGACGCCGATCCCCAAAAGGCAAAGACACGCCTCGACAAGGAAACCGGCTGGCCCATCACCGGCGGCCGCGACCCCCACCCGCCCAACAAAAACATCATCGCCATACGATTGGCCAATATCGCGCTGGCGAAAACCTATGGAAAGGTCAGCGGAGAGGTGCTCGGCCCCACCGTCGCTTCCGGCCAAACAGTCGGCGATGCACTGCGGGTCAAGTTCGATCATGTAGGAAAAGGTTTAAAGACTGACGACGGCGATGCGCCCAATTGGTTTCAAATCGCCGGCGATGACAAGAAGTTCGTCAAGGCCCAGGCCAAAATCATTGGCAATGACACCGTCGAACTGCGTTCGCCCGACGTGAAAGCCCCCCGCTATTTCCGCTTCGCCTGGAACCCGCTGGCCCGGCATAATCTTTACAACAGCGAAGGATTGCCGGCGCTCAATTATGGAAGCAGTCGGGATTGAAACTGTCCCGTTTCTCGAACCGGTGCTGTCGCCTTGATACGGAGGCGGTTCTCAGCTAAATAACCTTGCGCAATTCATGTAGGGTCCGCACTGCGGACCATTACATTTGAGGCGGGAAAAACGGTCCGCAGTGCGGACCCTACGAAGATTCGAAGCGCCGAATCGCGCAAGGTTGTTTAGATCGCGGCCGCAACCCAAATACGCCCACGGCGACCCGGGCGGATTTTCCCGTATCACGGGCGTCTCGCCCGTGTTTTTATTCAAAGAGGACACGGGCGAGACGCGCGAGACGCCCGTGATACGGGGAATTGGTCCCCCTTCTTCCTCTCCAGGAGAACCCTATGACAATATCCAGACTCCACTCGCTCTTTTTTGCCCTGGCTGTCATCGCGTCGACGGCATTGGCGGCGGTTGCAGCCGATCCACCCTCCGCAGCCCCGGCCAGCACCCAAACTGCAAAGCCGGTCAAGGTTTTCCTGCTCGTCGGGCAATCCAACATGCAGGGCAAAGGCTCGGTTGCGCATCTCGATCAACTCGTTACGAGCGACCCGGCGAAATTCGGGCATCTGAAGAAGGATGGGAAATGGGCCGCGCGCGATGATGTGTTTGTCATCTTCCCGCAGCTCGGCACCGATCGAAGCAAGGATTTGAAAGGAAAACTGAGCGTTGGATTTGGCTGGCCGGCAAAAGACCGGTTCGGGCCGGAATTGGGTTTCGGGGAAGTGGTGGGCGATGCGTTCGATGAGCCGGTGCTGTTGATCAAGGCGGCGTGGGGCGGCCAGTCGCTCGACGTCGATTTTCGCCCGCCCAGCGCCGGGTGGGACCGCCCGTTCGATCTCAACAACCGCGACCAATGGAAGCCCGGCTCACAGGGTTGGGCGTACAAGCAGATTTTCAACAACATCCACATCGCCCTGGACGATCTGGGATCGAATATTCCCGAGCTCAAGGGCCGGCAATATGAGATCGTCGGCCTGGTCTGGTTCCAGGGATGGAATGACCTGATCAATCCCAAGCGCGTCGACGCCTATCAGTCGAACATGGTTCATTTCATCCACGACATTCGCACCCATTTGAACAAGCCCAATTTGCCGATCGTGATCGGCGTGATGGGCCAGGACGGCGACAAGCCCGCCGCCAACATGCAGAAGATGCGCGCCGCCCAAGCCGCCCCGGCGGCGATGGACGAATTTAAAGGGACAGTCGCCGCCGTCCCCACCGCTCCCTTCTGGGACCCGACCGTCAAATTCGAAGGCGGCTATCACTACAACGGCTCAGCAAGATTCTACTACGATGCGGGGCGCGCCATGGGAGAGGCAATGCTTAAGCTGCTGGACGAGAATAAGAAACAGGCGGGGGGAAAGTCATCCGGGAAGTAAGGCCAGAAAAAGGCACTCGAGGTGCATCCTACACTCGCCGCGTCACGTTGCCGGGTTTGAGGAATTGATGGGACCATTTACCTGAGGTTTTCCGCGGCGGCAGCGCCAGGAGGTTTGACCACGGATTTCACGGATGTACACGGATAAGAAAAATCCTGGTTTTCTTCCCATCCGCGTTTATCCGTGCGATCCGTGGTCAAACCTCTTCGGACTTTCGATTGGTGGATTGTGGCAGTTATCAGCAGGAGACTGGGGATTCTTACGTGGCACGGGCGGTCCGCCCGTGGCTTGAGTTTTGTAGGGTGGGCATACTCGCCCACCAGCGGTCGGGCCTGGGAAGAATGCGGTGGGCGAGTACGCCCACCCTACGGAGAAATCCGGACAGTTTTACGCAGCGGATGTATGAGGCACGCGGGGAATTTGACGCGAAGGCACGAAGAGACGAAGGACGCGAAGTGATTTCTTCGTGACCTCGTGTCAAGTTATACGCCCGGGCGTGGGGTCGGTTTTGTATAGTGGGCTTACTCGCCCGCCAGCGGCCGGGTCTGGGGAAAGACGCGGTGGGCGAGTGCGCCCACCCTACGGCGATCCGGACACTTTCATGCGGCGATGTATGCGGCACGCGCGGGGAGTTTGACGCGAAGGCACGAAGAGGCGAAGGACGCGAAGTGATTTCTTCGTGGTTTCGCGTCAAGTTAAACGCCCGGGCGCGCATCAACAGCACGTCGTGCCAAATGCGCAAAGAAAAGAATTCATTTTGTCTTCGCGCTATCGGCTCCCGGCACGTTTTCGCTGACGCTTAGGATGACCGGCGGCGTGGTCGGCGCGCCGATCTCCTTGATGCGCATGTGGCAGGGGCGATTTGCGCTGGTGACCCACGGCGCGCATTGGATGAAGATTTCCCGCTCGGTTTGGCCTTCGAGAATCTGCACGCCGTTGAGGCCCATGTCGGCCACGCGAACGCCGAAGGGGAAATTTCGCGGCTCAAAGCTCACCGTGCCGGCATAGCCGTTTCGGATAACGCGAAGGCGGGCGCGGGTCAGTTTGCCGGGCGTAATGGCGATGCGCCCCGGCTGGCCGGCCGCTGCGGCGTTCTTGTTGGGCGTTTCAGCTTCCAGCACGAGCAATACCTGCGATTTGGCGCCGGCCCATGGCAGCTTCAGGGCGGGCAGATCTCGCGTCGTTTCCTTACCGTCGATGGTCGCGCTGGCCTTCACCTTTAGCCCGGCCGCCGAGGCGGCGGGCATGGCCGTCGATGCGGCTGGGTCGGCATAAATCGTTCCCTCGGCTTCCCACTGCCCCGCTTCCACGACAATCGGAGAAGAAACCATGAACCCTGCCGGCGGGTTGCTGATTTCAACCCGCACCGGGCCGTCAAATCCGTCGATCCGATTGAGCTTCACCGTAAATTCCCGGCCTGCGCCCGCCGGGGGGTTGGCATTGTAGCCTTCGATCGCGACGGAAAAGTCCGGCTTGGCCGGGCGGACGATCAGGCGATAGACGAAATCCAGGCCGCCGAAATTCCGCGTGTCGGTCACCCGCACGAGGTAGGGTCCGGAAGCCGGGGCGGTAAATGTGAGCTGGGAATCAGAGCCGAGCAGGCGGTTGCCGTCATCGTCGTTTTCGTAGAACAGCGCAATGACCGGCAGGCCGTTGGGCGCGAGCTTTTCATCCGGGGCGTGCGGCTCGACGATGTAACATTTTTCGTTGAGAGCATGGCTGGTGGCGGAGGTGTCGAAATAGCAGCGGCGCTTGCCGGCGAGGGTGTAAAAGCCGAACTCTGAATCCGGGCCTTCGGGGTATTTGAACAGCCGGACCACTTCGCCGTTCATGTAAACGTACTGGTTGAGATCCATCTCGGCATAGTTGGGAAATCGCGCGCCGGTTGCGCCGGCATCGAAGCCGCGAAAGACGATGTTGCTGTCGCGCACGGCGCGCAGGGCGAGCCGTTGCACGGGCCGGCCGTCGGGGTGAAGCACTTCGATGCGCGTGTCGACCGGCGAGCCGCGGCGGGCGGCCATGGTTTCGATGATGTAGGCCGTGCCGGCCTGGGCGTCAAAGCGATAGAGATCGGCATCGCCGGGCGCGGCGATGCGCCCGTTCACCGCCGAGGGGACAGGGATGGGCATCGCCTGGGCGGGAGTGTCGTTAGGCTCTTTTTCGATCAATTCCGGCAGGTCGCTGACCAGCACCTTCAACGCCCGGCGGCTGCGAAAACGCTTGGGGTCGAGGGGAATCTCGGTTTCTCCCTCGCCGCCGGCCTTGATCGTGGCCGAGGCGTCCGGCGGCAGGTTCGCGCCGAGCAATTGCGCTTTCGATTCGGTGTTGGCGGGCACTGCCAGTGGAAATGTGCCGGTGACATAGGCGAAATCGCCGATGGAGATGCGGTAAAAATTCTCCGCGGAGCCGCCGCCGGCCAGATCGGCAAGCTTCAGGGAATATCGCCCGTCTGCCGGGGCGGTGAATGAGATCAGTGGATCGGCGTCTTCGCCGTTGCCTGCCGAATAGGCCAGCACATGGGCGGCATCGTCGAGAAGCGTGAACTCGACTTGTGCCTTGGAGCCGAGGCGTTTGGCGGCGACGTCGAAAACAGCCGTCTGTCCCTTTTTCAAGTTGACGGCGAGCCGGTCGACTTCGCCGGCTGCGGCGAATGCGCCCCAGACGCTGGCGGGAAGGTCGACTGTTTGTAGTCCGGTTGAACGAGAAGACACGGGCGGGCCGCCCGTGCCACGAGGGTCGGCAACACGCGGATCGGCAGTGCCATGCGGATCGGCCGCGAAATTCGGGTCGGCCATGCCATGCATGCCAGGCATGGCACGCGGGCCGGCCGATGGCGGCTGATATTGCACCTGCGGCAAATTATCGACAAACAGTTTCGTCGCGACGGTTTCGCCGCCGGGCGATATGAGTGAAACCTCAAAGCTTTCCAGCGGCGCATCGGCCGGCGTGGTGATCTCGGCCCATGCTTCATTCGCGGTCGCTTCGCGGGACAGTGTCGCCACAACTTTCGGTCCCCCGCCGGTGATTTTTACGCCCGTGACGCGCGACAGGTTTGTGCCGGAAAATTTGATGCGGCCAACGGTCCCGCGCTGAATGCCACGCGGCGAAACGAGCGTCACCACCGGCTTGGGCGGCGCGATCTCCTTGCCATTGGCGGTGTCATAAAACGCAATCGCGCCGTCCAGCCGGCCGATCACGGCCACCTTGCTTCCCATGGCAAAGGTCAGCGCCGACGGCCAGTCCGCTTGCGGCGGGAAGGTCAGTTTTTGCGTCATGTCGGCGGCATTAAACAGCCGCACGGTGCGGTCATCCGCGCTGGAGAGAATCAGCGCGGCGTCCGGCGACCAGGCCAGCCGAAGGATTGTTCCATCATGGGCAAATTTGGAGGTTTCCAGCGTGTTGGTTCCTTCGACGGCTGACGGGCTGATCTTCCAGATGCGGATGCGGTTATCGACGCCCCCTGCCGCCACGCGCGAGCCATCGGGGCTCCAGGCGACGGCGTTCAGGTCCTTCACCGCCTCGGGGCGGGTGTCGAGCCGCGTGGCGGTTTGCACATCCCATAGCTTCAGCGTGCGATCGGCACTGACGCTGGCCAGCACCTTTCCGTCGGGACGGAATGCAACGCCGAACACCGCGCCGTTATGCCCGGCAAGCGTTCGCGGCGGCGCGCTGGTGTCGATATTCCAGAGCAAAACCTTCTGGTCGTAGCTTCCGGTCGCCAGGGTTTTTCCATCCGGCGAAATCGCGATGGAATAAATCGCATCGGAATGAGCGTCGAAGGTGCGAATGAGCTTCCAGTCCGCCACGTTCCAGATCCAGACCCGACCGGTAACGCCCGGATCGCCGCCGCCGGCGTAAAGGCGCGTTCCATCCGCGCTGAAGGCGATAGCGTTCACATCGCCGGGCAACTTGGCGAGATGATGGAGAATCGCCTGTTGCTGCACCGACCAGATTTCCACCTCGCCCGGCCGGGCGGCGGCAACGATATCCAGCTTCGGGTCATACGCCAGCGACAAGACGGGCCGCCGGACTACGCCGCGCGGGTGAATCGCCGGAACCGCTTGCGCCGTGGGTAATGCGGCGACAACTTCACCCGGGCGCGGTCCTGGCGCGCCGGCGTCAATCCATGCGCGGATCGTCGCGATCTCTTCGGGGGGCAACGGCCGCGCCTTTTTGGGCGGCGGCATGAAGGGCTTGGTCTTGTGCTCGATCTGCGTCACCAGCCGGCTTTGGTCGGCTTTGCCGGGGATGATGTCCGCGCCTTTTTCGCCGCCTTTCATAAGGGACTGGTGGGTTTCCATCACCAGGTCGCCATCGGCTTCCTTGGCATCGTGGCAACTCATGCAGCGCTGCACGAGAATCGCGCGAACCTGCGAATAAGCCGGTGCGGGTGAATCTGCACAAAGGGCAGATCGGACCGCGCACAGTGCGAAGAGCAAGATATATGAAATAATGCGAATGTTCATGGCTCACGCCCGCACTGGGGGACGGCGAGGCATCCGCCATGTTATCGCATAGAACGGGCAAATGTTGAACAATCCGCGCCATTTTCGGCGTGTGTTATTCCAGCCGTAAGAAGAGCCGCGCACGAAGGGTACTCCCGG
>DASRRM010000479.1:0-2662 GCA_035695715.1 Tepidisphaeraceae bacterium
CCAAACCTGCTTGCGTTATCCTCGACTCTGTTCTCATGGCTGTCTCCTTGTTAAAGGTTCACTACAGGACATTGTAATGTCCGGCAGGGGGACAGCCTTTCATGTGATTACATTGAGCAACCGATTGCCAAAAAAGACGGCCACACCCCTTGAGCGCGGCGGGCTTCTGCCCGGTTTGATTCGGGCGTCGTTCTGCAATAGAATTGCGCGTTGGGAACCTGACAACGCATAATTTCCATCTGGCCCGATTCAACCCCGCCACGAACCCGAAACTGGATTTGAGAATGATGCAATCTGAGGCGAAGATTCTGACCCCGTCGCCGGCTTTGTCCGGTCCTTTGACCCCGGCCATCTCGTTTGAGGACGTGATTGCCCGCCTGCCCGCTCGCGAGCGCGGGGCGGTGCAGCGGCATGAGGCGGCTTGCGAGGAAGTGGACCCGGCTCATGCCGAGCTCTGGCGGCAGATGGTGTGCCGGCTGGCGACGCTTGCGCCGCATGCGATTCGGGCGCTGGGGCAGCATACGCTGCAATTCTTCATTGCCGATGGAAAGTATCGCCAGCAGGTTTTCGCGTTGGACGATCATCGCGACTCGAAGCTGGTGATTTATGGGCCGGATGTTTTGGAGGCGGCCCTGAAGGAGGGCGTTTTGCTTCCGCCGCCCGATGCGACTGAGCCGCGTGCTCATGCATTTCCGGGCGGGCGCGGTTCGCTGTATCTCGAGCGGATCGACTCGGCCAACACGACCAATCCGGACGCATCGTTCAAGTTCATGCTCGGCTGGAATCGCCGGGCGCTGCGGATGACGCTCTTGTCGACGGCAACGCCTCAGCAGATTGAAACCGCCGAGCGGCTTTGGACGCTTGCCGCCCGCGATTTTCCCAAGGGGCAGGTTCCGGCGACCGTGAGATAACGGGCTAATAAACTCGCATCATGAAACTGGCCGTTTCGTATGCAGAGCGAAGAGAGCCGCGCACGCAGGGTACTCCCGGAGTAAGCGGTTTCGCCGGATCCGCTTACTCCTGGAGTAGCCTCCGTGCGCGGCTCATTGGTTGCCTCGGACCGGGCATTTTCACGCGGTAGGAGTACGAACCGCCCCCCTTCAATCGGCTTCAAATGCATGGGTGATATGCCGGATGATCGGCTCGCGCCCTTCCGGCCAGACGATGGCAATCACGTCAAACCGTGCCGGCGGCCGGGGCGTGCCATACCGGCTCAAATATATCCGCGCCACCCGCGTCAACTGATGCTGCTTGGAGGAATGCACCTGCTCTTCGGGCGATGGCTCATCATAAGACCGCGTTTTCACTTCAACGAAAACCAGCGTTTTCCCATCCCGCGCGATAATATCGATCTCCCCCGCTTCGCACCGGAAATTGCGAATGATGATCCGATACCCCAGGTTCCGCAAAAATCGTGCGGCGACATTCTCCCCCCGATCCCCCATCGAATCCCGAGGCGGAGTCGTCTTGAACCAGGACTGAAACCACTTCTGCAACATCACCGGCAGGGTAGCCTGCCGATGGGTTTGGTTCAATGTGGAGTTCAGAAGTGTTTAATAGTAGCCTCTTGATTCAAATGGACGCAAACGCGAGACTCAGTTTGAGGAAACTTGCACCTGAGAAATGAGCCTATTTCCGCTGTTGCCAACAATTCCGGGGTTTCTATGCCAAATCTTCTTTCGGCGCGATTCGACAACGGCGATGAAACGTGCTCGTTGCGCGCTCGCCTCGACCGGTCGGTGGATGGAATCCATATTACCCGTAGCCTTGTTTTGAGTGGCCGCCTCAGCACGGTAAACGTGGAGGTTTTCGAACAGGATTTATTTACGACTCGCGCGCACGAGGCGGTGTTGATTGCGGACAACCCGCTGATCCCCGGCCCTGAACGGGAATCTTTGGATTCAAATGGGTTGATCAAAGTGGGCACGGTCGTCGGCCCCGCGAGCGTGCTAGCTTCGATCCTTCAATTTGATCTGCTTGCCGCCACGAACCCGCCAGCGCAGGGTTTTCGCAGGGCGGAAGATGATTCGCTGAAATGCCCGGCGGAATGGGCTGGCGCTATGGTCGAGGCTGCCAATTATAAAACTCGGGCGGAAATCGAGGGAAAGCCGCAATCCACGCTGACAGGAAGAGTCAGGATCAAACTTCGCCAAGTCATGCAGATCGCGGTTGGCGACGTGCTTCTGCTGGGAGAACATCCGGCGATAATCTCGGGCATCACCGAGGCCGAAAATGGCGCCGACATTCTGGTGGATGAAGAGGTTGCTGGACAGATCGGCTTGTTGGCAGGTCAAACGGCGTTGGTCGCCGCGACAGTCGCGGCACCTCCGGCGTCATGGGCGGTGCAAGCACGGCTGGTCGCCCGGTATTCGTTGATCACTCAACAGCCGCTCGGGGGTCGAATGCGCACGCCCGGGCAAAAGGTTGGTCCCGCGCACGTCCACACGCTGAACTTATTGGGATTGAGGGAGAACCTGGCTGGGATTCTCACAGTGAAATCCGACGATGTGGGCGGCAGGGTCGCGCTGCGGAAAGCCGCCTTGGGGAAGGGAGCATTTCCAGCCCCTGGCGCACCCGCGTCGTTCCAGGTCTTTCTTTGCGAGCTGACCGCGCTCGGATTCATGCCGACGCCGCGAAGCGCCGGCGATCATGTCATGCTCGG
>DASRRM010000480.1:0-13441 GCA_035695715.1 Tepidisphaeraceae bacterium
GACTATTCAACGCATTGAGGGCAAGAGTGCAAGGGGAGATCGCAAAACGTGGAGATCTGAGAAGCATTGCGACTGTGGAGCAAGAACGCGTCTGAATCGTGCCGGGGCATCGGTGAATACCGCGGAGTATCACGCACATCCGGTCCGGCGCGGCGGCCAATGTTCTTGCACGCGTCGAATCTGCCGCGCGCCACTTGGCCCCGGCGTGGAGGGGCCTTCCATTTTAAATTGCCTTTGCCCGGAGCGTTCGCGCAATCCGCCGCTCGGTTGAACACCACCCCGTCTTCGCTGTAGATATGGTGAATCGCTGCAAATCACGTTCATCAGGAGACGCTTCATGCACGGGAAAATCGCCGCTGCCTGGCTGCTTGCTTTGGGAATTACATCATCAGGGTTCTTTGTGGCGACTTCCGCCCGGGCGGCCGAGTTGATCGTCCCCACCGGACCGCGCACCCCGGAAGATGAAGCCAAGGCGTTTCATCTGCCGCCGGGATTTGAAGCGCAGCTTGTCGCCTCGGAGCCGGAAATTCATAAGCCGATCAACATCGCCTTCGACGACAAGGGCCGGCTGTGGGTGACCGATACCATCGAATATCCGTTTCCAGCACCGGAGGGAAAGCCGACCCGCGACACCGTGAAAGTCCTCTCCGATTTCGCGCCGACCGGCCACGCGCAAAAAATCGTCACCTTCGCCGATAACCTCAATATTCCCGTCGGCGTTCTTCCCCAGCGCGGGCCGGACGGGCATGACAGCGCCATCGTCTATTCCATTCCCGCCATCTGGCGCTTCACCGACACCAAGGGCCAGGGCAAGGCCGACCAGCGCACCATGATCATCACCGGGCAGGCCCACGATGACACCCACGGCATGACCGGCTCCTTCAACGAAGGGTTCGACGGATGGATCTACGCCGTGCATGGCTTTCGCAACACATCCCACCTCAAAGGCACCGACGGCTCGCAAATCGAAATGACCTCGGGGCACACTTATCGCTTCCAAAGCGATGGCTCGCATTTGCAAATCAACACCTATGGCCAGGTGAATCCGTTCGGCATGTGCTTCGACCCGCTCGGCAATTTGTTCACCAGCGATTGCGAAACCATGCCGATTTTGCTGACCCTGCGCGGGGCATATTATTCCAGCTTTGGCCGCCCGCACGATGGTTTGGGCTTTGGCCCGGACATGACCGACCACATGTACGGCGCATCGGCCATCGCCGGGCTGCTCGATTACGTCGCGCCGCAATATCCGGCGGAATATCAGAACATGATGCTCGTCGGCAATGTGATGACCATCAAAATCAACCGCGCCAAACTCGTTCCCAAAGGCTCGGCCTATCACGGCGACGACGCCCCCGATTTTCTGGTCAGCGACGATCACTGGTTTCGCCCCACGTGCATCAAGCTTGGGCCGGATGGCGCGATTTACGTGTCCGACTTTTACAATCGCATCATCGGCCATTACGAAGTCGACCTGCATCATCCCGGCCGCGACAAAGAGCGCGGCCGAATTTGGCGCATCGTCTACACCGGAAAAGACGCCACGCCCGCGCCGACAAAGCCGTTTGATTTGACCAAGGCTTCCATCCCGGAACAGATCGCGTATTTATCGGATGGCAACTTTGCGATCCGCATGCTGGCGATGAATTACCTGGCTGATGTAACCGGCCCGGCTGCCGTTGGCCCGCTGAAAGCCGCCATGGCCCAGGGCGCATCGCCGACGCTCAAAGCGCACGGCATGTGGATTCTGAAACGGCTTGGCGCGCTGGATGAGGCGATGCTTAAGGCATATGCGAGCGATCCAGACAAGCTCGTGCGCGTGCATGCGATGCGCGTGCTTTCTGAAACGCAGCCCTGGAATGCGCAGCAGCGCGAGCTGGCGATTGCCGGCTTGAAGGATGCCGACCCGATGGTGCAGCGCTGCGCCGCCGACGCGGTGGGGCAGCATGCGCAGTTGGAAAACGTGCGGCCGCTGCTTGACGCCCGGCAATCCGCCCCGGCGGATGACAAGCATCTGGTTCACACGCTGCGTATGGCACTGCGGAATCAGTTGAACGACAACGCCGTCGCCGAGAAATTGCCGCTGCCGGGTTGGAGCGAGCGCGATGCCAAGGATTTGGTGGACGTGGCGGCGGGGGCGACGTCGCCGGGGTCAACCATGCTGATGGTGCGCGAGGTGGGCGTTGCGGGGCAGGATGCGCAGAAGCTGGCCGACGCGTTTCGCCACGTGGGCCGGTATGGCACCGACGCCAACGCCGAGGAACTGGCGAAAATCGCGACGGAAAAATTCGCCGACGATGATTCAGCGCAGGTGGCGCTTTTCGGCGCGCTGCAGGAAGGCGTGCAGCAGCGCAGCGGGACGCTGGGCGCGATGGCAAAGGCCTGGGGCCGCGGATTGGCCTCGCGCCTTCTGGCAAAGCCGGGCGAGCCGTTCGGCGGCTGGAGCCGATTCACGCTGACAAGCGCCATTCCCAGCAAGGAAATCTGGTCGGTGGAAATGCGCAAGAGCGCCGATAACGCCACCGCGCCGTTTATCTCGTCGCTGCCGCTTGGAGAAACCGGCACCGGCATCATCCGATCGAAGCCCTTCGTCATTCCGCCAACGCTGAGCTTTTACATGGCCGGCCACAACGGCCAGCCGCCGGCGGTGCATCCGATCAAGAACATCGTGCGTTTAAAGGCAGTCGACGGAAACGAAGTTTTGGCCGAGGCTCCGCCGCCGCGGAATGATTTGGCGCAGAAAATTTCCTGGGACCTCTCGAAATTCGCCGGCAAGCAGGGGTATATCGAAGCCACCGACGGGGATGACAAAACCGCCTACGCCTGGCTGGCGTTTGGCCGGTTTGAGCCGGCGGTGGTGAAAGTTCCGGCCGCCGCCGAGGTGCATCGGTACCTAACCGCCATCGATATCGCCCGCACGCTAAAGATCACCGAATTGGAATCGCAGGTGGCGGCGATTCTGGCCGACAAGAAATCCGACGTCGACACGCGCATTGCCGCGGCCAAGGCGCTGCCGGAATTGAATGCCAACCCCGCCGCCCATGCCAAAGAGCTGGCGGCGATTCTGGTTGACAGTGCCGTGCCGGATGCTTTGCGCGAGGCAGTTGCGGTGATCCTTCAGCAGGATAAATCCCCCGAGGCAATGGCGGCGTTTTTGGATGCCATCCACACCGCGCCGCAGAAGCTGCAGCTTGCGCTGGCTAAGTCGCTTGCCGCCAGCACCGACGGCGCAGAGGCGCTGCTCGATGCCGTGCAGGCCGGCAAGGCTTCGCCGCGATTGCTGCAGGACGCGAATGTGCGCGAGCGGCTGGGTGTTTCCAAGCCTGCGAATCTCGATGCCCGCATCGCAAAACTAACCGCCAACCTTCCGAAGACCGACGTCGCCGTCCAGGCGCTGATCAACGAGCGGGTTCGCTACTTCGACCGCGCCACGGCATCCCCGGAGCGCGGCCAAAAAATCTTCGTCACCAACTGCACCGCCTGCCATACCCTCGGCGGCGTCGGCGCTCACGTCGGCCCGGAGCTCAACGGCATCGGCATTCGAGGCGTTCCGCGCCTGGCTGAAGATATCCTCGACCCCAGCCGAAACGTGGATGCCGCCTTCCGCTACAACACTTATGTCATGGAGGGCGGCGACGTCATCGCCGGCATCCCGCGACGCGAAGAGGGCGACACGCTGACGATCGCCGATTCCACCGGCAAGGAAGTGCCGATTTCCAAGTCGAAGGTGAAGAAGATCGTGCCCTCGATTTTGTCGCTGATGCCGAGCAATTTCGGGGAGATCATCAAGCCGGCAGATTTTAATGATCTGATGAGTTATCTGCTGACGCAGGTGAAATGAAGTGCCATGACGAACCGAAAAAACGTCCCCGACGACCGACGATTCTGGGCGGTCGTCTACGCGGAAATGTTTGGGCAGATCAGTGAGCAGGAGCCTCAGTCAGCCGCCATCTATTCATTTTTGGAAGTTTCTCAGAAAGATGCGCAAGGTTGGTTCGATGATCTCGTGGGATGGAACTCGGTCCAAAGCGAGGAATCTCCTGTCAACATTCACCTCCCGCTCGCGAATGGAGTTGAGCTTTCAGTCGAGTTCCAGTCGGGTGACGTGGGCTGGCATCTCTGCGCCCCAGGTCAAGCCATGGTCAGGCTTGGCAGTATTGGTGGACATTGGGAACTACCTGGCCTTCGCTGGAAGGAAGCCGCCGCGATCGCGGCGGCTGTCACGGAGGAGAATTGGCGGGTTTTGTTACTTTTGTTGCCGATGGTCTGGCTAACAGAAGACGACGATGTTCAAGCCATCAAAAGGCACGTCGTGTCGGCTTGGAGAGAGAGCAAACTTTCGTCTTCGTCGTCGGCCACCAACTTGGCCGACCACTGGATAAGGGCCGTGCAGGGCGGTAAAGAATATCGTTGGCGAAAATCACCGGAGGGTTGGGTTTGCACGGCGCACTGGAGCACCCGTGGTGAGACAAGGTCCCCAACCGATATTAAACATATCAATCGCGCCATTGCCGCCGCCGCACGGCCCGGGGCGAAATGACTCCCGATGCCGTTTCTAAATGCTCAAACTGAGCGGTTTTTAAAGGCGCCCATCGTGACACGGCCGTCTCGGCCGTGCCGGCGACGGGCAAATACGAAAAATAATCGTTGTCAGCGGTTCCTGAAATCGCAAAATTCGCCGTAAATCCTGCATGTTTTCGCCACCGGCCAGCAAAAACCGCTCAGTTTGAGTAAATGGTCTTTATGCGATTTGTGTAGGGTCCGCAGCGCGGACCGTGCTTTTCCATCTCAAACGTAATGGTCCGCGGCGCGGACCCTACACGAATCGCGCAAGGTCATTTAAGTTTGCATCAGCCGTCCAACTCATACAGAGTATTATGATACGTGGTGTATAAACCCTAGCCAAGACTAAACGCGACGGCTGAGCATCCTCCCCACGGCTGATAATTCAGCGGTCCAACCCTTCACCTTAAGTCCCTCCTATTCCACGCCGATTCAGATAGGTGAGAGTTCCTTCACCCGGCGCACGGCGCGCCGGCGTGCGGTAACGTGACATGGAGGCAGGAATCATGGCAGTTCGTCGCAATAGCAACCGGGGTTTCACCCTTATCGAAATCCTGATCGTCGTCATCATTCTCGGAATCCTGGCGGCGATCGTCATCCCGCAGTTCACCAGCGCCAGCACCGATGCCCGAAATTCCAGCCTCTCCACCACCGTGCAGACCATCAACATGCAGGTGCAGGCCTATAAGCTGCAACATAACGATCACCTGCCCGACCTGACGGCCAACTGGGATTGCCTGACGCACAAGACCGATGTAAACGGCAACATCGACCCGGCCAACGGCCCAAGCTTCGGCCCGTACCTGCAATCCACGCCGGTGAATTCCCTGACCGGAACGGCTGTGCCGGTGGTGGTTGACGGCACGGCATTCGTCGCCGGCGCGGATTTCGTCTACGACTACGCCGGCGGCGCCGGCACCGGGAAAATCCAGGGAACGACCAGCACCGCCGCCAGCGGCGCGCTGGCGCATTACTAAACTCAACCGCCTGGTTTTGGTGGAGCAGACTTTTGAGTCTGCCGAAATAAACGGGGTCGCACATAGTTTTTTCGCTTATTAACTAGGTGCGACCCCGTTTCTGCCATCCCGCGTTTTAGCGTCCGAGGTGATATGAAAGCCGAAAAGCTGTTGGTGATCGTCTTGGTTATGCAGGCGCTGACGCTGGCGGGGCAGTGGGCGGGGCCGACCGGGTCGGCAGTGGCGCGGGCCGATATTCCGAATCCGGGTGAAAGGCAGCTTGCGCTTCTTGAAGAAGCAAAGCAAACCAATGCGAAGCTCGACAAACTGATCTCACTTCTTCAGAGCGGCGACCTGCAGGTCCGCGTCGCAAAGACTGACGATGAGAAAAAATGATTTATCCCGAACCGCCCGCTCCGGCCATTTTACGCCGCGCGGAATGACGCTGATCGAAATCATGGCCGTGCTGGTGATTTTCGCCATCGCGTCGGCGATCGTTCTGCCGCAGTTCGGAAAGCATGACGATCTAACCGCTGCCAGCGCGTCGCGGGAATTGGTCGCTGACCTGGCATTTGCGCAGAGCCGGGCCATCGCCACGCGGAAAATGCTTTACGTTTGGTTCGATCCGGCCGCTGGGAAATATCGGGTTTTGGTATCGATCGATCCGCCGACCCTGGCGCGCCATCCGGTTTCGCAGGCGCCATACGAAGTGACACTGGGAGACGGCCCGCTTGGCGGCGTCAGCATCGCCGCGGCAAATTTCGATGGAAGCGCGACGATCGCGTTCGACGAACGGGGAATGCCTTGGTCCTGCGGCGAAGGAAACGCGCCCATGCCGTTGGATCATGGCGAAATCCTGCTCAAATGCGGCGAGATCACCGCAACGCTCACCATCAGCCCGGTGACGGGTCAGATTAACGTGAAGTGACGATACAATGTGGAATTTTCCCTGGCGCAAAACTCTTCCGCTCGCACTTGAGATCACGCCCGGCGGCTTGCGAATGATGCAGCTTGCCACCCATCAGGGCGCCATGCGACTGGTGGCATCGGCCCGGCGCGAATTTCCAGCAGACCAACCGTTTTCAGGCGACTTACGCCGCGATGAAATCAAGAAAACGCTCGACACCGGCGTATTTATCACCGCCGACGTCATCGCAGCGCTGCCGCCGGAGATGGTTCAACTCCGCACGCTCCGGCTTCCAGTCGTTGGCGCCGGGGAAATCGAAACGCTGGTTCGGCGCGATGTCGACCGCCTGTTCCCGTTTGATCTTGCCGATGCGGATCTGCAATGCCATGCAGCGGGCATCGTACGCCAGGGGGGCGAAGAGCGCCTTGAGGTCATCGCGGCTGCAGCGCTCAAAGCCCACATTGCCGCCTACACCATCGAGCTCGCCTCGGCAGGGCTGCGGATCATTTCGCGACGGCTTACGCCACTGGCCGCGCTTCATTGCGCGATGCGCGACGCGCGCTTTGCCAGCGGGGATAAACCGCAGGAGATTTGCGGCGCGGTGGAAATCGGTTCAATGGCAACGACGGTCATCATCGCGCAAGGCGGCCATCCGCTGTTCATCAAGCGCATTGAGCGCGGCGGGCGGCATCTCAATGAAGCCGTCGCGACAAAGCTTGGCATCACTCTAGAAGAGGCGGCCCTGCTTCGCCGCCGCGCCGCAGCCGGTGCCTCGTCCGCCAATCCCGGTGACGACAAGGTCGCCGATGCGATCGGAAGCGCTGTTCGCGGGCTGCTCGAGCGATTGGCCGGCGACGTGGAATTATGCTTCCGCTATTTCGCCGTCACGTTTCGCGGCAGGAGGCCGGGGCAAATCGCCTTGCTCGGCGATGAATCCGCCGACTTGCGCGTGCAGAATGCGTTGAACGCGGTGTTGCCGGGCAAAGTGCAGGTCATTAATCCGCTGGCGGGCATCGACATTTCCACGATGCGCAGCCGCGATCGCAACATCGCGCCCGGCGAATGGGCGACGTGCGTGGGATTGCTGCTCGGCAAAGCGTCGGGCGATAATTCTGCTGCTTTGAGCGACGATCTGATGCCGCGCGACAAGGATGTCCCGATCGAACCATCGGCTGCGTGAAGACACACGGAAGTATTCCGGATAAGTCGCTACACCGAATCCCGCACCCATTGCGGAAATGAGCGTCGGTCCGCAAATGACCGCCACGTCGGCGAAATTGAGCCGAGCATCTCAAGGACCTCGCCGATCAGCATTTCCGCCTCGCGCTCGGCACAAAAGGCTCTCGCCTCCTGAAGCTGCTGAGCGGTGGCTGGCTCAAGGAGCCAGCGCACGATCTCACCCTGCCGGCCCATGACGGCATCGGTGTCTGAGTCGTCCCACAGATAGCCGGTGGTAAGCAACCGGTTGATGCCATGCCGAATGAGTTCAATCAACTGCGCCGCGGCGGATGCCGTGCGCGCCGCCCGCCACTGCCTCAGCATGGAAGATAAATCCATATCCAACCCGGATGCGGCGCGAAAGAATTCGTCAGCGGATCGCTCTGATGGAATCTGCTCGTACCGGCCTACCTTTGCGTCCAACTGCACATGATATCCGAGCGTCGCGGTCCACCACGCCGAGAAGAATTCCACAACCGCCTGCCGTTGCGGCTCCGGCCATTTCAGCCAACGGCTGCGGTTCATGTTTTGCACGATAAACCACCAGTCGAACGCCAATCCCTCCTTAATCGGATCGCCGCAGTGACGAATCCTCACGGCCACTTCAAAGACGCGCGGTAGAAAATACTTTGTCGCCGCGAGGATATTCCGGTCCGGCTCGAAAGCCATGCAAACGGCGTGTGAATAAAAGTAAGCGACTTCGGCTTCGCTCAGTGCCGAGCTCGAAACCTGCGCGGGCCGGTCTGTAAACGACGACGGCTTGCCGTCCAGCGGATCGGCCCAATTTTTTTGGCCGCGACATCGTGCGAATACATGGCGCAGATTTCGGATGGATTCAGTCAGCGTCGCCTCGGCATCCAGCGCCTCATCGGCCCATTTCGGCGCCCAGGGTGTATGGGCTGCTTCGGCCTTGCGTTTATTTTTTCGCGTAGCCATGGGGATGCTCTTTGTGCCAGTTCCAGCTTGAGCGGATGATCGCCTCGGGATCTTTGTGCCGCGCTTCCCAGCCGAGCAGTTCCTTGGCGCGGGCGGGATTGGCGTAGAGCGCGATGGCATCGCCAGCTCGGCGCGGGCCGTAGGTCACCGGTGCTTTTTTGCATGTCACCTTTTCCGCAGTCGCGATGATTTCCTTAACTGAAAACCCGCGGCCGGTGCCCAAATTGCAAAAGATCGGCGAGCGCGGATTCAGTTTCTCCATCGCCTTGATATGCGCATCGGCCAGATCGTCGACGTGAATATAATCACGGACATTGGTTCCGTCGGCGGTGGGGTAATCGGTGCCGAAAACGGTGATGCCCGGCCGCACGCCGAGGATGGCCTGCAGGATCACGGGAATGAGATGCGTTTCAGGGTCGTGGTCTTCGCCGATCGTTCCATCCATGGCGCATCCGCTGGCGTTGAAGTAGCGCAGGGCGGCGAAGGAGAATTCCGGCCAAGCCTTTTCAGTGGCCAGGTCGGTCAACACCTGCTCGACCATCAGCTTGCTGCGGCCATAGGGGGAAACCGGGGCTTTCTTCTCATCTTCGGTGATCGGAATCTTGTCCGGATCGCCATACACGGCACACGTGCTGGAAAAAACAAACCGGCTCACGTTGGCCGCACGCATCGATTCCAAAACGCTCACCGTGGTGGCGACATTGTTCTGGTAATACATCAGCGGCTGCTCGACGCTTTCGCCAACGTAGGCGTACGCCGCAAAATGCATCACCGTATCGATTTTATGCTCACGGAGAGTGGCCGTAAGTTTTGCCTTGTCATTAAGATCGGCGATGACCGCCGGGACTTTCAGGATGTCGACGACTTCCTTGTGACCCCGTGAGATGTTGTCGTAAATGACCGGCGAATGCCCCGCCTGTTTGAGCCGTTTGACCGTGTGAGAGCCGATATACCCCGCGCCGCCGGCAACCAGAACATTCATCGTCGATTACTCCTTTATGATAATTCGAAAGAGTATAGGCGGCCGCGCGCACATCGCCCACGCGCTATGCATGAACGTTTGACTTGCGAAAAAACTGTCACGGAATGGGAACGCCGTTCGCAACCCTCAATCCTCGCTCTCATCGCAATCATCGTCGGGCGGATCGAGATTGCGCGGGTCGCCGGGCGGGTAATCCACGGCATAGCTGAGGCCTGAACGCACACAGCGCACGCATTTCACTTTGTTCAGCTCGCGCACCTTCTGGCTATCGATGGAGCCTTCGATGACGCTTTCATCGTTGTCGATTTTGCGGACGATCATCCCCATTCCCTCGAGAACCCCGGCTACCTCCAGGGTCTGGGTATCGGTCAATTCTTCGAGGACGACAAAAACGTCGGTCATATCGCCGTCATGATGATTCATAAGTGACCTCGCATGGCTGGGGAAGAAAACTGGGCAAATTGTGCCGGGCGGATCGATGATTAGCAACACGCATGAAACGCAATCACGTTAACCCGGCCTCGTCGCGATCGAATTTGCTGTCGCTCCCGCCGAAATTTCCGGCGGGTGGACAATTGCCCGCGATGTTTGCCATTCCCACCCGCCAGCAGGAATTCGACGCGGCCATCGCCCATCATCAGGCCGGGCGCATCGCCGATGCCGACAAGATCTGCCAGCGGATGCTGTCGCGAAATCCGCGCGATGCCGATGCATTGCACCTTCGCGGCGTGATGAACGCACAGGCCGGAAGATTTGAAGAAGCCATCACGTTGATCGGCCAGGCGATTGCGATTCAGCCCTCGGCGTCCAGCTTTTATCGGAACCTGGCCAGCGCCTACAAAGACAGCGGCCAATTGCAGGCGGCCATAGCGCCTTGCCGGCAGTGTCTCCGCCTGCAGCCCAGGGCCGCCGATATGCATAACCAGCTTGGCAGCCTGCTGCTGGCCACTGGCGACGCGGGCGAGGCGGCAAATGCCTTTCGCCAGGCCGTGAAGCTCAAGCCCGACTATGCCGAGGCGTGGAATAACCTTGGCATGGCATTGGCCGAGATCGACGAGTCGGATGAGGCGATGGCCGCCTATCGGCAATCGATCGCCCTGCAGCCGATGCCGCAAACCTGGAACAATCTGGCCAATGTTCTCAAAGCCGCCGGCCAGCGCGGCGAGGCGATTAAATGTTATCGCATTGCCGTGGACATGATGCCGCAGTCGGCGGAGATGTGGAACAACCTGGGCAACACCCTGCGCGAAGCGGGGGCGCTGGATGAATCCATCGCCGTCCTGGAGCGTTCGATCCGGCTCGATCCGGAGCTGGTTTCGGCACAGTGGAATCTGTCGCTGGCGTTGTTGCAGAACGGCGACCTGGCGCGCGGGTTTGAGAAGTACGAATGGCGCTGGAAGCTGGCGACGTTTCCGTCAAAGATGCCGAGCTATTCCAAGCCGCTTTGGCAGGGGCAGGATATCGCCGGCAAGACGCTGCTGGTGCATGTGGAGCAAGGGCGCGGCGATGTGATCCAGTTCGTCCGCTATGCCGCCCTGATTGCCGACCGCGGCGGCAGCGTCATTTTGCATTGCCCGCCGGAGATCACCGGGGTTTTGCGGAACGTGCCGGGGGTGACGCGAATCGTTTGCGGCGAAGGCGCGTTTGATTTCGATTTTCACCTGCCGCTGATGAGCCTTCCCCGAGGGCTGGGCACGACCCTGCAAACCATTCCCGCCAATATCCCCTACATTCGCCCCGATGTGGATTTGGCCGCGATATGGGAGGAGCGGCTCGCTACGGGCGACGCCGGCCCCCAAAAGGATCGCAGTAACGGGCATTCGGCAAGAAATCGCGGCGGCCAAAACCTCCGCCGTGTCGGCCTGGTGTGGGCCGGCAGCCCGATTCACGCCAACGACAACAAACGCTCGCTCACTTTGTCGCAGTTCGCTCCGTTATCGCGCGTGGCGGGCACGCAGTTTTACTCGTTGCAAAAAGGGGACAGCGCGATTCAAGCCGCCAATCCGCCGCCGGGCCTGGCACTGATCGATTACACGGCCCATCTCCACGATTTCGCCGACACTGCGGCGATGATATCGCAGCTGGATCTGGTCATCGCCGTCGACACCGCCGTGGCGCATCTGGCTGGCGCGATGGGCAAGGCGGTCTGGGTGCTGCTGCCATTCTCGCCGGATTGGCGCTGGATGGCCGATCGCGACGACACGCCGTGGTATCCGACGATGCGGCTGTTCCGCCAGGAGGTTGAAGGCGATTGGTCAACGGTCATGGAGCGGGTGGGCGCGGAGATGGCGGGGATGCATGGCGCTAACGCCGCGGCGGCGTGAACAACTTTTTGCAGGGTGGGCGTACTCGCGCGTACTCGCCCACCGCGTTTCCCGCCGACGCAGAAACGGTGGGCGAGTACGCCCACCCTACAAAAACTCTTACCTTGGGGGGCGGCTGCGCGGGTTAACGCCGGCGCGATCGTCATCCACAACTGAGCATTCCTGGAAATCCCCGGGCGATCCGCGTCCTCGCTGTCGCTCGTCCACGGCGTGAATGGATGGCTTCCGACCAGCCCAGGGGCTACTCGGATACAAACGAGCCGCGCACTGAGGGTACTCCCGGAGTAAGCGGATCCCCGAGGCCCGCTTACTTCGGGAGTACCCTCCGTGCGCGGCTCAGTAACCCCCGGCATACTACGACCTGCCGTACCCTCAAACGTAACCTGAACTGCAAAAGCCCTCTGACTCCCGATTTGCCGGCTCCAAGTCCGATTGACAAACCCGCCCGCTTCTCATAACCATTCCCCAATCATCCAGGCAGGACTTCAGCGAAGGAGAAGGCCATGGCGAGCAAGGTTCGGGTTGCCATCATCGGTTTGGGGTTCGGGTCGGAGTTCATTCCAATCTATCAGAACCATCCCGATGCCGAGATGTACGCCATCTGCCGCCGAAACAAGGCCGATTTGGACAAGGTTGGCGACAAGTTTGGCATCAAAACCCGTTACGCCGAATACGCCGATGTATTGGCCGACCCCAACGTTGACGCCGTCCATATTAATTCGCCAATTCCCGATCATGCCGCACAAACGCTCGCCGCCTTGAAGGCCGGCAAGCACGTTGCCTGCACCGTGCCGATGGCGACGACCATCGACGAATGCCGGCAGATCGTTGAGCTTCAGCGGAAGGTCGGCAAGGTGTACATGATGATGGAAACCGTCGTCTACGCCCGCGAATATCTGTTCGTGAAGGAGATGTATGACAAGGGTGAACTGGGCCGCATCCAGTTCCTTCGCGGTTCGCATCAACAGGACATGGAAGGCTGGCCCAACTATTGGCCCGGGCTCCCGCCGATGTGGTACGCCACCCACTGCGTCAGCCCGTGTCTGGCGCTGCTCAGCAGCGAAGGAAAACCCGCGCTCGCCGAGCATGTGGTCTGCCACGGCTCGGGCCGAATTCGCGAAGATCTGATCAAGAAATACAACAGCCCCTTCGCCGTGGAGAGTGCCACGTTCAAAATTAAAGGCGCCGACGTTGCCGCTGAAGTCACGCGAAGCCTGTTCGACACCGCCAGGCAATATCGCGAAAGCTTCGACGCCTACGGCTCGAAGCGCAGTTTCGAATGGCAGCAGGTTGAAGGCGAAGAACCGGTCATCCACGAGCTTGGCAAACCCGAGCCGGAAATTCCCCACCGGGTGAAAGTCCCCGACTACGCCAGCCGCCTGCCCGACGGCATCCGGCGATTCACCCAGCCCGCCGCCATTCAGGATGCCGACCACTTATCGTTCGTCCAGGGCGGAGGCCACGGCGGCTCGCACCCGCATCTGGTGCATGCTTTCCTTCAAGCCGTGCAGGGCAAGAAGCCCGCCTTCCCCGACGCCCCGACCAGCGCCAACTG
>DASRRM010000481.1:0-12752 GCA_035695715.1 Tepidisphaeraceae bacterium
CGACTGCGGCGCCCCTGCGGCCCGCACTTCCTTTCAGAAGATGTGCACACTTCAGAGAATCCCGCCCGCGCCGACGCATTATGCCGCATCGCCGTGCATTGTTGTGCATCATTCGGCGAACGCTACGAGTGTTCGGGCACACCGCCGCCAACGCCTCGCGAGTGCTTGTGCATATAAAGCCGCCAAGTCACGTCGGTTGCTGCACGATTGAATTCTCTGAACCATGCACAAGGCCGACAAGACTCGCTGGTCGCTTAGACGACTGCGTGCGCGCCTACGGCCCGTACTTCCTTGCAGAAGATGTGCATACTTCAGAGAATTCAATCGCTGCGCGTGCGCAACGCCATACACCTTCCTTCGGATAGTCTCAGTAGGATGACGGTCGCGCGAACGCGTCACCAACCTGAGAAACGCTCTAATAATGCTTGAGGATTTCATATTTCTGATTTCAAATTCCAAATTCGTGAGGAAGCCGAGGCGGACAATGATGCGATCGCCGCGGTGGTCGCATCGGCGCTTTTAACGCTGCGGCAGGTATACCGGCCGACTGCGGCGGCCGTTGCGCGCAAAGAGCAATCCGCCCCGCGCCGCCGCCGGCTGGTCGCCGAGGCGCAAGGCCTGGTATGCGGCACTGTCGAATACCAGCTCGAAGCCGACCGCCTTCACCTCGTCGGGCTTTCGGTGAAAGCCAGCCATCGGCGCCTGGGAATCGCCCGCCGGCTCGTCGAGCATCTGATTGAGCTTGCCATCGCCGAGAGGAAGCAATGGGTGTCGCTTTACACCGTTCGCCAGACAGGAAACGTGGCGCTTTTTGAGAAAATGGGTTTCAACGTTGTTGACGAACAACCCGCCGTCGATCTCGTTGCCGAGAACGGTGGTGAGGTGACCGAAGTCTACATGATTCGCGCGGCCACACCTCCACCTGTCATCGAGCCATAGTTCCGTCCGGCGTGCTCTGACAGAATTTCTGAGCACTGCGCAAATTCGGGGCGGCGCGGCGATAAGCTTGTTTTCTAGACGAAGCGTTTCGCGCGCCGCTTGCCCCGGCGTGGAGGTTTTTTCGGCAAGAACCGTCGAATTTGAATAATTCAGGCCATTTGCATGGTTTCCCTTCTGTCCTGTAAGGTTTTCATACCGCCGCCGTAACTCCTGTCGAAGCCGCACGTCGGGCATACGTTGTCCGGCGGAATCGCGGCCCCAAATTCTTACAGGAGCTTGTCATGAATTCCTTCCTTGGCGCAGTTGCGCCGGCCAGATCTTTTGCCGCGGCTCTGGTGTTCCTCGCGCTGTTTCTGCCATGCGTTTCCCAAACGCGCGCCGATGACAAAAGCTACGATGATGCGATGCATTCGGTGGCGTGGATCATGGTCCCGCTGCAAGGGCAGGATTACGACAAAGACTGCCGGCTTGGGGCGGCGGTTGTGCGCGATGTCCGCCAGCGCCTGCTCGTCGCCTCGTGCCAAACCGTGGGCGATCACGATACGGTGCTGGCGATCTTCCCCACCTTCGACGCGAAGGGGCATCTCATTCCCCAGTCGGCCGAGGCGCTCAAGGCTTGGGTGCCATTTGGGGTGAAGGGAAAGGTGGTGGCGCGAAATACCGCCAGCGACCTGGTGCTGATTCAACTCCCGGCAATTCCCAAGGGGTTCGCCCCGCTCAAATGCGCCGCCACGCAAACGGCACCGCAGATGATCTGCACCGTGGGAATCTCGCGCGCCGACGACCCCGTGCTCGGCCATCCCGCCAGCGGCATCTTGCTGGAATATTCCAAGAACCACGCCTTCACCATCGTTAACGCCCGCACCGGCATCGACCATCCGCAGGCAGTGCATTGCGCCATGCTGGAGGTTGAGCTGGCGGGCAACGACGCCTGCATCGGCGCGCCAGTCCTTAACGCGGCCGGCGAAATGGTGGGGCTGCTCAGCGGGCAGGATCCCACGCAGCCGACGATGTCCTATGCCATCGACCCGGTCGAAATTGCGGCGCTGGAGCGCGATCAAACGCTTGCGGAGTTTTTGAAGCTGAGGCCCAAGCCCCGTCCGCCGGTCAATCCCAGGCTCGTCGCGCCGATGCCGCCCACGCTGCCACCGTTCATGGCCGTGCTGGCCTGGGCCAAGCTTCACTGGTTCAAGACCACGATTGCCGTAATTTGCGGGGGAATCGTGCTGAAGTGGTTAAATGAGAAATGACTTCGCCGATGCCGCCGTGCCACTCGATTGGGTGGCACGGCGTGCGTGCGTGCCGGGTGAACGATCTCAAGGTGCGTGACAGAATCGCCGGATTGAGCATGGTTAGCGGGGTGACACCGTCGCGCCGTCCCAGATTTTCGGTGCCCTCTCGGGTTGAGGGATGCATTTCTCTGCGAGTTCACCGCTCAAATCCGGGCCGGCGCGGCGTTCGAGGTTTCTTCGCAATCCGCGCCTCCTGCGCCGCTTGACCCGGCTTGGAGGCATCTTCGATTGCGCACCTGCCCTCCACGGTCACGCCGAGCTACAATGCCGCCGTGGATTTGCAAACGCGCGTTACGCTCATGCTCGGCATTCGCGACGGAAATCCGCGCGCGTGGGATGAATTCTGCCGGCTGTATCAGCCGATGGTCCGCCTGTATGTCGTTCGCTTTCGCATCGACGAGAATAACGCCGACGATCTGGTGCAGGAGGTGTTCGCCAAGCTTCATGCGCAGCTTCCGCGCTTCGACCTGGACCACGGCAAGGGCAAATTCCGCGGCTGGCTGCGCTCGGTCACCGATAACACCGTGCGCGATTGGCTTAAATCGAAGCAGCGGCAGCAGCGCCGCGTTGGCGCGATCGACGCTCATGATCTCGAGCAGCAATTCGCCCACACCGACTCGCAGGAGCAGCATCGCCAGCTCGAATGGCGCCGGGCGGTGCTGGATATCGTGGTTCGGCAAGTGCGCGAGGAGTTCAAGGATCGGGCGAAAGTGTTCGCCTGCTTCGAGCAACTCACGCTGCAAAACCGCCCGGCCCGCGACGTGGCCGCCGATTTGAAAATCAACACGCCGAATACGGTTTACGTGTATTCCCACCGCGTTCTGAAGCGCGTGCGGGAATTATGCGAAGGTTATGACGAGGAAATGGGCGAGTTTCCAGCCACTTCCACACGTCAGTAGGCTGCTTCTGCCTAATGCTCTAACTGAGGGGGCTCCCGAGGAGAAAAAAGGCGAGGCTTGACCGGGATCTTGCCGCTTTCGCGTGACACGGGCGTCCCGCCGGTGCTGGCGATGCCATAAGTTGAGAATTCGCCGCCGACGATTGTTCTTCGCGTTTTCCAGCCGCCTCCGCCCGCCTGCACGGCCGAGACGGCCGTGTCACGATTCAGCGTTTTCAAAATCCGAATAGTTTGAATAAACAGAATAGCTCACGGCTTATTCCCGAAGTTGATATTACTAACGGTTCCCAATGCCTGATTGACCGAGTAATACCCAGCCGACGGCTGCGTGGCGCGCCAGCCGGTTTGATGAATTTCGCGCACGATTAATGGACCGGATACCGTAATGGGCGAAAAGGTAAGCGTGTAGTTGCCGCGGGAATTGCTTGTGGCGATTGGATCGCCGACGACATAGGAGCCGGTGTTCTTCAAATCGATATAGATCTTCCAGTCGCCTAATCCCACTTCGTTGGCCTGGTGCACGCCGTCGCCGTTGAGGTCATCGTAGACGTTTCCGGTGATGGTTATCTGGCGCACTTCGACTGAGCCGATATCGACTTTCCCGTTGACGGTTCGGGGGAAGCCGCGTTGGTCGGTGTTGAAGCCGGTTGGAATCAGGGCGGTGCTGCCAGAGGCGAGGGCCGGACTGCCGGCCATGGGATACATCGTTTGCGTCGGGCCGCCGTAGTTGCCTAGGGCGGAGAGTTTTGGATCGGTGACACCGGTCTTGTTGCCATTGACGCCGTTGGTCAGTCCTCCGCCGACGCCGATGAGGTTATAGGCGCTGGTTGGCAGGACATGGCCGGCGATGTCATTGAAGGCGCCGTTGCCCTTATTGGCCGAGACGATGGTGTTGTCGAGCAGGCCCTGGGCGGAGGGGTTGGAGAGCCCGCCGACAGCGGATCCTTTCGCGCCGGCGGTTCCCCCGTATGCGCCCACCGCGCCACCAGCGCCGCCGGTTGCGGAATTTGCCGAGATCGTGCTGTCGTAGATTTGCAGGCCTTGCGCCGAGAAGAGGCCGCCGATGGCGTTGCCTCCGTTGCCGCCGTTGGTGGAAGTTCCGACGGCGCTTCCCGCCCCGCCGGTCGCGGCGTTTGCGGCGATGGTGCTGTCGATGAGGCGTACGGTTCCGCTGGCGGCATAGATTCCGGCGGTGGCGTTGCCGCCGTTGATGCCGCCGGTCCCGGCGTCGTTGGCCGAATCTCCGCCTCGGGCGGTGTTGCTGGCAACGGTGCTGTCCAATAGATGCACGGTGGAAGTCTGGAGGAAGATTCCGCCGCCGTCGGCGTCGCCGCCGATGGCCCAACTGATGGCATCGCCGCCCTCGACGTAGTTTTGCGTGACGCTGCACGATTGGAGGGTGGTCGATCCGCTGGCGGCGATAGCGCCGCCGCGGGCGGTGCCGCCGGTCTCGCCAAAATCATCTCCGCCGACATCTCCGCCATGGGCGGCGTTTTTTGTGAAGGTGGAACTGGTGAGGCTGACGGTTGCCAGGGCGTCGATCGCGCCGCCGTTGGCGTCGCCGCCATTTCCGTCGAAAAATTCCTCGCCGCCGGCTCCGCCGAATACAGCATTGTTTGTAAATGTGCCGGACGAGACGCTCAGGGTTGCGGTGGTGAAGATGGCGCCGCCCCCAGCCGACCCGCCATAAGCGAGTGATGCGCCATTCGGGAAGTTACCAACCGGCGCAGCGCCGGCGGTCGCCGAATTATTCGAGAACGCGGTGCCGGTGACCGTGATCGAGCCGCTGGCCCAGATAGCCCCGCCGCTGGCCGAGCCGCCACCGCTGGTGTCCTGACTGGCGGCGGTGCCGCCGTTTGCCGAGTCATTGGCGAGGGTGCTGTTGGAGATGGCGAGGGTCCCAGTACTGAAGATCGCGCCGCCGCTGGCGGATCCGCCGAAGCTGTCCTCTCCGTTATAGAGTCCGGCTGCACCGCCGGTGGCGTTGTTATTCGAGATGTTGCATGCGGTGATCTTGAGCGCCGCGGTGCTGTAGATCGCGCCTCCCGCGGCCATGCCTCCGTAGGAGTTCTGCGGGCCATCTTCATTGATGGCGCCGGTTGCGGAGTTTGCGTTGATCGCGCAGCTTTGCAAAGTAAGCGGCCCCACGGAATAAATTCCGCCGCCCAATCCCTGGCCGGTAGTCGCGCTGATATCGGACAGGCTTGCCGCCAGCGTCCCAGCGCTGCAATTGGAAACCGTGACGGCGCTCAGCGCCAGTGTTCCGGCATTATAGATGCCTCCGCCGCGGCCGTCGGTGTCGCTGCCGGGCAGTGCCGAGCCTTGAAACACGGTCAATCCGGAAACCGTGACGGTTGCTTTTGCCGCAATGTCGAAGACCCGGCTGGCGTGGCGGGCGTTGATCGCCAGCTTGGCGGCTCCCGGGCCGGTAACGGTGGTTGCGCCACTGGTGTCTTTAAAGTCAATTTCACCCTGCGTAAGCGTGATCGATTTTTGGCCGCTGGTGGCAAACAAAGACGCCGAAAAATTAATCGTGTCGGCCCCCGCGTGCGCATTGGCGTCAGCCACTGCCTGGCGAAGCGATAGCAACCCCGTCCCCGGATTTGGCGCATCAGATAACGTGTTGACGGTATAAGTCGAGAATAGACACCGGTCTTCCAGAGGCTCGATGATCGAATAAATCGGCAATGACGCAATGGGGCGACGGGCGGCCAAACGCCGTCCGCGGCCGGTTCCTTGATGTTTCATAGAGGCTCCCTTTATGGCGGCCGAGACCTACAGATCGCGCTTACCTCGTTACCCATACCCATAACGAACGAATTCAAGGTGTATTGCACTAAAGGCTCGGTACGTCCGAGTATAACCCCGATTTTGATGGCGTGTCGGGAGAATCTTGCCGAAATGTGTCCAATGGGCGTGGATTCGACTTATCCGACGCAATTTCTAGGGCTAAGAGTTGCTAACAAAATCCGATGAACGCCAAGACGCCACGGACGCCAAGATCGGAAGAGATGGAATCATCCGTAATTCCGTGTTCTCTTGGCGCTCTTCGCTTGGCGTCCCTGGCGTCTTGGCGTTCATTTATAGCATTCTGTCAGGGGTCTAAATCTACGAGGTCAGGCAGGCGCCGCTCAGATTCCCCCATTTCATTCGCCTGCCCAGCCCAACGCCTTCACCCCAGCAACTCCGCTCCCGCCCAGTCGGCGTGGTCGAAGTCGATCGAACCGGCCACGCCGGGGTTGGCTTGCAGGGTGAGTTGCTTGACCCCGGCGATGCTAACGCTGATGTGGACGACGGGGCTGGCGCCGGTTAGCACGCCGCTGTCGAAGAGAACCTTGCCGTCGCCGATGACCTGGAAATCGACGGCTCCCTGGCCAGCCGTTTCATCGTCGAGGCCGACGTCCGAGACGAAGGTGCTGTAGTTGCCGTTGGTGTTGTAGACGATGGTGGATTGGGCGTGTGCGCCCAAGCCCTTGGCGTAAACCACGCCGCGAAGGGTGATGGGGTTGCCCTTGATGCTCTGGTCATCCTGCAATGTTCCCCAGCCAACGGTCGCGCTGACGGGAGTCAGGTCGCTCAGATAGGCATTGCCGGCGGCAAGGGTGGTGGCGCTGGCCACTGGCGACGGGGTTGAATTGCCGGCGGCGTTCGTGGCCAGCACGCGATAGTAATACTTCGTGCTCGGCGAAACGCTGGTGTCGCTGTAGGTGTTGGCCGCCGCGCCAAGCGTGATCAGCGGGGAGAAATTGGTGCCGTCGGTGGAGCGTTGCACGATCACGCCGGTCTGGTTCGATGCGGTGTTGGTCCAGGCGAGATTGATCTGCGTTGCCGAGGTTGCCTGCGCGGTCAGGCCGGTTGGGGCCGAGGGAATCGTGGGCGCGGTGGCGGTGGTGAGGAGCTGCGCCCCGGCCCAGTCGGAGTGATCGTAATCGATGTCATTGGGAATGCCGTTGGTGGCGACCAACGCCAATTGTTTCACGCCGGCCACGTTGATGTTGATATGGGCGGCGGGGCTTGCGCCGGTGACGATGCCGCTGTCGTAGAGGACTTTGCCATCGCCGATCACCTGGAAATCGACCGAGCCTTTGCCTCCAGTTTCATCATCGATGCCCGCGTCGGCGACGAACGTCGCATACGCCCCGCCGATGTTGTAAACGATGTCGGAGGCGGCGTGGGTTCCAATGCCGGTCGTGTAGGTCTTTCCGCGCAGTGAGAGCGTATTTCCGAGAATGCTCAGGTTCTTCTGGATGGTTCCATAGCCGACGGTCGCGCTGACCCAGGACAAGCTGCTGAGGTTCACGACCGAAGCGCCGGGGGTGGTGACGGAAACGGCGGCGGTGAATGCCGATGCGCCCGATGCGTTGTTGGCGCAGATGCGGTAGGAATACGCGGTGCTCGCGGTGACATTCGCATCGGTGAAAGTGGTGCTGCTTGAGGGAACGTAGGCGTATGGGATGAACGTCGCGCCGCCATCGGTGGAGCGATCGATTTCATACCCATCGGGCGCGCCCGAACCGGCCTGCCAGTTGAGGGTGACCAGCGGCGTAGTCGATCCGGCAGTTGCGCTGGCGGTCAAACCCGAGGGTGTGCCCGGAATAGCCGGAGTCGCGAAGGCGGTTGTCGCCCACGGCGAGAAAATCGCATCGCCGCCCGGCGAGAGCGTGTAGCCACCCGGCGTGTAATGGCCGTTGCCATAGATGGTGTCGCCGGTGCCCGGCCCATCGCCGCCGGGACCGGAGGCGCTGTTCCACCAGTTGTTGGTCGCGACCAGCGGGCCGTCATAATTCGTGTCGTCGGCCACCACCGAATTCTTGTCGCCGGGTCCCTTGGAGTTGTTGGCGAAGTTGTTGAACTCGATGGTGAAGTTGGAACTGTCGTAAGGGACGGCTTTGCCATCGATCACAACTCCCCCGCCGTTGTTATTCTGGATGGTGTTGTTGAGGATTGAGACATTGGTGTCGCCGCCTTCGAAGCGCACCGTGCCGGATGGATCGCTGTGATTGGTGACGGTGTTTCCCTGGAACAGCAGGTTGTTGGTATCGAAGAACAGGACGGCTTTGCCGTTGCTGGTGAAGATATTATTCGTGACGTTGATGTTGAACTGCTTGCCGGGCGTTTGTGCCTCGAAGGCGATGGCGGCTTCAGCGCCGGTGGTGCCGGAGGAGCCGTGGTTGTTGGTGAAGGTGTTGGCGTTGATGTCGACGTTGGTGATGACGGTGCCAAAGATGCTGCCGTCGGTGTAAATGCCGCGGCCGCCATTCACGCCGGCGTTATTGTTATTCTGGAAGAGGTTGTGCTGGATGAGGGCCTGGTCGGTGGCGCTGTTGTTGGAGAGGAACAGGCCCGAGACGTTGTTCTGGACGATGTTATTGAGGATATGCGCCCCGGCGATGTTGGGCGCCATGGCGATTCCCGCGCCGGCGGCGATGTTGCTGCCGTTGGTTTCGCCCTGGACGGTGAAGCCGTCGAGCGTGACATCGCTGGAGGTGATGTCGAAGGCGGCGCTGATGCCGCCGCTGACGCTGACGCCGGTGACGGTTGATTCCTTGCCGGCGGTTCCGCGGCCGCTGCTGCGCGCATCGATGCCGGCCTGTGCGCCGCGAAGGGTGAGTGGCTTGTTGACGGTGACTTCTTCAGCGTAAGAGCCGGCGTCGACGTTAATCACCGCGCCCGGGGCGGCGGCGTTGACTGCTGCCTGAATCGTGGAATAGACGGTGGTGTTGCCGGCGATATGTGCCGCAAGCAGAACGCGGCCTTCCAGCGGCTCGATTCCACGATGAGAATTCATTCGACGATTCAACCGGCTCAATGTAGAGTTCATACGCATCTTGCAATATTCCGTGAGATAACTGGCGTCTGCGCCCGGCGATGACGGGCCATGCTTCAGCAAGAAATACGCTATGTCAGAGCCCGGGAGGGAAATTCACGGCGAAATTGTCAGGTCCGATTCTTCGGCCCGGCGAAAAACGGGCGATTTGTAGCGAATAAACCGGCTTTGCGGTTTTGTGCATTGCCAATTATTCAGTTGCACTTCGGATGCTATGGATTTACAGTTCATTGTGCGATTTGCGCCTCCTGCCTCATTGGGCAGTCAAGGCCCGGCAACAGGGGTCTACTGAGACAGCGTATGCAGGAGCGGCGCGGTTTTACCTTTGTGGAAATCCTTGTCGTGATGGGCATCATCGCGATTTTGGCTGCGCTGTTGTTGCCGGTGATGAACAAGGTGCGTCAAAGCACCATGCAGACGCGATGCCTGAGCAACATGCGCCAACTCACCGCCGCCTGCCTCGCGTACGCGATGGAAAATGAAGGGCAGCTTCCCTACGACAACTGGGGCACCCCGACCGATTCAAGTGTATATGGCCACGGATGGATGTTTTCCGGCCCGCAGTTCCGCACCGGCTATCCCCCGAATTCCGATTTGAACGGCTCATGGAGCGGGCAATATGCCCCAGTCGACGGCGTTATGACTGGCGTGTTGTGGCCTTATCTCAAGAACCTTGGCGTCTACCATTGCCCGCTCGATACGCCTGAATTCTGGGTCGATACCGAGGGCATGTCCAGCTACCTGTGCAACGGCGCGCAAAGCGGCTACGGCGCGGTTGGAGGTGGTTCGAACAATTTGATTCCCGGCGCCCGGCTCAGCCGGTTTACCAATAACCCAAACGCCGTTTACTTCTGGGAAGCGCAGGAACAGCTTTATCAAAATCAATCGCTCACCGGCGCGGTCTGGAATGATGGCGCAAGTTATCCAACAGAGGAAGTTCTTTCCGCGCGGCATTTCAAAGGCGCGAATGTGTCCTGCTTTGACGGCCATGTGGAGTGGTGGGACCCGGGGACCTGGCAATTCAATGCCAGCGCGGGCGGCCCAAGCCGGTTGTGGTGCAGCCCGTACAGTTCCAATGGCCACTGATGCGGTCAATCGTTTTCATGGGGATTTGCTGGTCGGGGTTGATTTCGCCGGAGCCCGCTATGTTCCATCGGCGTGGATTTACGGTCGTCGAACTTCTTGTGGTGATTTGCCTGATCTGCATTCTTGCAGCGATTTTGATTCCCGCGAGCAACAAGATCCGCCAAAGCGCCATGCGGGTGTCGTGCCTCAGCAACATGCGCCAGATCACTGCGGCGTCGATGACCTACGCCGGAGACAACGGTGGCCAACTTCCGTACTGCAATTGGGCGGGCGGCGGCCCGACAGACGGCGGCGTGTACCAATTCGGATGGATGTTCACCGGCCCGATTTACCAGTCCCGCTACCCAAATATCGTTTGGAATGGACCGCACTATCCGTCAAACGGCGTCATGACCGGCGTCATCTGGCCATATCTCAATAACCTCGCTGTCTATCACTGCCCGCTGGATCAACCCGAGTTTTATGCCGGCACAAATTGGCTGGCCAGTTATCTGGAAAACGGGGCGCAATGCGGTTACGGCGCCAGCGGGGGCGGGCAGAGTGGCGGCATGGGCGCTCCGCTTCGCCGGATCAGTCAGCCGGGTCAATCGGTTATGTTTTGGGAGGCGCTGGAACAGACATATCAAGGCCAATCGCTAACCGGCGCGGTATGGAATGACGGGGCGAGTTACCCGACCGAGGAAGTTTTGGCCGATCGGCATTTCAAGGGCGCCAATGTCTCCTGCTTCGACGGCCATGCAGAATGGTGGGACCAGGCAACGTGGCAGGTCAACGCCAGCGCGGGCGGATGGAGCCGCCTCTGGTGCAGCCCGTATAGCAGCAATGGCCACTGACCCCATGCCACAGCGTTAACCGCCCAGCAGATCCTCCGACTCAATAATCTTCTTTGCCAGGTCGGCGATATTCATGCGCCGTTTCTGGCTTTCGATTTGCAGCCGCTTGTGGGCCTCGGCTTCGTCGAGATTCAGCCGCTTCATGAAGATTCCTTTGGCGCGCTCGACGAGCTTGCGGGTTTCCAGGAGCTTGACGAGGTCTTCTTTTTCTGCCAGCAGTTTCTCGTGCTCTTCAAACCTCCGGATTGACACTTCAATCTGAGCGGCAAGGCTTTCGGCACTCACGGGCTTGATCAGGTACCCGAACACGCCTGCCGTACTGGCGCGGTTGATTAGCTCTTGGTCGCTGAAGGCGCTGAGAACGACCATCGGACAGCGGCGCAACTTGAGCAATTGGGCGGCCAGTTCGATTCCGTCGATGCCGTCGAGGCGGATGTCCATCAGGACGACGTCGGGTTTTTGGGCGAGATAAAGTGCCTGGGCCTCGCCGGCGGTGGATGCTTCGCCGACGACTTCATGGCGCAACTTTTCCAGTTGGGCCCGCAGGCCAAGTCCGACAAGGGTATCATCTTCAACAATCAGGATTCGTCGTTTGGGGGATGGGGTGGCCGGGGGCGTCATCTGAGATTCCGTGGTGTCAATCTTCTCTTCCCCCATCGTCTTTGCATGTCATAGAGCACTCCAGCCATCGAGCCCACGCGAACACGCTATCACTGCCGGCGCTGTCATCGCGCCGGCCGGATATCGAACGTAGGAAACGTTACAATACCCAAAGCTACTGTCAACGAGTTTAGGCGTGCTGCGGAAAAGTTTCTCCCGTAGATCTGGCGGGCGGAGTCGGTTTTTCGGATAAATCGGGTAAAAGGTTCTGACATGTACAAATTGGCGCGCGGATCATCCCGAATCATTCTCATCGCGACGTTCCTGGTTGCGGTCATTGCCGTTGCCATCGCGTTTCGCGCGTGGAAGCGGCGGCATGCGCCGCCGGAAACACCGCCGCCCGTCTCCACCACAACGACGCAACCCGCGCACGCCGCGCTGGCGGCAAAGACGCGCCCCGCGGCGCAGGTTCCCCGCGACAGTGATTATCTCGACGTCATTCACAACGCCTATCCGGAATTCGCAACCACCCAGCCGCTGGGCGCGCCGCTGGAATTATCCCAGGCCGCGCATCTGCATTTGCATGTCCCGATTTATCTGGGCGGCTTGGGGCGGATGGAGATGTGGATCACCCGGCCCGATGCCCCGCCGCTGGACGCAGTCCTGAAAGACGCCGTCGACCCAAACAAGGATATTGACGTTCACGTTTTGCGCCAGCGCCCGGTTTTCGTGCACTGGATGCCGATCGAAAACGGCGTCTGGCCGCCATTTCTGGTCTGTCGCACAAAGACCGGCTACGAAGTCATTTCCGCCGCCTATGGTCATCAACCGCTGCCGGGCCATGGCGATTATCATTGGCAAAACGCCATGTCGTGGAACGACAAGGTGATCGTTCCGACAACGCACGGCATTTCCGTTTTCCGCTTCGGCCCGCAAATCACCGAGAGCCATCACGACCTGCTCGGCCCCGGAGCCAAGCCGCAAGCGGGCGAGGTGTATTCCGAGCCGCGATTTCTGCTCGACGCCGACGGCCTTCTCGCCTGGCTTCCGTGGGAAACGGGAAAAGTTGGCGGCTTGGGAGCAGTTCAATATGTCGAGCAACCCGCCGATGACACGACCGGCAAAATCCCCCCGCCGGTCTGGACCGATCTAACGCCTGCCAATGGCTGGCCGCCCAAGCTGCTTCATCTGGTTCCCTTGTTGGACGGCACTGTGCTGATGCTGGTGGTCGACGATCACGGCGCCGTGCAGGTGCAGTTCAACACAATGGAACATGT
>DASRRM010000482.1:0-23519 GCA_035695715.1 Tepidisphaeraceae bacterium
CACAATAGACAAAACCGCCGGGCGTCGTTACGGTTTTTAATCCGCCTGCGGTGGTGGTTAGCGCCCGTCCGCGGCGGTTGGTTTGGGTCGATATCATGCTTGGAGCAATTCAGATGAAGCCATCGCGTGTTAACCGTTGCAATCGCCGCCGAGTGTTCGAATCGCATTCACTGGAAAGCCGGTGCCTGTTGTCGGCGACGGCTATTGCGCCCATTCCAGCGGCGAACGTCCCCCCCGGCGCGCCGACGAATATCACCTTGAGCACTTATTTCAAAGATCCGCAGGTCACCGGCACGGCGGTTGAAATCCAGACGCCGGAGGGAAATATTCCGCTGGCGCTGACCGATAGCGCGACGCCCAAGACCGTGGCGAATTTCCTCAGTTACATCAACGCCGGCGAGTATTCGAACGTGCTCATACATCGGCTGGCGGCCGGTTTCGTCATTCAGGGCGGCGGCTTTCAGCCAGACGGAACCGAGAACCCCACCTTTGCCCCTGTTCCAAGCGAAGCGGGCCAATCCAACGTCGCCGGCACGATTGCCATGGCGCTCACCCAGGCCGGTGCCAATAGTGGAACGGATCAGTGGTTCATTAATCTGAGCGACAACAGCAGCGCCCTGGATGGCAACGCAGATGGCGGACCGTTTACCGCGTTTGGATCAGTCATCTACAACGGGATGAGCGTGGCTGACGCCATTGGCGGATTGCAAGCCGTTGACGATAGCGCGCAGTTCCCGCAATACGGGCCAGGCGGCCCCAACTCGAATAATCCTTTCACGCAATTGCCGGTTACTCCGGCATACACGGGTTCCAATCCCGCCAGCAGCGTTCCCGTCGCCGACATGATTGTCACAACGACCATCGTCGTTCCCGCCTTGAGCTATTCCGTCACGGATTCCAATCCCGCCGTCGCCAGCGCGGCCATCAACAACGGCACACTGACCATCACCCCCGCCGCCGGGGTCACTTCCGGCTCGACGAACGTGAGCATTACCGCCACGGATCTTGGGGGCGGAACGGTTACCTCAACGTTTGCCGTCAACGTCACCGATGGCTCGACCCTGGCGGTGAACGTCGGCAGCGGCGCGGCAAAGTCCATCACCTATAAAGACTCCGACGGAACCACCGGCGCCATCGCCCTCAAAGGCCCGGGCCAGGCCAGCGTTCTTTTTTCCGGCTCGAACCTGGCGCAAACCACCAACAAAAACGGCACCGTCACCATCACCTCAACCAGCGCCTCGATCAGCAGCATCACCACCAGCAACACTGCCGCCACATCAAACCTGACGCTGACAACCAAAGGCGGCACCAAACAGATCAACGTCGGCGACATCACCACCGACAGCCTCAAGTCCATCACCGGCAAGGGCGTGAACCTCGCGGGCACGCTATCGGCCACCGGAGGGATTGGCTCGGTTTCCATTGCCAGCGCCAACGGCGGCGCGATCACCCTGCCGTCCATTGGAACTTTTTCCGCGACGGGAAACGTATCTGACAACATCACACTGAGCGGCACTGGGTTGGACCTGGCTAAATTCTCCGCCGGGTCGATCACCGGCGGCACCTGGCTGGTCAGCGGCAGCGTCAAGACGATTACCGCCGGCAGCGTTTCCAACTGGTCGCCGGATTTCACCGGCTCGGTGTCATCGATGACGGTTAACAAGGGAGATCTCAGCGCCGCCATCACCGCCGGATCGATCGGCACGATTCACGTCAGGGGAAACCTCAGCAGCGCCACGATCCAATTAACCGGTGCCGGCAGCGATTTGGGAAATCTTTCCGTGAACGGGCAGATTACCGGCTCGTTGATCAACGCCGTCGGAAACCTCGGCAAGATTTCCGCCGCCACGCTGACGAACAGCCAGATTTACGCGGGCATCGCGGCGTTGCCATCGGGACAGATTCTGCCGAACTTCCCATCCGACTTCGCCACCAACCAGGCCATTACATCGGTGAAGCTAAAGACCGCCCGCACCGGCGATTCGTTCTTCAATTCCGCCATCGCCGCCCAGACCCTGGGAACGCTGTCGCTGGGAACGGTTTTGCAGGACAATGGCGGAATCACCGAAGGCGTCGCCTCTGAAGACATCAAATCGCTCACCGGCATTTTCGGCCGCGACCACGCGAACCTGAAGAACATCACCAGCGCCACGGATACGATGACGATCCTGGCGAAGGAGAATGTGGAGCTTGGGGATTTTGTGTTGAAGCTGTTTTAAGGGGCTCCTCAGCGCGGCGGCGGCAACCAAAAGAAAAGAAGAGTAACCACGGAGGCACGGAAGCACGGAGGTGTGGTTAGACTAATGCGCGCCCCCGCATACGAGACGTCCCTTTTTTTCTTACTTTAAGTTATTTGCGCACATGCGTTGAAAGTCGATTGCACCTCCGTGCGTCCGTGGCTCCGTGGTTAGAATTCTTCTCGCGAAAACAAGATTTGCGAGGAGATACTGCCGAATCTGGTTTCCTGACAAGAACTTCGCGCCAAAACCGCCGAGAAGCCGAGAGCGCCAAGAAAATGTTAATTCTGTCTTGGCGTTCTTGGCTTCCTGGCGGTCTTGGCGCGTGCACTGTGGTTGCGACCGGGGGCGGCGCAGAGACGTACCTCAGAACCGGCGTCGAGCGGCGAATTCGCTCTCCAGCGCCGTTCCCGGCATAATTCCTCGGATGACCACCGCACCCTCCTCCAACCCTTTCCGGTTAATGCGTTTCCCGCTGGTATTGCTTTTTGCGTTGATGCTCGTCGGCTGCGCTGCGCACGAAAGCCCGATGCATCTCGCTGCGCGGAACGGGGTGATTTCTGAACTGGCCAGTGCGAAGTCGGCCGGCGGGGACGTGAATGGCCGCTCGCCGGATAACAAAACGCCGCTCATGCTTGCCGCCGAGAAGGGGCACGCAGGCGCAACGGAATGGCTGATCGATAACGGCGCGGATGTGGGCCTGGGCGACAGCGATCATGACACCGCCCTGCATTACGCGGCGCGTTTTGGGAGCACCGAGGCTGCCGACGTGCTGTTGAAGCGCGGCGCGAATCTGGAAGCGGTTAATGACGAAGGCGCCACGCCCTTGCTGCTGGCGGCGACCGACGGCTATACCGACACGGCTGACGAATTGCTGAATCATGGCGCGAAGGCCGATGCGCGGAATAAGGAGGGTTGGACTGCGCTGATGTACGTCAGCCGCGATGGATATGCGAAGATCGCCAAAGCGCTGCTCGCCCATGGCGCGGACGTCAACGCCGCCAACCCGAAAGGCAAAACGCCGGCGGAATTGGCGCAGCAGGAAAATCATCGCGAGCTGGCGGCATACCTAAAAGGCCTCGCCACCACGAGGCCGGCGACCCTTCCGGCGACATCGCCACCGCCAACACAGCCCGCCGCCCGCGCGACGCACCCTGTCGCCGCAGTGACCGAAATTCCCGACACGCCCGCCCGGGCCGCGACATTGCCCGCGCCGGCGGATGAGCTCAATCTGTTGGCGATGGGCGATTGGGGTGAAGGCGTGCCGGCGCAGAAACAGGTTGCCGGGGCGATGGCCGATTATGTCGCTGCCAATGGCGGAAAATTCTCCGGCCTGTTGTCGGCGGGCGATAACTTTTATGTGCCGCTCACCGGCGTCGATGATCCGGTCTGGCAGAACCTCTTCGAGAAGATGTACGATCCGCAGCGGCTCAATTTCCCTTTCTACATCGCGCTCGGAAATCACGATTACGATCAGAAAAAATTTCAGATCGAGTTCGACTACGCCAAACAACATCCCGATTCGCGCTGGAAGCAGCCGGGCCGATGGTTCAGGGTCGATCTCCCGAAAGATGCCCCGCTTGCGACGGTGATCATCCTCGACAGCAACCATGACGACCTCACGCCGCTGCAGTGGAATCTGCAAAAGAAATTCCTCGAGGAGGAATTGAGCAAGCCTCGCGCGCCATGGACAATTTGCGTGGCGCACCATCCGCTGTTCAGCAACGGCTTCGCCGCCGACAATGGCATCCTTCAGCGCGACTGGGGCACGCTCTTCAAAAAGTACCACGTCGACATTTATCTATGCGGCCACGACCATACGCTTCAGCACCTGGAAATTCCAAACTGGAAGACGTCATTTGTGATTGCCGGGGGCGGCGGAGCGCATTCGCATCCGATGCGCACCGACGATCGCGGGCCGTTCTCGCGGTCGATTTATGGATTCGTCCATTTCGATTTCACGCCGGAAAAAGTGGTAGTGCACTACATCGGCGCTGACGGCAAGCCGGTGCATGTCTTTGAGCGCAGCAAGGGTCATCGGCTTTTTCGCCGCCGGCGTTTTGGACTTCGCGGTCTTCTCTGCCATGATGCGATCCTTTCGAGATATGAGTGCCTGCACTCCAATTCACAGACCCACGTCCCCGGCAAGAAAATATAAACCCAGGCAGCTTGAGTTTCCAGCTTCTTCTTGCGGGCTCCATGGCCGCGGGTGTGGCCAAGGCCGGGGTTTTCGATGCGAATGCCGCGTATAAACTTCCGATTGTCCAATAATTGCTTTCCCGCGCCGACTCGCCGATCATCCCGCTCTCGAAGTTGGCCTGACATGTCGGAAGTCCGATTGCGGGTCGCGCTTCTTAACCCCCCAGTGGAGGAACGTGTATGCGGTATTGCAACGTGCGGTCGATCGTCGGCGCTTTGGCGCTGGTTTTGTCGGCGGGAATGGCCCAGGCGGCCAACAGCCCGGTCTATGATTCCTGGGCAAAGCTCAAGCCCGGATCCAGCGTCACGGTTCATACCGTGAGCGAGGCCGCCGGACAAAAGAGCGAGATGGAAATGACCTATGTTTTGGACGAAGTGCAGGCTGAAAAGGTGGTCATTGAAGTGAAGACCAGCATGCTTGCGCCGGCGAAGATGGAGTTGCCGGCCCGCAAGCAGGACATTCCCCGCGGAACCGCCGCCACGCCCACCACGCCTGCTGCCCCCAGCGCCCCGGCCACCCCGACGCCGAACGTGAAGCAATCGGAGGAATCGGTCACGATTGCCGGCAAGGCCTTTAAGTGCAAGGTCACCGAGGCCACCAACGACCAGAGCGGGATGAAGACCGCCAGCAAAACCTGGACATGCCCGGAAATGCCGAACATGCTGGTCAAGATGGAAGCCTCCACCACCGGCACTGTCGCCAGCAAAGCGACGATGCAAGTGACGAAGGTGGATTTGAAGTAATTGGGGATTGTTGGTTGTCAGTGGTCAGTGGTTGGTTGTTATAGCACTTTTCATGTTGGTGGCGCGTCTCGGTGACCGTCATCCTGAGGTACTCCGAAGGATCTAGCCCGTACGCGAAGGCGAGCCAGATCCTTCGGAGTACCTCAGGATGACGACTTGCCGCTACACCAATCTGAAAAACGCTCTAGTTGCCGGAACCAGCGCTTTTCCTGGATTCCTTCAACTGGCAACCGACAACTGACAACTGACAACCGCCTGCTATACTTCCTGCGTGTCAGCAGCCGGCCTGGAAAAAACATTACGCGATCTTCCTCGCATCGGGAAACTCGTCAAAGACCGCGGCTATCGGCAGGTTTGGCGGTTTGAACACGAGAATCGAGCCTATTTCCTTAAGTTTTATCCGCGCACCGGATTTCGCGACCGCTTTCGGCGGCTGTTTCGCGGAAGCCCGGCACTGGCAGAGTTCACCAAGCTGCAGCGGCTTCAATCCGCCGAGGTTCCTGCGCCAAGGCCGGTTGCGGTTCTCATGGGTTTCAAGATCGACGACCGCGCTGGCGATGCCGTCATCATTGAAGCCATCGAGCCGGCCATTCCGCTCATCGAATATCTCAACGACTTCGAGCTTCGTGGCGAGCCGATTCCGGATCATTTGCAGCTTGCCACTCAAATCCGCCAGATCGTGTTGCATCTTGCCAAGGCGCGCCTTGGCCATGAAGACCTTCACCTGGGCAATTTCCTGCTTCACGATGGCAAGCTTATTCTTCTCGACGCGTATGCCGTCCGCATCGGCGGAATGACGGTGGCCGACCTGATGCATCTTGGCCACAGCGTCAGCCGATTTGCCACGCGAACGGATCTTCTTCGCGGGTGGTATGAGCTGGGTCCCAAGCGCCCGCCGCCGCGGAATAATCCTGCCGCCGGCCAGGAATGGCGCGATTTTCTTCGCAAGCGCGTTCAGAGAGATAATGCTTATTTCGGCCGCATTTCGCTGGGCGACTGGTCGGGCACGTTCTTCAAGCTTTACAAACACCCCCGCCGCTGGTCCACCGTCAGCCAGCTACAGATCAGTGCCGAAGATTGGGATCGCGAGCTTCCGCCGTTGCTGGAAAAAGTGGAAAAGGACGCGCTGAAGTTCATCAAGCGCGGCAACAGCGGCGATGTATTGGCGGCGCAAATCACCGTCGGCGGCCGGGAAATCGACGTCATTATCAAGCGCCCGCGGCATCGCTATTGGTATCGATATATCAACGGCATCTGGCGCGGCACGCGCGCCCGCCGCGAGTGGTTCAAGGCGTGGAAGGTGATCGTCCGCAATCTGCCGACCGCCTGGCCGCTGCTGTACATCGAGAAACGCCATACGGGATATGTAACGGATGGCTTAATCATCTTCGAGCGCGTGCCGGGACCGATGCTGGCGTGGGCGAAGCTCAATGAGATGCCGGCCAATCAGCGCGAGCAGCTCTTCCGGCGTGCCGGGCGAATTTTGCGGCGGATAGACCGGCTGGGCTTTGCCCATTTCGACGCCAAGGCGGCCAACTGGATCGTGCGGCCGGATGAGAAGCTCGGTCCGATGCCGGTGATGATCGACATCGACGGCATCCGCCATCGCCGCTGGACGGCGCTGGGCCTTCGCCGGCTGCTCAAGAGCATGCAGGAGAACAAGCAGTATACGCCGGCCGATTCGCTGGCGCTGTGCCTTGGCTACGCCCCCGGCGCTTCGCCGCAGCGCGAGGGAATGGACGATGCAGAGACGGATGTGGAAGCGACCAGCGAGAATGAAAAGGGAGATTGAAAAGAGCCGCGCACGAAGGGTACTCCCGTAGTAAGCGGATCGGCGACGACTTTCCCAGCTCACTTCGCGAGTAAGCACTAACGTCTCGGCAAAGAGCCGCGCACGGAGCGTACTCGCGCAGTAAGCGGGGTAGCGTCGTGATTGAGGACACAACCGGTAAGCAAAATTTTGCCCATCCCGCACCGCATCCGCTTACTTCGGGAGTACCCTTCGTGCGCGGCTCCGTAATCACGAGCGGCTCCGGGGTTGCTCCTCCACGGAAATGACGGGGTGTGGCCGTCTTTCTTGGCAACCCGTAGGGTGGGCGTACTCGCCCACCGTCTTTCGCGGGTGGCAAATGGTGGGCGAGTACGCCCACCCTACATTGAGCAACCGGTTGCCAAAAACGACAACCACACCCAAATGACGCGTCATACCCCAGCTCGCTGGACATGGCGAACAATCCCTCCATCCGGGAATTCCGGGAATTTGCGCGAAACATCCATCGGCGTGACGTTTGTAGATAAGTAGGCTCGGACACTTGCAGACAAGTTTTTGGCCGGCTGGGAAGAAAAATGCGAGGGAGGCTGCGCGATGAGGCGTCTGGCGGCGGTATTTTGCGTCGCGGCGGTGGTTGTGCCAGTCCTGGCCCCGGGGGACCCGCCGGCGCATGCGCCGGTGGTGGTGCCATTGCCAGAGCAGTTTGGCGTTCTTCTGACGCGAAGCATTTTCGCGCGCGATGGGGTGGCTATTCCCAAGCCGCCCCCAGATGCGCCGGCTTCGGCTGCGCCGACGACCATGCCCACCACCCTGCCGGCGGGGCTGGTGCTTCGCGGCGTCGTGCTGGATACGGGCGACTATACGGCAATTCTCGAAGATCCAACCACTCACCAAATCGAGCGAGTCAAGGAAGGCGGCCCGCTGGCCGGCGGCCATGCCGTGCATCTCACGCTGCGCGGGTTTGACTACGCCGCCGAGGGGAAGGTGACCCAGGTGGCGATGGGGCAGAATTTGCACGGACAGGCCGTTGCCGCGCCGGTGGTTCCGCCGCCGGCGGCGCCGGGGACGACCGTCGCGAAGAACGCGCCGCCGCAGCCGGGCGGTGCGGCGCCCGGCGATCCTTCCGGCGGAGCGATTCCGGCGGGCCTGCGGATCGAAGGCGCGGCGGAACGGGATGCCGCGGTGGCAGCCAACGGGCCCGCTAGATCGCATGGGAAGCCGGTGAACTGACACCATGCCGCACGAAGTTTTGAATGACCTTCCGCGATCCGCGTAGGGTCCGCACTGCGGACCCTACGAAGATTCGAAGCGCCTAATCGCGCAATGTCATTTAGGCAGATTGCGGTACCGGCGACGAATGAGCCGCGCGCAGAGGGTGTTCCGGGTGTTCCCGTAGTAAGCGGGTCGCCCAAACCACTTACTTCGGGAGTACCCTCCGTGCGCGGCTCTTTTATTTCTGCGTGTCATGATGGCAACAGGAAAAATGCTATAACGTCGTGAGAATGCCTGTGGCAACTAAGTGATCGAGAACCGTCAACCAAGGACCACGATGCCCAAGCCTTCGTTCTCCGCCGGACCGGATTGTGGCGCTGCGCGCCGGGCGATTGTTTTGGCCGCCGTCATGGGATTGGGCATCGACGCATTATCGGCGCGATTCAGCGCGCAGGCCGCCGATCCACCGGCGGCAGCGACGCGGCCGGCCGAAGCGGCGGCGATTCGCCTGCCTCCCGCCACCCGCCCGGCCCAGCCGGCGGACAAGAAAATCAGCCTGAACTTCAAGGATGCCCCGCTGGACGTCGTGCTGGACCATCTGGCCGATGCGGCGGGATTGATCATCGTGAAAGAGGGACAGGTTGACGGCCGGGTGACCGTGCAAAGCGTTGAACCGGTTACCCCCGAAGAGGCGGTGACGCTGCTCAACACCGTGTTGAAAGCCAACGGCTTTGCCGCCGCCCAGGAAGGGCGCGTGGTTCGCATAGCTGCCCGCGACAAGATGCGCAAGGGGGCGATGCCGGTGCATGTGGGGGCCGATCCCAAAGAGATTGCCGCCACCGATGAATTAATCACGCAGGTCATTCCGCTGAAAAATGTGGAGGCGCTTCGGCTTCGGCAGGACCTGGCGCCGCTGATCGGGCCGGATGCCGATATCACCGCCAACGAATCGAGCAATTCGATCGTCATCACCGATTCCTCGGCCAGCATCCGGCGGCTGGTGGAAGTGATCGGCGCGATGGACGTCGATCAGACTTCCAGCACCGAGCTTCGCGTCATTCAGTTGAAGTATGCTGACGCCGAGGCGACGGCAAAGCTGATCATGTCGGTTTTGCGCCCGTCCGACGGCGCGGGCGGTGGGCAGATGAATCCGCAGATGCGCATGATGATGCAGCAGCAACAGCAGCAAGGCGGGCCGCCTGCCGGGGGCGCAGGAGCCGAGGGGCGCATCCCCGGCGGCGCGATCGACCAGGCCCTGCGCAGCGGTCACGTTCACGCCGACGCCGACCCGCGCACCAACACGCTCATTGTCACCGCCCCCGCTGCCGCGATGAAGGTAATTGAAGAGGATATCATCAAACGGCTGGATTCCAATCCGGTGCCGGCGTCGCAGCTCAAGGCGTTCAAGCTGAATTACGCGGATGCCGAGGCCACCAGCAAGCTGCTGGGCAATTTGTACAAGCCGAACGCCGATCGCGGCGGGTACCCGTTTTTCAATCCGTTTGGAATGATGCCCGAGCAAAGCGCGCATGCGAAAATCGAAATCACCTTTGATGCCCGCACCAATGCGGTAATCGTATCAGCGCCGGCGGAAGTGCTGGCGTCGATTGGAGACCTGATTAAAGACCTGGATTCCAGCCCTGGCACCGGATCGGAGCTGCGCACCTTCACGCTGAAAAACGCCGACGCCTACGACGCGGCGAAAATGATCACCTCCATCTTCCAGCCGGATGAAAAGGACAATGGCGCGAGCAGCCTGCGGATGATTTTGTTCGGAATTCCCCCCTCGGCGGCCAAGGGCGCCAAGGTGGTGGCCACTTCAGATGACCGCACCAACACGCTGGTTGTCACCGCTCCGAAAGAGGCGATGAAGGCCATCGAAGACCTGGTGACCAAGCTCGATACCAACACCACCGCAGGCGAATCGCTGTTTATCTACCGCCTGCGCAACGCCCAGGCGGCCAATCTCGAGCAGGTGCTCAATACCCTCTTCGGCAACACCACCAGCGGCCAAAATCAGGGACAGAACCCCAACCAAGGCGGCCAGCCCAACGGCCAGCAAGCCAACCAGCAGAATTTCGGCAACCGCCAGGTGGGAAACCAATCCGGCGCAAATCAGGCCGGGGGCACCGGCATCGGCGCGCGGCATGGCACGCGCAACGATCAGACCAACAACCAGCGAAACATGCCCCACATGCCGAGCAATCTTTCCCAGGCGATCAATGAAATGACCGGCGAGGTGTTTGTCGTCGCCGACGTGGACACCAATTCACTGATCGTGACGACGGCATCCAAATACCGCGACACCGTTCGCGATATTATCAAAGAACTGGACCGCCCCGCGCCGCAGGTGCTCATAAAGGTATTGGTGGCGGAGGTGACCCATGACAACGCCGCCGACTGGGGGACGGATTTTTCCGTGCTGAACCGCCGGCCAAATGGCAATGGCGACGTCGTCGCCCAGACCCTGGGAAACGGCGCTGCCGCCGCGGCCAATGGCGGGCTGATCGCCACCGTGGTGGAGAATAATCTCAGTGTGACGCTTCACGCGCTGGCGACGGAAGGAAAGCTGGATGTCTTGTCGCGGCCTTACATTCTGGCCAGCGACAACCAGCAGGCGAGCATCACCGTGGGGCAGGAGGTGCCGTTCATCACCAATACGCAGCTCACCGACACCGGGCAGACGATCAACACGATTCAATATCAGGATGTTGGGATCATCCTGAACGTGACGCCGCATATCAATCCCGAGGGTTTGGTGATCCTGGACGTTTCGCCGGAGATCAGCCAGATTACCGGCACGACGGTTCCGATCAGCGCGGGTGTGGCTGCGCCGATCATTGCCAAGCGGTCGGCGGACAGCCGGGTGGCGATCCGCGACGGGCAAACGATTGTGATAGGCGGGATGATGCAGGACCAGAAGACGAGCACGGTTTCCAAGGTGCCGTTGCTGGGTGACATTCCATTGTTGGGCGAGTTATTCCGCCGCACACAGGTGGACAAGACCAAAACGGAGCTGTTGATATTTCTTACGCCGCACGTGGCCCAGGAGCCCGACAGCCTTGGCGGGATGTCGGGCGATGAGTTAAAGGGGACACATTTAACGCCTGGCGCGGTGTCGCCGGGAATGTTTGACGAGCACCTGCGCGGGATGGACCGCGGTGCATCGACGCGAACCTCGCCCCGTCCCGACCCCGCCGCCACGCAGCCAGTGAAGATCATTCGCGGTGAGCAAGCGCCGTGAGGACGCGGTGCCGGGAGTAATTTCCCGTATCACGGGCGTCTCGCCGGCGTCTCGCCCGTGTTCTCTTAGAATTAGAGCGTTTCTCAGGTTGGTGGCGCGTTCGCGCAACTGTCATCCTGAGGTACTCCGAAGGATCTAGCCGGTGCGAGAAGGGAGCAAGATCCTTCGGAGTACCTCAGGATGACGATTGCCCGCTCGATCAACTGAAAAACGCCCTAAGACACGGGCGGGCCGCCCGTACCACCTTAAAAATTCAGCAATGCGCTGGATTCTTCTCCTCTTTCCGAACCTGGCTTTCCTGGCGTCTTGGCGTTTACCCCATTTTATTACGACCTCTTAATCAACGCGTCCCATGCGCGGTAATGACTGGGGACGATGGCCCTGAGTTGCACGAAGGTTGACCAGGAGACTTATGCAATTGGATGGTTTTCGGTTTTGGTTTTTTCCGCGATCGGCTCTCATGCGCTTGATCGCACTCTTTGCGATTCTAACCCTGGCCGCGGATGTTCGGGCGGCTAATCGCTGGGATGAGATGGACTATGGACCGTTCATCACCTCGTCGGTGACCATGCATCCGCCTAATGACCCGGAGTCGGTTTATGGGGTAACGGTCAAGGGCATCACCGTTCGCATCAACAAGGGGCGCGAATCGGTTTGCTTTGACACCAATCTTTGCCGGTATGCGGGCGGCTGGACGGGCGGCTGGCTCGACCTGATGGGCACGCCATTCGATGGCACGCACCGTCCGCCGGAGAAATCGCGGCCGGCGGTGCATGGGCAGATGGTGTTTGAGACGGGCACGCAAACGCCGGGGTGGGCCAATCCTGCCGATGGGTCGTTTACCGATGTGCGCGAGGAGCCGTACTTGCCCTTGCCGAAGGCCTGGGCGCATTATCAGGGGTTGTACATTGATGGGGAGCATGTCGTCTTTTCGTATCGCGTTGGCTCGTGCGCGGTGCTGGATTCGCCATGGTTTGATGAAGGGGAAAATGGAAAGGGCGCGTTTACGCGCACGATGAAGATTGGACCGAATGATAAGCCGATGACGCTGCTCGTGGCCGAGGAGCCACGCACGACTGGCGGGGTTGGCCCGGCGGGCGGACACGAGTTTACGAAGGCGGAGGGATTGGCTGTCGAAAGCAACCTGGCCCTTTTGGGAAATGTGCTGGCGCAAGCCGTTGGAATTCCCGATGGCAGATGGCATGTGGCCGACTCGCGCATGCTGCTGACCATTCCGCCGCACGCGGCAACGATCAACATTAAGATCGTGCTGAGCCGGGCGATTTCACAAGGGACGCAGAACACGCCGTTTCCGCAAAATACCAGTGTCTTCGATCTCGATTCGCGCGTTCATGGCGGCCCGGCGCGATATCCGCAAACCATCGAAACAAAAGGGACACTCGGAATCGGCGGCGGCGCTTATCTCGTCGACACCCTCGCCCTGCCGGACCAGAACCCCTGGAAATCATGGATGCGGGTTGGCGGGTTTGACTTCTTTCCCGATGGAAAACGGGCGGCGGTTTGCACCTGGAGCGGCGATGTCTGGATCGTGTCCGGCATTGATGACAAGCTGGAAAAGCTGACGTGGAAACGCTATGCCACCGGATTATTTCAGCCGCTGGGATTGAAAATCGTCGGCAATGACATTTATGTCCTGGGCCGCGACCAGATCACCATTCCGCGCGATTTGAACAACGATGGCGAAGCTGACTTTTACGAGAATTTCAATAACGATATCAGCGTCACGCCGAACTTTCACGAATTTGTCTTCGATCTTCAGCAAGCGCCCGATGGCAGCTTCTTTTTCACCAAGGGCGCGCCGCTGCTGGGCACCGATTACTTCGACCCGATCGGGAAATTCAACGGCAGCGTGCTGCACCTTTCCAAAGACGGCCAGAATCTCGAGCGCTACGCCACCGGCCTTCGCGCCCCCAATGGCACCGGCATGGGGCCGCATGGCGAAGTGACGTGCAGCGACAACCAGGGAATCTGGACGCCGGTCGATCGCGTGAATCTGGTCAAGAAGGGCGGGTTTTACGGATGCGTCGGCACGGCCCATCGCTCGCCCGCCCCGACGACGTACGATCCGCCCATCTTCTGGGTGCCCTACCCATCGCCGGACAATTCCGGCGGCGGACAGGCATGGGTGCCGGGAGATAATTGGGGACCATTCAAGGGAAGCATGCTTTATCTTTCCTACGGCAAATGCTCGCTGTTTCACGTGCTGATGGAAAACGTCGACGGCGTTGCCCAGGGCGGCATCGTGCGCTTCCCCCTGCGATTCGCCAGCGGCACCATGCGGGCCCGATTCAATCCAACCGATGGCCAGCTTTACGTAGCCGGGCTGCAAGGCTGGCAGACGACCGCCGGGCATGATGGATGCTTTCAGCGCGTGCGCTATACGGGAAAAACGGTGCGCGATGTGATTGCAATGCACGTGAAGAAGGATGAGATCGATCTGACGTTCAGCGTGCCGCTGGATGCGAAGTCGGCTGGAGACGCCGACAACTATTCAGCCGACTGGTGGAACTATCAATGGACGGCCCGATATGGCTCGGACGAATACAACGTAAGCGACCCGAAGAAAAAGGGACGCGAGCCGGTTGAGATTAAGGCCGCGAAGCTGTCGGCGGACGGCCGGACGGTGGCGTTGTTGATCCCGGGATTAAAGCCGGTGATGCAGATGGCGATCAAGTTCAAGATCGCCGCGGCAGATAAGACGCCGATCGAGCTGGAGGTGGATCATACGATTAATAAGGTTGGGGAATGAGGGAGCCCACATTCAAAGCAAATGCGACATCGCCACAGATTGGCACAGATGGACCCAGCGCGGCTGCGCCGCAAATCCGAAATCCGAATGACGAAATCCGAATCAAATCCGAATGACCAAATGTCTGGCCCGGAGCCCGCCAAAGATGTTGTTAACAAAACAACAAGTTGAAGGATTGTAGTACAGATAAAGTTTTAGAGCGTTTTTCAGGTTGATCGAGCGGGCAATTGTCATCCTGAGGTACTCCGAAGGATCTTGCCGGAGCGCGAAGGCGAGCAAGATCCTTCGGAGTACCTCAGGATGACGACCCCATCGGTTCGAGAAATCGGACAACTTCACGCGGCGGGTGTGTCAGGATGACGGTCGCGCGAACGTGCCACCAAATCGCGAGATATTTGACGGCGGCGAAGAACGATTATTCTTCGCGTCCTTCGATCCTTCGCGCCTTCGCGTCAAGTTCCTTCCATGACGGCGGCGGCGTCGTGTATTTGCCGATCTTGGACCCACGATCATTTCCCTGCCGCCGCCTAAGTATTTTTCCCTGAAATCGGATATACTCCGATTCATGGGCGGGATCGAAAGAGGGTAGCCACATGGGTCTTCAAGTTCGATTGCGGCATGCACTGGGCCAAAAATTGTTCGATCTTCCCGATCGGCCATTGGAAAATCCGCTGGTTGTCGGGAGGGCGCGCGAGGCGGAAGTGAAGATTCCTTCCGTCACCGTCGCCACCCAGCACTGCGCGCTGTTTCTGCACGAGGGGCAATGGGTATTGCAGGATACCAGCGGCGGATCGACGTGGGTGAATGACGCCGCCCTTTCCGGGCCAACGCCGTTGTGCGTGGGCGATGTGATTGCGATGGGATCGGACACCAGCCCGGCGACACTGGAGATCGACCCGGCGGGCGTGGCCGAGGGCCGAACCGGCCAGCCGGCCATCTCCGAAGAGGCGGCCTCTGCCGCGGCGCAGGTGGCCGTTGCCCCGACGCCGATGCCGCGTGCTCGTGGATCATCGGCCAGTCCGCGTCATCCATCGTCGGGAGGATATCAGGCATCGTCAGCCCCGGCCGGGCCGCCGCAAACGGCGCGGGGGGCAAGCACGGACGATCCATGGGGCGGTCAGCCACCGGCCGAGGATGCGTTTGCCGGCTGGGGTGCGCCGGCGGCGGCAACTGCCGAAGATTCAGCCCCCCGCCGAAAGAAGCCGCCCAAAAAGACATCGGATGTGGGGCTGGTGATCGGCATTGGCATTGCGCTGGCGATCATCATCGGGACCGGCATCGCGGTTTACATCCACATGCACCCTGATGCGCCCCCGGCCCCACCGCCGGCGGTTGTTAAGCAAGGCCCGGTTGACGATTCGGACAACATTTTCGGCATCGGCCACGCCAATGCCAAGCACCCCAAGCCGGCGGCGGGAGATTCCGGATCATCCGCCACGCCCACGCCCGCCGACGCCCCGGCCCACGATGATGCGTCTCCAGCGCCGCCGGTCGACAACCCGACCGGGGCGGCGTTGGCGCACACCGCCCCCGATCCGGATGAGCACAAGGGGGATAAGGCCTGGGAAGAGGTGGAAGTCGCGCGCACGCAGGCGAACCATGGCATGGCCATCCTGAAACTTGACGAGTATCGCAGCACGCATCCCGGCGCATTCACGAAGGAGCTCGATCAATATACGGACGAGGTGATGGACCGCCTGTGGTGGGAACGGGTCAAGTCTCTTTTCACGAGCCGCGAATCGTTGAAAGCGGCGATGGCGGCAAAGGACAAGGAAATCAAGGAGGAAACCAGCCCTGCCTTCAAGAAGACGCTGCAGGACGAGAAGAAAAAAATCGAAGTCGATTTTAATCGTGCGCAAAATGAGTTGGTTTCCGACATGGGGTATACATCCGACACGGCCCCTGACATCGACAACGCCGACGCGCTGGTCAAGCTGGATTCCGATCGCGATGCAACCAAGTATGGCGCATGGAAGGTGAGCACGTTGAAGCACATCCGCAGATATCGCGGCTCAACGCCGTGGGAAGGCGAGTGAGGGGTAATGACGAATGCCGAATGAATGCCAAATGCCGAATGGCGAATCGGCGCCGCAAAAATCGGGTGAAATGAGGTGCGTACGACACGGCGGTGCCGGCAACCCACGCACCGAAAATCAAAGCTCAATTGCCCTGCGCGATTCGTGTAGGGTCCGCACCGCGGACCGTCTTTTTCGCCTCAACCGTGATGGTCCGCAGTGCGGACCCTACGAAGATTCGAAGCGATGAATCGCGCAAAGTCGTTTCAAAATTCCGATTTCGGCTTTCGTCACTTCCTCAAATCATCCCTCCGCTTTCCCCCGCCGCTTCGTAGGCGCAGTAGTGAAACAATGCTTCCCATTCCATCCGCTGCAATTGAACGGCCGCTTCAAGGCGCGGGTCCTGCGGCTTGTCCTGAAGTTCCGCCACGAGATCCACCAGCGCATCGGGATTGTATTCCGCCCCGGCGATTTGCAGCAGCGATTTGTCCGTCACCTCGCGGCCGATCACATCCCGCGCCAGGGCGCTGACCAGGCGGAAGGCGCGGTGGTCGGCGCAGCGGGCGTACCAGTATTTGGCGTTGGAAAAATCACCCTCCCGGCGATGCATGATCGCGTGCCAGAAACTGCCCGTTGGGCCGATCAAGTCCTGCACGATCTCGTGGCACTCGTGCAGCGCATCGTGCCGGAGCCAAAGGCCACCGAGCATCGCGCTGGCGTCGTGGCGGCTTTTGACGGGGACGGTGAGCAACTGTTCGGGTTTCACATCGGCCAGTAACTCGCGGGCAGTAGTGGGCGTGCCGCCAGTGACCACCAGCTTTCGATATGCGGCCGGCTGTTTGTTCAGGATCGATTGCGTCAGCGGCGAGAGAAAGGCGGGATGCAGGTCGGTGATGTTGGAGTCGGTCATTTCGCGTTGTCCTCAAATGGCGGAAATTGTACGTTGGATAAAGTGCGACTTGGAAGTAGTGTACACACCGGCGTTTGAGTGTGGGAGCGCGATTTGTGCCTCGACTTTAACGCCAATCATTTACCACCGGTGACCGAATGAGGCGGATGGAATTCTTCATGCGGCGGCCTTTGATCGTCCGATAACTCGCTTAGTCGCGCCCGATCGACAGTCGGTTGGGCGCGAACGGACGTAATCGAGGATTGCCATGAAAAATGCGGTCATGATTTGCGCTGTTGTCGCCCTGGGATTTGCCGGCGGGTGCGCGGGCCGGCCGTCGCTGCTTCCGAACACCGATCCCAATTTGCGTGAGACCAGCGCCCAACTGGCCGCCGACGCCGCCAAGCGGCAATACCACGCCGACGCCCCCCGCGGCGGCGATGCCCTGGCCAGCGCGGAATACGATCTCACCTTCCAAAAGATCGAGATTCTCAACTACGGGGAGGAAGACTGGCACAATGTCGAAGTGTGGGTGAACAAGAAATACGTCGTGTTCATTCCCGAACTCCGCAAGGACAAACAGCGCGTGGAAACCATCGATTTCCCCTACCTGTTCGACGACGCGGGGAATTGTTTCTCCACCAACGGCGGCAAAACGCCCATCGCCAGCATCGAAATCTATCGCGACGGAAAAATGTACACCATCAATGATCCGAAGCTGGCGGATTGATCGAGCCCAATGCGTCGGGCCGCAACCGCGACGGACGAGATCTTTGTAGGGTGGGCGTACTCGCCCACCATTTCTGCGCAGTGCGACGGAAACGCGGTGGGCGAGTTTTTCGTAGGGTCCGCACCGCGGACCATTACGAGTGAGATGGAATAAACGCGATCCGCATTACGGAATGTCGCATTTGCGGCGAGAAAGGCGGTCCGCGATGCGGACCCTACAGGAATCGCGCAAGGTCATTTGGTTCACGCCGCTATCGGCAGCCGCAGGGCGAAGGTGGCTCCGGCGGGCGATTCGATATGTTCAAGTTCGCCGTCCAGCGCCCGCGCCAGGCGGCGCGAGAGAAATAATCCCAGCCCGATGCCCGGCACCGTGTCGGTGGTGGATTTGCTGAAGGCGGAGAATAGTTTTCCGGCGGCAGAGGCGCTGATCCCCGGCCCGCTGTCGGCCACGCGAAACTCCAACTGCCCATCTGCCGCCGCAACGGAGAGCGCGATCCGCGTTCGCCCGTATTTGCAGGCGTTGTCCACCAGGTTCAGCAGAATCTGCTGCACGGCGATCGTATCCGTGCGGCATTTGATTGCCGTCACATCATCCGCTATCGCCAACTCAAGCTCCAATTCAGCCTGTTGCGCCCGTCGGCGAAGGGCCGGCAGCGTGCGATCGAGAAGATCGCCGACGCTGATGAGCTGCGCCCGGCTTGGGGAAAGCTTGCGCTCCAGCCGGGCATAGGCCAGCACGTTTTCGATCAGATGGCCCAGGCGGTCGGATTCGGAAACCAGCGTATCGAGATATTGCTGGCGGGCATCGGGGGCGGCCACCATTCCGCCGGCCAGCATCTCGGCATACATCCGGAACGTGGTGAGCGGGGTGCGCAATTCGTGGGTAACTGCCGAAACAAAAGCCCCCCGCCGCTCGCTCAGCGCCAAGGCGCCGCCAAGCAGCATCGCCACTGCCGCCGCCGCGATGATGGCGCACGTCCAGGCGATCATGAGGGAAATTCGCAGCGGCGTGTTCCAGGGAAGCACCGGGGGCGCAAAGGCAGATGGTGGAACCACCAGGCGTGCCGGGATAGAGGCCAGCCGCCGGGTGTCATCGGTCCCCGATTGCGATTTGGCGACGGGTTCGAGTTGCGCGCCGTCAAGAATGTCGCTTACACGGTCGAGAAGAATTGGCGCGATCTTGTGCCAGTCTTCGGTGGCCGGGGGCGTGACAGCGGCGCGCTGCTGATATTCGTTCATACTGAGTTGCTGCTGGAATTCCGGATCGGATCGCTGGGCGTTTTGGGCCAGGTTGTTGGAGGCGTTGGCGTAGGCGTTGTTGCCCTCGAAATTGCGCGAATTGCCGTTGGCGAGGATCACGCGCCTGGGTTTTTCCGCGAGCAAAACCGCCGCCGCCGAATCCATCCGCCACAGCGCCAGGCGGATTCGCTCTTCGGTGGTGGCGCGGGCATCGGCGGCCGCGACGGCGCTTTCAAATTGCAGCATCTTCACCGTCAGAAACACCATCACCGTCAGCACCAATATCAGTGCGGCAGTAAAGATCGACCATATGCCCAGCGTGCGGCTCATGGTTCCCGCCCTGCCGTCACGGCATTCCCCGCCAGCATGTATCCCTTGCCGCGAACGGTCAGCACGATTCGCGGCTGCTCGCTGTCATCGCGCAGCTTTTCGCGCAGCCGGGCGATCTGCATGTCGATGGTGCGCGTGGCCGACCCCTGTGGATCGATCAGCCAGACATTTCGCAGAAGCTCATCGCGGCTGATGGCCCGGTCGGGGTTTGACGCCAGATAGCGCAAAAGCTCCACCTCGCGCTCGGAAAGCTCAAGGCGCTGGCCATCGTCAAAACGCAGTTCGCGGCGATGCAAATCGGCCATGACGCGGTCATTGGGAAAGCGCACGCAATGCACATCCAGGGGCCGTCCCGGCGACCGCCGCAAAACCGCGCGAATGCGGGCGATGATCTCGCGGATGCTGAACGGCTTGACGACATAATCATCCGCGCCCAGTTGCAGCCCCTTTACCCGGTCGGCTTCATCCCCGGCGGCAGTCAGGATAATGACCGGCAGCGTCGGGCGAACGACCCGCAGTTGTTGCAAAATGGAAAACCCGTCGCCGCCGGGCAGGCGAAGGTCCAGTAAAATGAGATGGCAGTCGAGGGTGAGCGCCGCTTCCAGGCCAGCCTTGGCCGTGTCGGCTTCGAAGACGTGAAACGATTCAAAGCGCAGCGCATCGACAAGCCCGCGGCGAATGGCCTTGTCGTCTTCGATTACCAGGACGTGCTGAGACATGGTTGCTCGATCATACCACTCAGGCGGCCAAAATAATGTCAAATATGCCGGGAAAGATGACAATCGCGCAGACGCGTCGCCAGTGTGAAAAGTGCGATAGTTCATCGCTTTGCCACTTCGCAGCCATTGCCATTGAGCGCCGTGTACTCGTCGGGCGCAAGGCCGAGCCAGGGGTCGGTTCTTGGCGTGAGAAACAGTTCCGAGTAGACGCGCTCATTGAGCTGCTCGACGCTCAGCTTTCCCGGCGATTGACGCAGCCAGGAAATTATCTGGCGGCGAAGCTGGTAATTGTTATGCACGGTGTCGGCGGCAATCAGGGTCTGGAAACGCTCAACGATTTTATTCAGGGCAGCCGGGTCCTGGTACGCCTTGGGATTCTGAGTGCGGATCATTGCGATGCTCGAGGCGTCGAGGCGGGCGTCGGCCAGATGAAGGGCGGCAACCTTTTCCCACGTCGTGGCGTCGGCCATCTCGATGCTGCTGGCGGGATTCAGCAGCGGTTGTGGATCGACCTGCGGCGAGAGCCGGGCGATAATCGGCGCTTCGACGGCTGTTTTGCTGAAGGCCCGCCGCATTGCGGCCGCGGCCGGCGGGGCTGCGGGCGCTGCGGCCGGATTGGCGGCGGGATTGAACACGACCGTTGTTGGCTGTTCCAACTGCCCCACCTGTCCCTTGGGATTGTTCAGCGACATCGGCCCGACGGCCGCCAGGGCGAGGTCGGATTGCCAGTCTCGCAGCAGGGTAGTTTCCGCGTTGGCGAGATATCGCGAAAGCTGCTCCTGGTTTCCGTTGGCCGCCAGCGCGACCGTGCGCGCGGAACTCAGGGCCGATAGAAACGTTTTCGGCGCATAAAGCCCCGGCAGCGCGTCGATCACCCGGCCATCTGAATCCAGAATGTAATGAATGCTGTTGCCGGTCAAAGTGCGTTTGAGAACCCGGCCATCGCCGTAATCGATCGTCACCACCGGGACGGGCCGTTCGCTGATCCATACCAAGACGAATTGTTCGCGCAGCACCTTGGAAACTTCGGTGTTGGCATAAAGCACGGTGCGAAAAAATCGGCTGTTGGCGCAGGAATATTCATCGGTCAGCTTTCCCATCATGCGAAGATACAAAATGGGTTTGTTCGCGGCCTTGGCCGCCGCCCTGGCCCCAGCGAGGTCGGTAAACCAAAAGAGCCGCGACACCACCGCCCCGCGCTGGGCCGCCACCGCATCAATGGCGCCGATGAGATTTGGATCCGGTGCGGCGTCATAATGTTTCAGGAGGGCTGCAAGGCCCGCCGGTCCGGCGGCACGCAATGTCGCGACAGACTGCGCCGCTGCCGCGGGGTCGGAAGACTTCACACCCTCAATGGCGGCTGGGATATCTGTTCCCGCGCCGCAGGCAGTGGCGATTGATGTGAAAAGAAACAGGCACGCGAATGAAAAGCGTAGCATAGGCTTGCTCCGTTAGAGTTAACTGGAGCATAGCCGGCAAAGCGCGCGGGGTGTGTCACGGGATGGTAACAGGTGGCCGGGTGGGTGGAATTCGCCGCAAAGGCTTAAAGCCGGCGGCAGAATGTGGGGATTGACCGCTCGCCAGCTTCCACATCATTCGCCGCCCGCGCGTCCCGGCCGGGCGTCATCGGAGTCGTACGGGGAATCGGAATTCTCGCCTTGGGCTTCGATCCGTTGAATTGATATGCCGCGGCCCGTAACCGGGTCCACCTCGGCCAGCGCGCCGCAAAGCCGCACGTCGCCGGTGGCCACATCGAAGCTTTGCGGCATGTTGGTGGTCATGAATTTCAGTACGCGATCCTTTCGGCGGCCCAGGATCGAATCGTACGGGCCGCACATTCCAATATCGCTGATGAACGCGCTTCCGCCGGGCAGGATTTTCGCGTCGGCGGTGGGAATGTGCGTGTGGGTTCCGAAAATCAGCGAGCAGCGCCCATCGAGCCAATGGCCCATCGCCACCTTCTCGCTGGTGGCCTCGGCATGCATGTCGCAGACGCAAACGCGCACGTCGCGCGGCACCTGCGACAGCACCTTGTCCGCCGCCGCGAAGGGATCGTCGCTCGGCAGATTCATGTAAATCCGCCCGAGCAGGCAAAAGACCGCCACGCGCACGCCGCTGTTGCTGGTGACGACGGTGAAAGTTTTGCCGGCGGCATCGGAGGAAAGATTGGCGGGCCGCACGATCCGCTCGCTGGTTTGCAGGCTGGGGACGATGTCGAGCTTTTTGAAAACGTGATCGCCGAGCGTCACCACATCGATGCCGTAGCTGCGGATTTTGTGAAACAGATTTTGCGTGATTCCACTGCCGCCGGCGATGTTTTCGGCATTGGCAACCACCAGGTCGACCTGATGTTGCCGCACGAGTCCGGGAAGCAATTGATGCACGGCCTGGCGGCCAGGCCGGCCCACGATATCGCCGAGGCAAAGAATACGAAACGCCATGTGACGCGGGAGTATAGCGGAGGAAGGGGATGGGGAACAGGTAGGCGTGACGCCGCCTGAACGAAGTGGTCATTTTGGCCCAGAGATCGATAACGGTGACAGTTGAAAAGCCGGCGGGGAAATAATCAGCGGGGCAAGGTCTTGACCCAGGCCCGAAAATCGCGGACGACGCTGTTCTGCTCTTCCACGAGCATTCGCTGGACAAATTTTTCAAACTTTGGCATTGGCAATGAGGGGAAATACAAGCTCGTTGCGGCGTCGGCGTATTTGCCATTGGACAAGCGCCGAATGGCAATCCGCGGATTCTTATATCGCCAGATTTCCGGGACGCCCAGCTTCGCATAGATCGGCTCGCGGGGAATCGAGCGGCTGGTGATATCAACTTCTATCGCCAAATCCGGGGCCGGATGCATTTTCGGGTTAAATCGCTTCATCCCGCGAACTTTGACTTCGTTGTCAATATAAAAGCATTGATCCGGCTCCAACCCCCGCAAAAGATCCTTGCGCCGATAAGTGGTGGAACCAAAACTTGCGATTGGAAGTCCGGTTTCGAACGTCAATTCGCAGATAAGGCGACCGATCGCCAGGGCGGCTCGGTCATGTTCAGGCAGCGGCGACATGATTTCCATGCTCCCGTCGCAGTAGGTCACGCGTGTCGAGCCGTCGCCGATTTCTTCCAGCACGCGCTCGTAATCGTCCCATGACACGCCGTGCAGAACGGTGTGATCATCGAGTAGCGCGATGTGATCGAGCAACGTCATGGCGGAATTGTAGCAACTGTAGCAGGCGAGGTGAATCAATTCCGCCGGACAAAGGAGGGTGAGGGGGGGTGAGGGGTTGCCGTCTTTTTTGGCAATCGGTTGCTCAATGTAATCACATGAAAGGCTGTCCCCCTGCCGGACATTACAATGTCCTGTAGTGAACCTTTAACAAGGAGACAGCCATGAGAACAGAGTCGAGGATAACGCAAGCAGGTTTGG
>DASRRM010000483.1:0-8599 GCA_035695715.1 Tepidisphaeraceae bacterium
GCGTGAATATTACGAATCCCGCTGTCACCCCCAACCCCCCCACCCCTCCCCTGAGTACAGGCGCACGGCGCGGGAGGCGCCACACAAAAAAGTTACACCCTACCTTCCCCAGCGGCGCAATTGATTCAACACCGCCCGGAAATCCTTGGGCAATTCACAACTCACCGTCACCGGCTTCCCAGCGCGATCAAGAAATGTCAGCTTTTCCGCATGGAGCGGCAGCCGATCGATCAGGGGACGCTCCTCCTCGCCAAAGGTAGGACTGTATGCCCGCTTAAATCGGCTCAGGAAAATGCCTGCCGGACGCCCGGGACCAGTCGCGTGGTAGAGCGGGTCGATCGCCAACGGCAGCCCGATCGAATGCAGATGAACGCGAATCTGGTGGGTTTTTCCAGTTTTCGGAAAAACGCGGAGGAGCGTGTAATCGCGGAAGACTTCTTCGATTTTCCAGAGCGTGCGCGCCGGCCGGCCGCCGTGGGTGACGATGGCCATGCGTTTGTTGGAGGTCGGATGTCGGGCGAGCGGGGCGTCGACTTCGCCTTCCTTTTCCGTTGGTCTGCCGCTCACCAGCGCGAGATATTCCTTGGCGATGGCATTGTCCTTGAACTGGCGCGAGAGATGCCGCTGCATGTCGATGTTTTTGGCGAACAGCAATACGCCGCTGGTATCTTTGTCCAGGCGATGAACGACGCGAAGGCGCGGGTCGGCGGTGCCCGAAGCGGGCAGCCCCAATTGCCCGGCAAGCGTATGCAGGACGCTGGCCGGATCATCGCGGCCGGGAATGGTTGCGAGGCCGGCGGGTTTGGAAACGGCGACGGCGTCATCGTCCTGCCACAGGATGGTAAGTTTGGATTTATTGGGCATGGGTTGTGTCTGATGGGGATGGTATGGGGAATCGGGTGTGAGGAGCAACACGCGCGGTTACGTTGCTCCTACAACCCTTCCGATACGCAATCCCGGAAACGAGTTAGTAATCGATTCCGCTTATCGGACGCAACACCCCAACTTCCCGGTTGACCGCCATCGGGCGCAGTTCTAACATCAACCGCGTCCATTGGCGCACAATTTGTATCCCGATGGCGGGCTTGAGCTGCTGAGACTGGGCCTTTTCTTCGGCGAAGGGAGATTGCGTGAGGTTGTTGATCGCCATTCCCGTTCATAACGAGCAGAAATACGTCAATCGTGTCATCGATAAGATCCGTCGTTTTCATAACGATATTCTTGTCGTCGACGACGGCAGCACCGATCAAACGCCGCAGCTTCTGGCGGCCCGGTCTGATCTGAAAGTCATCCGCCATCCGGTGAATCTCGGATACGGGCAAAGCCTGATCGATGCCTTTGCCTACGCGGATAAGAACGGCTACGACTGGGTCATCACCATGGACTGCGATGAGCAACATGAGCCGGAGAAAATACCCGCGTTCGTGGAAGCCATCGAAACCGACCAATGGGACATCATCAGTGGCTCGCGCTATCTGACGCCGCGCCGCGACGATGATCTTCCGCCCGGCGATCGCCGGAATATCAACGCCACGATTACCTCAATGCTGAACGAACTGTTCGACCTAAAAATCACCGATGCATTCTGCGGGTACAAGGCGCATCGCGTGGAAGCGATGCGGCGATTAAGGCTGACCGAGCGAGGCTATGCATTCCCCCTGCAACTTTGGCCGCAAATCTGGTCGGCGGGATTTCGGCTGACAGAATTGCCCGTCCGGCTCATCTACAACGATCCCAACCGTCATTTTGGCGGCAATCTCGACGATGCCGGAAATCGCCTGCGCCATTATCTGGACGTTCTGAAGGACGAGATGCGGCTCTTGGACGCGCATCCGCTGGAAAAGCGGCAGGAACCGGAACTGGCGGGCGAAATTGAATCGTGTTTTTGCTGCCTGGATTAGATCGGCATGACCGAATCCTCATCGATACTCCCTGCGCGCTACGACCGATGGAAAGCGCCGGCCGAGGACGGGCAGATCCTCATCTGGCCGCCGCCGGACGAGCTCTTACGCAATGCGCAGGAAAACCAGCGTCATCTGAATTCAGCCGCGTCAGTCCTCGTGCAAGGCGTATCGCTTCCTCAGGTGCGCACCGCGCTTCGCACATGGCTCGGACACGCAAATGATGAGCAACCTCTCATCGCCACGGGACATCAGGCAGAATTGCATCATCCCGGCGTATGGGTAAAGAATGCGCTGATCAACAGTGTCGCAACCCGCATGAATGGCCGGGCGATACATTTCGCGGTCGATACCGATGAGCCCAAGCATTTGCATCTGCGCTGGCCTGGCGGATCCGTTGCCCTGAGTGATGTCGAGCAGCCGCGCGCCGAATGGAGCGGTCTGGTACCCGCGCCGACGCCTGCGCATCTCAACGATGTGCAGGCTTCATTCGACGCGGCGGCGCGCGCCTGGAATTTTAAGCCGATGGTGGATTCGTTCCTCGGCATCCTTCGCCAGGCCGCTCCGGCAGCGCCGAACCTGCCGGCTGCCCTGACGCATGCCGTGCAAAGTTTGGATTCGACACTGGGATTGCACCATGATGCGCCGCTGGTTTCGCCGATGTGCGAATCGGAGCCATATCTGCTTTTCGTGCATCATCTGCTGGCCCGGGCGGATATTTTCGCGGCGGACTACAACACGGCCCTGGAAGAATTCCGCACCGAAAACAAGATTCGCACGCCCGGCCGACCGATGCCGAATCTCAAGTGCACGCCTGACGGATGCGAGGTTCCCTTTTGGCTCGACGACATTTCCGCCGGCACGCGCACGCGGGCGGCGGTGGCGCGCGAGGGCGGGGCGTTTATCCTTCGCCTTTCGACCGGCGATCAATTCCGCCTCGATCCCAACGCCGATGGCTGGCCCGCCGCCAGCGCGTTGCGTGATTTCCTGAAGAAGAACCGCAGCCACCTTTCGCCACGCGCTTTGACATTGACAGCCGTGCTGCGGCTTTTAGTTGCCGACCAGTTCGTTCATGGCATCGGCGGAGGGCAGTACGACCAGGTCCTCGACAAGCTGATCACCCGGCATTTTAAACTTGCCGCCCCGCGTTTCGCCGTGACGACGGCCACGCTATTTTTCCCCGGCGCGATCGGCCAATCGCGCATCTGCCAGCCGTGCGTTGCGCAGGAAGGTCATCGCCTGCGTCATGCATTGCTCGGCGAAGAAAAGCGGGAGCTGGTTTCCGCAATCGCCAGCGCCCCGCGCCGCTCGGCGGAGCGATCGCTGATGTTCAGCAAGATGCACACGCGCCTTGCCGCCGCCCGTTCGGGCCAGCTTTTCCGCGATTGGGAAGCGCGCTACCAGGAGACAATGGAGCGCGAGAAGCAGGAAAAAGTGCTCTTCGACCGCGAGCTTTTCTACGCCGTCCAGCCGCGCGAGCGGCTGGAGGGAATGATTGCGAAATATCAAGAGGCGTTTGCGTCTGGCGAGGTCGTCGCATGACGCGGTCGCGATCCGTCTTTCTCCGCGAACCGAAATCTTCCGTGACATCCTTGCATCGCCTTCAAATCCTCACGAAACTTTCCCAACGATGAAACTTGCCTTTTCCACCAACGCCTACACGCGCTTTCCGTTGCTCGACGCCATGCAGGGGATCAAGGATGCGGGGTTTGCGGGCGTGGAGATATTGGCGGATGTGCCGCACGCTTATCCGCCGCAAATCACGCCGGAGTTGACCAAATCGGTGGTCAAGGCGCTGGCGCGGACGGGGTTGGCGGTGAGCAATGTCAACTGCAATTGTTCGTTTGGTTATTGGAAGCACGCGCCGCCGGAACCTTATTTTGAGCCGAGCTTGATCAGCCCCAATGCGAATTATCGCGACGATCGCGCGGAGATGATTGTCAAAACGCTGGAGTTTGCCCGCGATATCGGAGCGAGGAACATCAGCATCACCAGCGGCCGCACGCTGGGCGGGATGCCGCCGAAGAAGGCGGCCGTGCAGTTTGGCGAATCGATCCGGCCCATCCTGGATCGCGCCGATGCACTGGGGATCGACGTCGGCATTGAATGCGAGCCGGGACTGTTTTTGGAATACATCGCCGAGCTGCGCGAATGGATCGACCGGTTGAGCCATCCCCGCTTTGGCGCCAATCTGGACATCGGGCACAGCGTGGTGATCGGCGAATCGATTGGCGAAGTCGTGGAGATGCTCAAGGGTCGGATTTGGAATCTACACGTGGAAGATTTGCCGGGCCGAAAACATTATCACATGATTCCCGGCGAAGGCACGCTCGATTGGCCATCGTTGAAAACCGCGCTCGAGAGAATCGCCTATGACCGTTATTTGACCGTCGAACTTTATACCCACACCGAAGATCCCCAGGACGCGGCGGAAAAGAGCTTCGCGTTTCTTTCCCGCCACTTCGGCGGTGAATCCTCGGCTGGCGGATAACGCACCGGAAGACGCCATGATCGATTCGCACTGCCATCTCACCGACCCGCGGCTTTACACGCAGTTCGACGCCGTCCTGCAACGCGCTGCCGACAACGGTGTCACGCGTTTCATCACCATCGGCACCGACCTGGACGATGCCCGCGCGGCCATTCAGCTTTGCCGTCAACACGCCAATGTTCGATGCGCCATCGGCGTTCATCCGAATTATTCGCAGAATGTCGACCCGGCGGATTTGCCGCAGTTGCGGCAGCTTCAGCTCGATCCGGCCGTGGTGGCGCTGGGGGAAATGGGCCTCGATTATTTTCACCGCCACGCCGACCGCGATCGCCAACATAAGACCTTCGAGTTTCAGCTTTCGCTGGCTGATGAACTAAGCCGGCCCGTGGTGATTCACAGCCGCGAGGCGATCGACGACACGCTGGCGCATTTGAAGAACTTCGCGGCGGTGCGCGCGGTGTTTCACTGTTTCACCGGCACCATGCCAGAGGCAAGGAAGATCATCGATTCCGGCCATTTGCTCGGATTCACGGGGCCGATTACCTACAAGAATTCAAACGAGCTTCGCGAGGTGGTGAAATTCGTGCCGGAGGATCGGCTGCTGGTGGAAACCGATTCGCCTTATCTGACTCCCGAGCCGATGCGAAAGCAAAAAACCAACGAGCCCGGTTTCGTGAGGCACGTGGCGGAAATGGTGGGACAGTTAAAGGGATGGACGCTGGCGCAAACGGATGATATCACAACGGCCAACGTGGAGCGTTTCTTCAGCTGGAAAAAGAATTAATTCATTGCCCGCACTGCGTGATTTAAGATGGCCCACTCCCTGAGATTGCGCTTTCGCGCGGAAAACCTTCACGCCGGGTCAAGCGGCGCGAACGACGTAATTCGCGCAATATGCATGGCCGCCGCGCTGCCCCGGATTTGCGACGCGCTCGCCTGGGTTCGGAGGTCGGATGTCCCGATTTGTATTTGATTGCTCAAGCGGTAGAGCGGACATCACCCCTGCACCGACAACGCCGCTTCCATTCGCGGGTTTGGCTCAGGGAAGCTCACCTTCGCCGCGGCACCGGCGGCTTTTTCCTTGCCGAGCTGTTCCATCAGCATCGCCCAGGTGTCGCGCTGATACCTCAGCATTTTCAACGCCTCGTCAATGCTCTCCACGGTGTGATTGAGGCTGGCGTCCATGAGCTGGCGAAAGATGTAGTTGTAAAGTGAGCCAAGATTGTGGCAAAGATCGGGGGCGACATCGCGCTTGAGCGCGGCGCTTAATTCCGTCACGATCTTCTGTGCCCGCGAGCAGTTTTTGTAAACCCCTTCCCAGTCCTTCTTCAAAAGTGCCGTTCGCGCGCCGTCGGCGAAGCGAATCGCGCCGTCATACAGCATCATCTGAAGCTGCTCCGGCGTTGCCGTCAGCACTCTCGTGCGTAAATAATTCTGCTGGGCGGCTTGGGGATTCATTCAACACGGTTCCTGAATCGGCGGCTATTGATCGTCAGATAAATAATGGCAGTAAAAGTACGACGATCGCTTCGAAATCGTCGTAAAAATGGGCATTTTCGAGCGGTGCGAGCGAAAAGTTACTGACAATATTTTTGTGACGCTCAATAGTTCCTATATCGGCGGAGGAATATGACGACATTAAGACCCAGGCGACCGGCTACTAGCCGCTGCTACTAGTTGAACTGCTCGAGCCAGATGTCGAACTCGAATTCGACGTGGATGATTTCGTCGTTGTCGCGCCGATCGTGCCGATCGATGAAAGCGCCTGCCCCTGGCTCTGGAGCTGTGCCAGCACCGTTTCCATGTTGGCAAACTGGTTTTCCAGCACCGTGCGCTGATCGCTCAAGACGGCATTTAACTGATTGACATTGTCCTGGAAGCCCTGCACCTGCGATGTCAGTGTGTTTTCCGTCAACGTCAGTTCGCCATTTACCGGATCAATCAGATGCGTCATCGAGTTGGTCAACACCGTGCCCAAACCCGTCGTGGTCTGCGTGAACAAATTCTGCACCGCAGTCGGGTCGCTGGCGTAGGCGGCATTGAACTTGTTCTGGTCATAGGTAATGCTGCCGTCGCCGTTGATCGTCAGCCCCAGGTCCGAAAGCAGCTTGTACTGCCCGGCTCCCTGCACCACCGAGTCAAACACATCATAGATCTGCTGCTGCACGTCCTGAATCGTCGAGTCGCCCAGCAAGAGACCCGCCTGATTGGTGTTCGAATTCCAGGTAGTCAGCGTGGCCGCTTCCTGCACCAGATCATTGAACGTCGTGGTGAACGTTTGAAGCTGGTTGGAGATGGCGCTGGCGTCGCGCGTAACGTTCAAAGTGGCATCGCCCGTTCCTTGAAGCTGGATTGTTACGCCGGGGACAATGCCGGTGAGCTGGTTGGTGCTGCTGGTGACCAACAGGTCCTGGCTGGAATTGGCGCCGCCGTAAAATACTGCCGCGTTTTGGGCATTGACGACATTAGTCGTCTTCACATTGGTGGTCCCCGTATCGATGACCACCCGGCCATTCAAACCCGAGTTCTGTGCGGTCAGCGAGAGGTGATAACCATTTTGGCCGGTGCCATCGTTCACGATATTTGCCGACACACCGTATCCCAGGGCTGCGATTTTCTGTTGAAGCGTCGTGAGCGTATCGGTGGCTGATACCGTGACGGATTTAGTTAATGAGCCATTGATGCTGGTTCCCGTGGCGGTGCCGACTATGTTCAAGTCGGTGGCGGTGGTGCCATTAACGTTGGCAACCTGCAGCTTGGTGGGGCCGCCGTTGGTGTCGGTCAGTTGGATTCCGTCGCCGGTGGCATTAATGGACGCGGTGACGCCGATCCCTTTGGCGTTGATGGCGCCGATTACGTCGCCGATGGTCTTGTAGGTGCCGTTGCCCAGGTTGACCGTGCTTGTTGCGCCGTTGGAGTTGGTGATGCTGAAGCTTCCCAGGTCGACGCCCTGGCCGCCGTTATATGAAGTAAGAAGCGTGCTATTTGAAATGTATTGCGCGTGAAGAGCGCCGCCCTGAATCGTCGTTTGCGTGGCGGCGAAAGTGCCGGCGATTCCCAAGGCCACCGAAGTTGCCTTGGTGTCGGCATCGCTGACAACAATGCTCTGGCCGGTGTTATTTGTCAGCGCGATTCCATCGCCCGAGCTATTTAACGACGCCGTCACCGGCGCACCGGCGTTGTTAATGTCATCGATAATGTTTTGAACGCTTGTAGCCCCGGCGAGGTTGACCTGTACCGGCGTCCCCGCTCCCGCGGCAATCTGGATCGTGCCCAGTTGAATTCCATTGCCGCCATTCAGCGATGTAACCAGCACTGAGTCCAGCGACGAAAGCAGGGTGGTGCCCTGGATCGATGATGATGCCACTGTGTTGGCGATCCCCAGATCCTTGGCCGCCGAAGAGTTGTTTAATTCGGTGACCGCCAGCCCGGCGCTGCCGGTGTTGTCGGTGAGCGTGATGGAATTTGTGGCCGCGTCAAGCGATGCGGTCGCCTTGCCGTTGGCGGCGGTGTTGATGGCATTGATCGCGTCCCCGACCGTTTCGGCGGCTCCCAGCGCCACCTGAAAACTGCTGCCATTCGAAACATTGACCTGAAAGTCGCTCGCCCCCGCAGCGCTGTCAACGCCGCGGCCATCATTAAGCTGCGCGAGCGGCGTATCCGCCGTGATCGTATTGATATTGGTGCCGGTGATGGTCGTTCCCGACGTATTGCCGACGATGCCGAGCTGCGCCGCTGACTGTCCATTTCCCAGGTCTTGCACGGCAAAGTTCGCTTTGGTCTGGCCGCTGGCATCCTGGAGCACCAGGTGGTCATCCTGGACCGACGCGCGAACACTTACATCGAGCGAGTTGTTGATGTCGTTCACGACATCATCCAGCGTGACGGCCTTGGAAATATCAATAACCGCCGAATTGCCGCTGCCATCGGTAATGCGAAACTGCCCGCGCTGCACCCCGGACCCGCCGTTTAGCTGAGCCAGCGTCGTCTGGCTGCTGGCTTCCCCGCCTCCCAGCGACACCGAAATCGTTCCCGCGCCAACCAGCGAATTTTCGCTGCTGTATCCCTGGCTGATCGCCTGCTGGCTGGTCACCAGACTGGCAACGTTAAAGTTATACGAGCCTACCGCCGCGGCGGCTCCCGCGGTCGCGGTCAAAATGGTGTCGTCGCTGCTGTTGGCGGTGGAGGCAGCGAACGTGCTGGGAAG
>DASRRM010000484.1:0-7329 GCA_035695715.1 Tepidisphaeraceae bacterium
CGTTTCCCAAGTTCTTCGCGGTTGATTCGAGACATGGTCGATCCTCCTTGATCGCTTGTGCCATTCGTGAACACGGCAATCCATTGCCGAACCGCTATTATTACCCCCGCTGACGCCATACAACAACGGGCGTGCACCCGACAAGCGCACTTGAAGGTGATCCCGGGTCAGCTGGGGAGAGTTCGGCTTGGTGGTGATAATCTTGTCAAGGTGATCATCGTGGAAGACCGCGGGCCGGTTGGTTACAAGGGCCGCCAGCTCGTTCGCGTGCGCTTTGCCGATGAAGACGATGCCGATATGTCCAGTTCCTTTGAAGTCGCTGCTGAGGATTTGATCCTGGATAAATAAATTGTTGAGCGAGTCGAATTGTCGTCAGACCTGGCCGTCGACTTGGGGTGATACTGGCTCGTCCATAATCCACCGATGACGTTGGTGTTGAACCACGAAGCGTATCGCCCGACGAAGGCGGTCGGAGTTTCGCATCCGCGGTAGAACCTCCGCCTTCGTGCGGTTGGATTCGGCCCTCATTTCCGGCTCGTCCCAGGAATAGCTCCGGTATTTTGCCAGCAATTCGCCTTCGATGCCCCGACCGTCAAGCGTCATTAAGAAGTGATGGGAAACGGTGAGCGTTTTCTCCAATCGAGAAACGTCGACGAAAATGTTTGACATCGTTCCGAGCAGATCGCATTCGTATTGCATATTGCACGCGCAGATGTGCGCAAACCACATGCTTCCATCTGGCAGTCGTTCAGAGACGTCGTACCCATAGTTCAGCGAAATGTATGCGGGTATTCCCGTGAATAATTGCTTCTTGTGCATGTTTTATATACGGGTTCGTGCGTCTTGATTTCACACCTGCATCACCCCTCCGCGAAACCCTCCCGCCGGTCCCGGCCTTGTTGCCACGGCCAGCGCTTCGATCAGCACCTCGCGCGTATGCTGGGGGGCGATGATCGCGTCCACCCAGCCGCGGGCCGCTCCGTAGCGGATGTCGGTCTGAGCTTCGTAGTCGGCGGTCGTGGTTTCACGCAACGCGGCCAAGTCTTCGGGTGAGAGCTTGCCCCCGGCGCGCTCGGCTTGTCGGCGGCGGAGGGTCACCAAGGTTTCAGTCGCCTGGGCAGCACCCATCACGGCGTAGCGGGCGTTGGGCCAGGCGAAAATGAAGGCCGGGTCGAAGGCTTTTCCGCACAGGGCGTAATGGCCCGCGCCGAAAGAGCCGCCGAGGATGATGGTGATTTTCGGCACGGTGGAATTACTGACTGCATTGACCATTTTCGCGCCGCTGCGAATGATGCCGTGCTGCTCGGCGTCCTTGCCGACCATGAATCCCTGCACATCCTGCAAGAAAACAATCGGCAGGGCGGTCTGGTTGCAATCCATAATGAAGCGGGCGGCTTTGTCGGCGCTGTCATCGTAGATCACACCGCCGATTTGCAGTTCCCCGCGGGCGGATTTCACCGGATGCCGCTGATTGGCCACCACGCCTATTTTTCTTCCGCCGATGGCGGCGTAGGCGCAAATAAGCGTCTGCCCGTAGTCGGCCTTGTATTCCAAAATCGTCCCGGCATCGACGATGCACGCCAGCACATCGCGCAAATCATATGGCGTGCGCCCATCAAGGCTCACGAGACTGTAAACATCGTCCGCCGCACGAAGCGCGGGAATCGCGTTCGCAGGCAGCGGCGCATCGACTGGCAGAAGATCGACCAGTGTGCGCAGCCGCTCGAGGCACGATAGATCGTTCGGCTCGTAAAAGTCGATTGTTCCGCTGATTTTCGCATGCATGGCGGCCCCGCCCAATTCCGCCGCGTCAACCTTCTGGCCCGTGGCCGCTTTCACCAGAGCCGGCCCGGCAAGATAAAGCTCGCTGTCGGCCGTCATCAAAATCTTGTCGCACAGCACGGGAAGATATGCTCCGCCCGCCACGCAGTTTCCCATGATTGCCGCATATTGCGGCACCCCCAGCGCCGACAACACCGCGTTGTTGCGGAAGATCCGTCCAAAGTCGTCCTCATCGGGAAAAATCTCATCCTGCATCGGCAGAAAAACGCCCGCCGAGTCGACCAGATACACCAGCGGCAGATTGGATCGTGCCGCGATTTTCTGCGCCCGCAGTACCTTCTTGCAGGTCGCTGGGAAAAACGCGCCGGCTTTCACCGTCGCATCATTGGCGATCACCATGCAACGCCGGCCGGCGATGTGTCCGACGCCGCAAACAACGCCCGCCGCCGGCACTTCGCCGACGTCGGGGTACATTCCCCACGCGGCCCAGAGGCCGATTTCGGTGAAGGGCGTTTCATGATCGAGCAGGCGCGAAAGCCGCTCGCGCACGGGAAGGCGCCCCAGCTTTCGTTGCCGCTGGTGGCCGGCTTCGCCGCCGCCTTGGCGCAGGACGGATTCCTGCTGCGCGATGTCGTGGGAGACGGTGCGGAGGGTGGGGAGGACGTCGGGATCGGAGGGGGTGGGTGTGTGCATTTTCAATGCGCGCTGCGCAGTTGGGCGCTACTCGTCCAAGGAGGCGAGTTCAACTTCGGTTTCCTTCAGAAGCCTTTGCATTTCATCGTCGCTCAAATCGTCACGGAGTGAAACCAGTACGCCAACCTTGATGTAATATGGTTCCCAATAAAGAACGCGGGCAAATCCAGCCTTCTCTCGTTTTCGATAAACCGATCGTAGAATCCAGTCATAGTATTCCGCTCGCTCGGTGTCGAATAACGGTTTGATGCGAAAGAGGTCTCGCAAACTGGCGTCGTTACCGCTAATAGCGGAGTCCGCCATTGCTTTCAGGCTCGCGTGAAAATCCTTGCCTTCCTGATTCGACGGCCAGTGACTTCCGTCATATTGAGGTCGGGATGCGCATCCAACGGCAATCAGCGATAGAACCACCGCCGCAAACACCTTGATCATTGTAGAATCCTCCATGGCGGATGATCGGGAAAGGAACTCTGTCCACGTGAAAAACATGGGCTTTTGAAAAAGCTACATCCATCGCGGACCTTGATGGAGCGTTCTGGATTTATAAGGCATCCGCCACCAACTCATACCACCCCTTCCCATCCTCCCTTACCCGGCAGCACGGATTTCCCGGTTCGTGATCCAGCACGAGCAACCAGTCTCCCCGCATGGCTTCTTCGAGAAACCATCGCCGGGTGACGGTGCTGATGTATGGCTCGACATCGTACGCCATGTTGTAGGCAGCGCCGGCGTGGTGAATCGTGGGGATCAGGTCGGGGGTGAAGACGACGGTTCGGCCGAAATCATCGGTGAATGAAACCGCCTGCTGTCCCCAGGTGTGGCCGGGGACGCGGAAGACGGAAATACCGGGGAAGACGTCTATTTTCATGTCAGCAAGCGTGGCGGCGGGGGCTTCGTCTTTTTCAGGGCGATGCCCCACGGGCCAGGGCGGCGGGCCGTCGAGCAATTTCACGCGATCGCGCAGGGGCTCGAGATTCTCGCGCAGATAAGTGCGGGTCATCACCGAGCGGTTGGCCAGGGCATCATCCCATTCCTGCCTCTGCACGAAAACCGGGGCGTTGGGGAAGGTGAGGTTAACTCCAGGAGACGTGGCGTTTGCGCCGCCCGGCGACCAGTCGGGCTTTTCGCCGGGGCGCGATTTGCGGGTCAGGCCGCCGCAGTGGTCGAAATGCAGATGCGTGACGATGATGTCGTCGATGTCTGCCGCGCTGACGCCCGCGCGCAGGGCGGCGCTGAGCACCGACTCATCGGAAAGCCCGAAGATGGCGCGGTTCTTGGCGTCGAATTTGTCGCCGCTCCCCGCTTCGATCAGCACGCGGTGCGGGCCGTTGTCCACCGCCCCGTCGGAGAGGTTGATGTCATCATGCCGTCGTTCCAGCAACAGGCAATTGTGCGCCAACGTGATGCGGCCCTGCTCGTCGGTGGGGGCGCTTTTCGACCAGAGGACTTTGGGGACCAGCCCGAACATCGAACCCCCGTCGAGGCGCAACGGGCCGGCGCGGAGCAGCTTCCACGAATAATGCGGGTTGGCGGACGCGAAGGGGGTTATGGAAGTTGAAGGGGAAGTGGAGGTCATTTTTCTTTACCCTCATGCCGCTTGCGGCTTCGCGGATCAGCAGACGCGGCTTCGCGCATAAGCACGCGCGGCTTCGCGCATAAGCACGCGCGGTTCGCACATAAGCACGCGCGGTTTGCGAATCAGCCCGCGCGGTTCGCGAATCAACGTTGCGTCATTTCCAGATCGAACGGTCGCCCATGGTCAATCCCCGTTCTGCGCGCCGCGTTTCGGGCGGTGCGCCTTCTTCAATCGGAACCCGGCATATCACGGCTCTCGATCCGCGAAGCCGCAAGCGGCAAAAAACCTGGATCACCGTTCACTCCTTTCCGCCGGCAACAATTCGTCGGGGGATTGCAATAGATCGATGATCTTCGAGAGCGCGGTGGCGGCCGTCGCGCCGTCGATGACGCGGTGATCGCAGGAAAGGCTCAATGGCAGAATCTTGCCCACGCCCAGCATGCCCCGGCGCACCACCACGCCCTCGCGGGCCCGGCCTACCGCGAGGATGGCGGCCTCGGGGTAATTGATCACCGGCGTGCCGAAGCGGCCGCCCATGGAGCCGAAGTTGCTGATGGTGAATGTGCTGCCGTGCAATTCGCCGGCGGCAATCGAGCGCTCGCGGGCCGAGCGGGCGATGCGGGCGATGTGCCGGCCGATCTCCAGCACGCCCATGCGGTCGGCGTTGCGAATCACGGGAACCATCAGCCCGGTGTCGGTGTCGGTGGCGATGCCCAGATGGACGGGCCGATGCTGAACGATCTCCTGGGCCTCATCGTCAACGGTGGAATTCAGCCGGCGAAGGTGCTCGCCAAACCGGCCCGACAAGACCCGGCAAATGGCGAAGGAAACGAATGGCAAAAAAGTGATTTTTTCGTTGCTGGCCGCCATCAATCGCCGGCGAAGCTCGTCCAGGGATGATACATCCGCCTCGTCCATCACGGTGTAATGAATCGCATGGTTGATGCTGTGGCGCAGATGCTCGGCGATGGTCCGGCGCACGCCGCGAAAGGCAATACGCGTGCTGTCGGCGTCATTTTGAGCAGCCGGGGTGTGAACCGCGATGGCGGCTCGGTTTTTCGGGGTATCGGTGGCCGGGAGCTTGTCGCGGCGGGGCGGTTGGGCAATCGCCGTCGCGCCGCCGCTGGACTTTTCGGATTCCTCCGCCGGCGCAGCTGTGTCGTTGGGCGCGGCTGGCGCCTCGCCCTCGGCCGCGCCGGTTCCGCGCCCGGCTGCTTCCACATCCGCCAGCGTGATTCGCCCGCCGATGCCGGTGCCGGCGATGGTTTGCAGATCGACACCCATGTCGCGCGCCAGCCGACGAACGGCCGGGGCGGCGCGCACTTTTGCAGACGATTCGTCATCGCCGCCCAGATTGCCGACCACCGTTCCCGCGTCGCGGCGTTCGTCGGTGGGTTTCGCCGCCGTACCGTGACCGTTTCCTCGCGCCGAAGTTTCCGGAGCGGGCGCGGGCATCGCGCGGGCAGCAGGGGCCGTTGCCGCTCGTTCGGGGACCTGATACGTCACCAGCGGCGCGCCGACTTTGATTGTCTCGCCAGGCTTTCCATGCAGTTCGGCAATCGTCCCGGCCCGGGGGCTGGGAACTTCAACCAGCGCCTTGGCCGTCTCCATCTTCGCCAGCGTATCGTTTTCTTTTACCCGCTGGCCGACGTGAACCGACCATTCGATCAGTTCCGCATCCTCCAACCCCTCGCCGAGGTCGGGAAGGCAAAAATCGTTCGGACTTGCACTGGATCTAACGGCCATGATTTCCTCTTATCAATCTCCATTATTCAGAAGAGATTGTCCACGAATTGACACGAATGAACACGAATAAAAGCTCGGCGGAAAAATGGATTTGAACGCCAAGACGCCAGGAACGCCAAGTTCGGAAAGAAGAGGAAAACTCATAAGATTTTGGCGGTTTTCCTTGGCGTCCTCGGCGTCTTGGCGTTCACTTCCAGCATTCGGATAGGAATGCCCGAGGCTAGCGCTGCTCGCACGTTCCGAGTCCATAACTGATCTTTCATTTCTCCTTCTTATTCGTGTTCATTCGTGTCAATTCGTGGACAACTCTGATTCAATTTCAATATGCCAGGCAATCCCGTATCGCATGCGAAATCCGTTCCGCATCGGGCAAATATTCTTTTTCCAATTTGTAATAAGGCATGGCGGTGTCGAACCCCGTCACGCGCTGCACCGGGGCTTCCAGCGACAGGAAGCAATGCTCTTGAATGAGCGATGAAATCTCCGCGCCAAATCCGCCGGTCTTGGGGGCTTCGTGGACGATCACCGCACGGCCGGTTTTGTTCACCGAGTTGGCAATCGTGTCGATGTCCACCGGGTAAATCGTCCGCAAATCGATCAATTCCACGCTGGCGTCTTCCAGGCGGTCGATTGCCTCAAGGCATTCGCTGACCATCGCGCCCCAGGCGATGAGCGTGACGCCGGTGCCTTCGTTCACGACGGCGGCTTTGCCGATCAGCACGGTGTAATCTTCCGTCGGCACCTCTTCCTTGAGCGATCGATAAACGCGCTTCGGCTCGAAAAAAATAACCGGATCGGGATCGCGAATGGCGCTCAAAAGCAACCCCTTGGCGTCATACGGGCGCGAGGGCATGACTACTTTTAGGCCCGGCGTGTGGGCATAAATGGCTTCGGGGGAATCGCTGTGAAGCTCGGGGGCGTGAATTCCGCCGCCGATGGGAACGCGGACGGTCATCGGGCAGGTGAAAGCTCCGCGGGTTCGCGATCGGCAGCGGGCGGCCTGGTTGACGAGCTGGTCGTAGGCGGGACCGAGGAATCCTTCGAATTGAATTTCAGGAATGGGCCGCATGCCGGCCATGGCCAGGCCGATGGAGCTGCCGATGATTCCTGATTCGCTGAGAGGCGCGTCGACGACGCGGTGAGCACCGAATTTTTTCTGCAAGCCGTCGGTGACGCGGAAGACGCCGCCGTTGAGGCCGACGTCTTCGCCGAGGAGGATGATGCGGTCATCGCGCTCCATTTCCTGGGCGAGGGCGAGGTTGATTGCGCCGACCATATCGAGCTTGGGCATGGGTCGCCTTTCAACTGTCTTATGGCACTCACACTTGATCGTGCGACTGCCGAAGCGCCGTCCTAACACACGCGGTGCATGAATCCGTCCGAAATGGGCAACCGTCATCCTGACACACCCGCCGCATGAAGTTGTCCGGTTTCACGTTGGGACGGGTCGCCATTTTCCCAGCAGTTTGATCACCCGAGTGCCGATGCGTTGCAACCGCTCCACCGCATTGCGTACTGCTGACCTCAACTCC
>DASRRM010000485.1:0-5187 GCA_035695715.1 Tepidisphaeraceae bacterium
TGGGCCGCTTGTGACAGCCACGACGCTCTGCCAGTCCCAACCTGCTCCTGGGAGCCGTTCAGAAAAATGCTTCGGCGAGGAGAGATTTTTGTTGACCGACAAAAGCCTTTCATGGATAGGGTGGGCGTACTCGCCCACCATCTCCCTGCTCCGGCGGGTTGCTGGCAAAACGTCTCTCGGAACCGTGGACAAGGTCGACTAGACTTGCTCGTCGCCTCCAGCGACTGCGGGCCCGACAAAGGGCCCGGTCGCCCCGGCTGAAGATGTCCACACTTCCGAGAGACGTTATGCCAGCACGCGGCACAAACGCCCAGCTCAACCCCGCCGCGACATCAGCCGAACCAGCGCCTTGTCATACGGCATGTCCGTGAACAGGTCGTGATATTCCATCCCCGAATCGGTGCAGGCCCGCCGGATCGAGGCGATGAAATCCAGCACCTGGGCCTTATATGTTTCGCGAAGCTCGGCAGGGTCGACTTGGATTTTTTCGTTGGTTTCCAAATCCTGAAATGTCAGCATCCGGTCGTATGGCAACTCAACTTCCGCGCGGTCAATCAAGTGCAGGATCATCCCCTGGTGCTTGCGATAGCGAAGGTGTTGGAGGGATTTAATCAATTCGCCGGGGTCGACCCACAGGTCGCTGAGCAGAATGACCATGCTTCGCCGCGGCAGGCGCTCGGCCAGGCCGTGCAGTTGGTTGGGCAGGTCGGTTGTATTGCCCGGCTCAAGGGTTTCCATGGCGCGGAACATGCGATCGAGATGTGCCGGAGATGAGGCGGGCGGTATTTCCCAGCGCACTGAATCGTCGATGGCGCACAAACCCGCCAAATCCTGCTGCCTGGCAAGAAGGTACGCCAGACAAGCGGCCAGTTTTCGGGCGTAGTCAAACTTTTCGCCAAATTTCATCGAGCCGCTGGTATCCAGCACGATCGTGGCCCGCAGGTTGGTTTCCTGTTCGTAGAGCTTGACGTAATAGCGGTCGCTGCGGGCATAGGCACGCCAATCCATATGGCGAAGCTCATCGCCGGGAACGTATTCCCGATGCTCGGCAAATTCGACGCTGAAGCCTTTGTGGGGGCTTTTGTGCTGGCCGGTAATGGCGCCTTCGACAACCTGGCGGGTGACAAATTCCAGCCGGCCCATTTTGGCGGCGTCGGTGGGCTGGAAGAATTGGTAGTTGATGGGCATTGGGGAAACGAGGAACAGGGGAAACGAGGAACGAGGAACGAGGAACAGAGAACAAATCGTCAAGTGCTATGATCTATAGCATATTGGCGCGTCTCCGTGACCGTCATCCTGAGCTGTGCTGAGGTACTCCGAAGGATCTTGCCGGTCCGCGCAAGCGAGTCAGATCCATCAAGGATATCATCGAGAATCGTGCTTTTACTACAAGATTTCCTTCACAGAGTCAGGCGAAAGACGCTCGCGAAGGCGCGATGGCGCGAAGACAAACGCGAAGATCGGATGCCAGGCGACTTGCGGCGATTCCGTAAACCTGAAAGCATCCTTCGCGGCTATCTTCGCGCCATCGCGCCTTCGCGAGCGCATTTTTTGTTGCGGCCGCAGGCCGCGCTGAGGAGTACTTGAGGATGACGACTGGCCGCTACACCAATCCGAAAAATGCTCTACCTGCCCGGCGTTTTTGGTGACAGAAACTCCAGGGTCATCCCTCCATACTGCCGCAAATCGTAGTGTTGAAGTCCGGGAAGCTCCAGTGAATCATTGGCATCGTGACGGAAGATTACAGTTCCACCGGGCGCAAGATGGACATTGGCGAAGCGCTGCGCCAATTGCCGCAGATCGTCGCACCGTTCGCGCAAAAAGCGGTAGGGCGGATCGAGAAATATAAGGTCCGCCTTATTCCCGGGCGATACGTTGGCAAACCAGCGAAACAAATCCCCGGCCACTACCTCGCAGCAATGCTCATCATCGACAGCGGCAATATTCCGCTTCAACCGGCCTACCGCCGAACGGTCGGCTTCGAAAAAAGTAACCGCCTTCGCGCCCCGGCTCAGGCATTCAAGCCCCATGCTGCCGGTGCCGGCGAAGCAGTCGTAAATAACCGCATCGGGAATCAACGGCGCGAGAATATCGAAAAGCGACTGCTTCACCCGATCGGTGATCGGGCGCGTGACGTCACCCTCCGGCGGGAGAAGTTTTCTCCCGCGATGTTTCCCGGCAATGATCCGCATGGGCAGGCAATACTCCCCGAAGCAACCGCGCCTGTCACGCATGATTGCGCGGCTGGTCATGCGGGGGAAATCGCGAAATCGTAAGCGACGACGCGGCGGTCGGCGCGAAGTTGGGGCGCGCGACACCGCCAATGCGTCGCTTGCGATTTCGCGATTCTCTTGCGACCCACATCGACCCAACCACGCCTCCCCTCGGCGCGACCCGGCGCGGGGGAGTGGAAACTCCCCGCCTTTCGTGTAGTATCACACATCTGCCTTGCACACCGCGCCGTGGAAAGCGGCCGGGACCGATGCAACGGTTGGCTGGGAACCGGGTCAGGTCCGAAAGGAAGCAGCCATAACCAGTACCGATCGTGTGCCTTCGATATCCCGGCCGCTTTCCGCGGCGCTCTTTTTTATCTCACCAATCGCTGCGCGCATTTCGCAAAAATCTTCGACGCGAAGGCGCGAAGCAGCGAAGGGAACGAAGAGCCTCTATTGCCATTGTCGACGTAATTTTGCGATCCATAACGCTTCTGGACGAGTGACCCAATTCGCGTCCTTCAATCCTTCTCGCCTTCGCGTCAAGTTTTCCTTGTTGCGACAAACTCGGTGGAAACTCTTTCCGACCGCCCGAACAATCCTTCCCTCCTCCGCGCTCCCTCGATAGACTCACTCCCCATGAAACGCCTGTTTGTCGTGGCCAATGTCAGCAAGCCCGCCGTCGCAGAGGCTCTCGATGCGCTGCGGCAATGGGCTGACGGGCGGGCTATTCTCGCTGGCGTTGAAACCGACGGGGAATATGACCTTTCGGTCATCGATGCCGATCTGATGGTCGTGCTCGGCGGCGATGGCACGCTGCTTTCCGTGGTTCGCCGGCTCAAGGGACGGCAAATTCCCGTCATGGGCGCAAACTTTGGCCGGCTGGGGTTTCTTGCCAATTTTACCCCCGAACATCTGCTCGATTCACTCGGGCGCCATCTCGCCGAAGGCCTGCCGGTGCGTCCCCGGCAGATGCTCGAGGCATCGGTCATTCCCGCCGAGACGCAATGCACCTGGTGCAGCGCCGACCAGATCGAAAGCGGCCGGCGATTCGTCGCCACCGCATTGAACGACGCGGTGATCACCGCGGGCCCGCCGTTTCGCATGGTGGAATTGGTGCTGGCATCGGACAGCGACGAGGGCGTGCGCTATTACGGCGACGGAATCATCATCTCCACCGCCAGCGGATCGACGGCCTATAACGTGTCGGCAGGTGGGCCGATCATCAATCCGGAAGTGGAATGTTTTTGCATCACGCCGATCTGCCCGCACAGTTTATCGTTTCGCCCGGTGGTGGTCAGCTCGCGCAGCACCGTGGTGGTGGCGGCGCTGCGGGTGAACAGCGGCACAACCCTGTTCTGCGACGGCCAGGCCAGCACGCCTTTGAGCGCGGGCGAGCGGGTGATCATCCGCCGAAATCACGCGGACGTGCAGCTCGTTGAAGATCCCCACGAGCGCGAATGGCGGACCCTCGCCGAGAAATTAAACTGGGCCAGCGGCCCGCGCTACAACCACGACCACCTGACCGCCGACAAAGGATGGGCGGGACCGGGAGGAGGTGAGGTGTAGTGACGAATGTCGAATGACGAATGACGAATAATCACCCTCTGTTGCGCTCCCATCGCACCATCTGGGAACGGCCTCGCCGCCTAAAACGGCTTCTCACGATAATCAGGACCATCGCCGGCAACGCCAAGACGGCGGAAACGACGATCATATTCAACACCAGGCTCGACCTTCCTCTTAATGCGACAACCCAGTTGCGATATTCAAGATGAAGCACCTCCAGCGGTACCGGGAATCCGGTGACCTTATATTCCGGAGTTGGCTGGTAACGGATGAAAAAAGTGCTCCAGATAGCAGTGATGCATCCGATGGCCAGCAAGATGCGAAGGCCGATTCTTAAGCCGGCATTCGGTTCTGTCTTGGAACATTTGAGCGCGAAGACAATCAGCGCGCTGAGCAACGCGATGGATGCAAAAAAGCCCAGAATGATCATGCCCGACATGGTACCTTATTGGACGCGGAAGACGTGGCTGGCGGATCAGCCCGTTCCCTCGCGGCGCGATTTTCCATGCCTGCCTCTCTATCAACCGATAACAATGAGGCCGCGGAAGGTAAATTGAAACCATCACGGCAGTTAGTATTCTGAGGCTTCAACTCCAATGGACTGAACCTCACAGCCGCCCCGCGGCGTAAGGAATCGTATGCGAAAGAACCTTGTTGTAACGTTGATGGCCGCCGCCGCGATGGCCGGCGTGGCACTGGTGCATGCGGCAGGACCGGCGACGACGCAGTCGGGGGCTGATCAGCCCTCGCCGCAGCAGATGCTTGACACCATGCTCAAGCCGCCCGTCGGCGGCGCGCCAAAACCGCTGCAACCGATCGTCGAGCCGCCGGCCAAGGACAACTACAGCGGCATCGGCAGCAAGGCCGTCGCGCCAAAGACGCCAACCGTTGCCCTGCACCGCGAAGGGACATTCATTTTCGATCGCGTCGGCCGCCTGACCCACAACGGCGACGGCACCCAGGCCGAGTTCACCTTCGAGGCCGACGGCAAGACGCTGAGAGATCCGCCGGTGGTGATTCTGCCGAATTTGAAACTGATGACGATGGAGGATGCGGTGAAATCGACCAACCGCGATCTGCGATTCCGCGTGACCGGGATGCTGACCGAATACCGCGGGCGGAATTATCTGCTGCTGGAAAAGGTATTGGTTCCCCCGGAGGGGAATGCTCAGTTTTAAATGAAGAATGAAGAGTGAAGAGTGAAGAATGAGAAGCCGCAAGTTCCGCGATGATAGCACTTTCACTTTGGTGGCGCGTGTGCGTGACCGTCATCCTGACACACCCGCCGCATGAAGTTGTCCGGTTTCACGTTGGGACGGGTCGCCATTTTCCCAGCAGTTTGATCACCCGAGTGCCGATGCGTTGCAACCGCTCCACCGCATTGCGTACTGCTGACCTCAACTCC
>DASRRM010000486.1:0-4205 GCA_035695715.1 Tepidisphaeraceae bacterium
ATACCAGCCCAGATATTTCAATCGCGCCGCCTGAAATCGCCGCAACTGCCGCCAATCCTTCGGCAAGCCATCCTTGGCGTCCATGACCTATCATATGCCACTCAAAAGTTTAAACTTCTTTATGCAGCGGTCAGTAGTTGCTCCAGCAGCCATTTACTGTCGTTTTTCTTCTCCTTAATCGCCTTGTGAAATTCCGCCGCCCATTTCACGGCATCGGCTACCTTCTGCGGATAGTCGGCGGCGTTCCCTTCATCGACTGTGTTTTCGTATGCACCGGGGTTTGACGTCTGCTCGACGCCGGTCACTTTCCCATCGACGATCAACTTCAGCCCCGACGCGACCGGCCAATAAGGAACCGCATCATCCCTCCACGATTGCTGCGTGACTGGCTCGATGAACAACACAAGGTGATCTCCCGTCCCGAATTTCTCGGTGGCTTGCGCATCCTTGCCGACCTTCGCATAGGCGCTGAGCCCGACCACTGCTGTGTCTCCCGTCTTGTAATCGCCGGCGTATACCTTTGTGATTTTGATCGTGAGTTTGTCCACCCAGTGCACAGTTTGGGCATCGGTCACATCCCCCTCAATCACGGCTGTGCTCATATACGCCAGCGATTGCAGATCAAACCGAAACATCTGGGCGGCATGGACGCCGGATGTAAATATAAGCAGGACCAGCAATGCCAGGATTGGGTTTGAAGCTTTCATTTAAATTTTGACGCGGCCGGCAATGTGAAGTTGCATCGGGATTCCCTGTCTCCGCGCGAATGCGCCATGAGACTGCAATCCATTCGAAGCACCGCCCTGTGTACTCGACGGACAAGATCATGCGGCGGGCGTGGCAGGATGACGGTTAGGCCGGCGCGCGGTCAAGCGAGAAAATGCTGCAAGATTTACGTCTGCCCGGCCCATTTTCCCTGCGGGTCGGCCGCGCGAAAAGCCGCCTCAATCTTTGCGATGACATCCGCCGGCAGCGGGCCTTTTTTCGCGCTGGCCAGGTTCGACTCGGCGTTGTCGGGATTGGTGGTGCCGATGATCGCCACGTGAACCCCGCTCTGGCTGAGCGTGAAACGCATGGCGATTTCAGCCCATGCATCAGCAGCAAAACCCAGATCGGCCGGGTTCAATTTCATCGCCTTCAGGCGGTCGTGATAGGTTTGCGCATAGTTTTTATACAGGCCTTGCTGGGCGTCGGCGTGCTTCCATGCCGCATTGGCGATCGGGCGCTTGGCCATCACGCCAACGTTGTGCTTCTGCGCGATCGGGAGCGCCTTGTGAATATTGATCTGGTCGGCGATGGAGATTGAGGTTTGCAACACGGCAATATCCGGATGTGCGGCGGCGTACGCCGCGGCTTCGTTGTCGCCGCTGTAGCCGGCAAAGCGTATTTTCCCGGCCTGGCGAGCCTTGGCCAGGGCGGCGATTGCCTCTCCCTTTTCCAGCGTCTTCAGATCGCAGGAATGAAGCAGCATCACGTCGAGGTGATCGGTGCGCAAATTCTTCAGCGAACGATCGACGGCCGTTGAGATCATGTCGGCCGACCAGGGCGTGGCCGACACATCGGGAAGGGCGGTGCCGCACTTGGAAATCAGCACGAATTCCGACCGCCGGTTTCCGATCGCCTGTGCGATGGCGGCTTCGGATCCAGGATAATTGGCGGCGGTGTCGATGACATTCACGCCGTGGTCGAGCAGAAAAGCCAGGATTTTCGCAACCCGTTCCTGGTCAGTCTTGAGATACCCGATCGGCGCGCCGCCAAATCCAAGGCGTGAGACGGAAAGATTGGTTTTGCCAAAGGTGACTTTTTCCATGCTCGCATTTTATGCGCGGGTCAGGAGGAGTGGAAATGTCAAATCAAAGAGTCCGATATGGCATGGGCGGTCCGCCCCTGTCTTTGCTCTGCACTCCGCCATGTGTAATCGCCACCCCGTTTCCCGCATCACCACAGCGGTTTTTACCCATTTTTACCCGTTTTTGAAGATATTTGTGTAATTTATCAATTTATTGCGATAAAAAATCGCATGTCCAATTGCGACAATGACTTGCGGCCGCAGGTTGGGTTACCCACTGTCTCCCGCGCGCGTAACAAGAGCTACTTACTCAAACTGAGCGATTTTCAAAGGCGCGATGATCGTGACACGGCCGTCTCGGCCGTGTTGGCGACCGGAAAATGCGAATAATAATCGTCGACCGTTTGACATTCGTCATTCGTCATTCGGATTTTGCTGTTCGTCATTCAGTTTTTTCACTTCCCGCTCTTCAACACCACATGAATCGTCATCAACTGCGTTCCGCGATAGACGATGGTGTTCAGCGAGGTGGGGCTGTCGAAAACCAGGTTGGCGCCATGAATGAAGCCGGCGAAATCGCCGCAGGGCGTGTCGTCGAAGACGATGTGGAGATCGCCGCCAACCTGGCTGGCATAGGCGAGGTGCTTTGCGTCCGGGCCGAAGGTCATGCGGCCGACGGCTTGCGACGCATCGCCGGCTTTTCCGTCGATGACGGCAAATTGCTCCTTCCCGCGCCGGCCGGCGTACGCCAGTCGCTTGCCGTCGGGGCTGAACAGCGGCGCGTCCAGGATTTCGCCGAAGGATTCGCCTTCCTTGCCGTCGGCAACGACGAATGCCTCGCCGCCGCGGCGGGCCACGAAGGCAAGCCGCCCGCCATCGGGGCTGAAGATTGGCTTTGATATAATCGCGTCATATGTTCCCACCGGCTTGCCGTCCAGCAGCATTGAATATTCCTTGCCGTTGTGGGCAGCGTACGCCAGGTGCCTGGAATCGGCACTGTAAATCGGCGGGGCTTCGATGATGTCACAAGCCGGCCCGTCAACCCCATCGGCAACCACCAGCATTTTCCCGGCCTTTTCGCCGATGAAGCACAGGTGTTTGCTGTCGGGGCTGAAAGCGACCGAGCCGTCCACGATTCGGTCGTATGGCTTTCCCTCGGCGGCATTATCCAAAACCATCCAGTTGCCATTGCGCTGCACGGCACAAGCCAGGTGCTTGCTGTCGGGGCTGAAAACCAATGTGCCGGGCGCGACGGCCTCGCATGCCTGAGCCGGACCGCTGTTGGCAATAATCTGCCATTTTTCGCCCGAGCGGGCGACGTAGGCCGTGCGCGATGAATCGGGGCTGAACTGCACGGCCTGGTCGATCAGCGCATCGCAAGCGGGTCCTTCAACGCCGTCGATCGCGGGAATCCATTGCGCCCCGACGCGGGCGGCGTAAGCGGTGTGCCTGGAATCGGGGCTGAAGCGCGGGTGAACGATGTCGTCATAAGCCTTGCCCGGCTTATTGTCGACCAGCAGCAGGCGCTTGCCGGCTTCGTCCGCCGTCACCAGCCAGCGGCTGCTGTCGGGGCTGAACGCCAGGCTTGCTTTGGCGAACGTGTTATAAGGCTGACTGGCGTTTCCATCCGCCAGCACGATCCATTTGCCGGAAGTCTGCGCCAGAAAAGCCGTGTGCTTGCTGTCGGGGCTGAAGAGCATTCCGTTCTCGGCCAGGCCCTGGTAATCGGTGGGCATGGGTTTGCCGTCCACAACGATTTCCATCGCCTTCCCCTTGGTCTTGACATAGGCCAGATGCCGGCCGTCGGGGCTGGGGGTGAGGCTTTTGATGATGAGCAGGTGGGTTGTGCCGAGGGGCGTTTCCTTGACGTCCACATCGGCGGCGGTTGCACGACTTTCAAAGCACAAGGCCGCCAGCGCAAGGATGGCGATGCAATATAACCTGATCGATTTCATGGTCCTCCGGGTCATTCGGCCGACAACCGTGGCACGGGCGGCTCGCCCGTGTCTTCGTCGGCCGTCTCATTTCGCGGCAGAGCTGACGTGAATAGATAGAGCGGCAGGGCGGTTGCGTTTACGCGGTGTCGTGGTGTTGTGCCGTATGGTCAAAGCATGCTCGTCAAAATGCTATAAGCGAACGCCAAGACGCCAGGGATGCCAAGCGAAGAGCGCCAAGAGAACGCGGAAGAGAACGCGGAATTACCCATGATTCCATCTCCTCTTTCCGATCTTGGCGTCCATGGCGTCTTGGCGTTCATCCCATTTTGTTAGGAACTCTAGAGCGTTTCTCAGGTTGCTAGCGCGCCGCGGGCATAATGTTGTTACTCTGAATGCCAACACAAAGGAGTAACTGTATGCAACCCCATTCAGCGGAGGTACGGGAATTGGTGCTCGGAGCGTACGATGAAGGTAAAGAG
>DASRRM010000487.1:0-4504 GCA_035695715.1 Tepidisphaeraceae bacterium
CGCCGGGCGCTGCGGGCTTTTTCCTCTTCGATCTGGGCGTTGATCGCGTCGATCTCGGCTTGCTTGATCTTCACATCGCTGAGCGGGGTCGCTTCGGGAGCCGGCGAATCGCTATCGGGTTTCGCAGAATCGCTTGCGAGCGGATTGGGCGTTTCGCTGCTGGCGGTGCGGGTTTCGATCGCACTGAACGCCTGCGTTGCAAAGGAGCGGGCGGCACCGACAGCTTCGGTCATCAGCTCTTCGAACTGCGCCCGGGTGATCTGCGGGGCAGCGCAGACACCCGGCGTTGGCGCCGGTTCCGCAACCGGCTGCTCCGTCTGTTGCACCGGCGCATCGACTGAAGCCGGCTGATCGTCCGCCAGGGCCGGCATCGTAATAAAGCTGATCGCGGCGACGGCCGAAAGAAACTGCACCTGTGCCAACCGGCGGAAGCTGCGAACTGCGTTGGATCGAGAAAACATCGCGTTCCCTTTCATCATTGTCAAAACCCGAAACTGGCCCGCGGGCGAAGCATCCCGTCAGACCCGACCTTCCCCAAGGCTTCTTACAAGGCTCACACCCGTGAGCCATGCACTAAAATTATCGGCGGCACGCCCCGCCAGGGCACATTTCAGCATCGCCGGATGCATCGGTCGGGAACGATTCGAAAATGCGATGGCATGTCGTCGAGATGGCGGCGTCGTCGAGATGCCCGATAATCCGTAAATGATCTGTGCAGCGCGGTGATGGTGTGAGGCGGTAATGATCTGGAAAATGCGCCGTTGTGTTCATCGCCGCTTGGCCCTGAAGGTCCGATATCCTGGGGTGCTTGTGATCGGCCGATGAGATGATCCCGGCTATTGGACGTGGAACGGGTGTATCGGGAGCGGCCCAAAGGGTAGGCTGGTCATAATCACCATTGCGTTGGAGGATTCAATGACGTGGCTCTGGCTTGTTCTGCTGCTGGCACCACATCTCAATCAGCGTTGCCGGCGGATATACCGCGCATGCCGTCGGCGAGATGTTTATCCTGTTCGTCGGAAAATTGCCCGGCGTGCCTTCGGATGCAATGGCGTTGGGCATCGGACGTTCGACCGTGCATCATGCGGAGTTTCGAACCGACGCCGCAGGCCAGGCACGGTTTCAAGAGTGGGCGGTGCCAGAGGTTTCGGCGAGTGATATCAGCGCGTTTCGAGCAGGATGGCGCAGGAATATTGAACGGGTGCAAATGGAACCGCTGAATACCTGAGATCAGTCTCCATAGCGTCCATCGCTTAGCGGAAGAGGTCGATTAGAACGAAGCATCACGCAAATCTCAAACCACCGGCCTATTTTCCCGAAATTTTTCCCGTTGGCCGACCCTCCCATCTCATGCTATGATTCTCGTAAGCAAATTACGTACCGTTTTTGGCTTATTTTAAATATGGGCAGGCTATGCAGTTAAATCAATCCATGGGCATGCGGACGGAAATGAGGACCATGCAGGTTCTCACGCCGCGGATGATCCAGAGCATGGAGATTCTTCAGCTTCCGCTGCAGAAACTCGAAGAGCGAATTGAGCAGGAATTGCAGAATAATCCGGTGTTGGAGCTGAGCGAGGATGAAGGCGAGCCGGAGGTGATCGCGGATGGCGTTGACGGCAAAACCGAGATGACCGAAGACGAGCGGGCGCTGGTCGTGAAGGAGAACGGCGACGGTGCCGAGGATTTTGACCGCCTGCAAAAACTGAGCGAATACCTCGAGAACGAAGAGTTCACCACCAACCAGAGCAACCGGGTTTCCAGCAGCAGCTACGACGGCGAGCGCGACAAGAAGCTCGACGCCATGAACAACACCGCCGCCCGCGGGATGACTCTTCAGGAACATCTTCTCGGCCAGTGGGCGTTCATTGAAACCACGCCAGACATTCGCCGGGCCGGGGAGGCGATTATCAACTATATTGACCCCGAAGGTTATTTCCGCACCGACTTCGAGACGGTGATCAAGGAATCCAAGAAGCCGCTGACGGTGGGACAATTGACCGAGGCGCTGCGGCTGGTGCAGACGCTGGAGCCGGCGGGAATTGGGGCGCGCACGCTCGGCGAATGCCTGCTGATTCAGATGGCGACGCTGGAACAGGATCCGGAGCAGTCGGAGAATCACGATTTCGATCTGGAGAAATCGCTCATCAACGAATACATGCACGATCTGGAGATGAACCGCTATCCGCAGATCAGCAAGAAAATCGGCCGGCCGATCGAGGAAATCAAAGCCGCGGTAAAACGCCTGTCCCGATTGCATCCCTGGCCGGGAAAACTGGTGGGCGGCGAAGATGCGCCGTCGGTGACGCCGGATGCCATCATCTACTACGATGAGGAAAACGACCGTTACGAAATCGAGATGTCCAATGATCCGGCCCCAAACCTGTTCATCTCGGGCCTGTATCGCAAATGGCTCAAAGACAAGAGCAAGGACAAGAAAACCCGCGAGTTCCTGGCCAACAACGTGCGCAACGCCCGCTGGCTGATCGAAAGCATCGAGCAGCGCAAGAGCACGATCACCCGGGTGATTCGCGCGGTGCTCGATGCCCAGCGCGAATTCTTCGACAAAGGCCCGGAATTCCTGCGGCCGCTGCCGATGATTTTAGTGGCCGACCAGTTGGGCATTCACGTGGCGACGGTTTCCCGTGCCGTCAGCGACAAGTGGATTCAGACGCCTCGCGGCGTATTCCCCCTGCGGCGCTTTTTCTCCGGCGGAACCACCAGCGCCGAAGGCGAAGACATGAGTTGGGATGCCGTCAAGGAAAAGCTGAAGGGAATTATCGAAGGCGAAGACAAGCTCAACCCGCTGAACGATGATGAGATCGTGGATAAGCTCAAGGAGCAGGGAATCGAACTGGCGCGAAGAACCGTGGCGAAATATCGCAAGATTTTGAATATCGCGACGGCGCGGCAGCGGAGGCAGTTTTAGAAGTTGGTCAGTGGTCAGTGGTCAGTGGATCAGTTGTCAGTTGTCCGTTGTCCATAGTCAGTTGGTTTGTAAGACTGCGGACGTTTCAGTGCTCTGCTTAATAGCCGAGGGCGGAAGCCCACGGATGCGTTGTGCGACGAAACTCTTACCATTTGTGATGTGAAAATGACGAGCTACACCGCTGTAATCCAACGCGACGGAAAATGGTGGATCGGATGGGTCGCTGAGATCGAGGACGTGAATTCCCAGGGTCGAACGCGCGCGTCATTGCTTGCGAACCTTGCGTCAGCGCTGAAAGAAGCCATCGCGATTGCTCCGGCGCGATTCATCGCGAGCATGCCGGGCAAATATGAAGAAGTGACCATCGACGTATAACGCTGACTTGCCCTTACGCGGAAAGCCACCGGGAACGCCGACGTCCTCGTCGGCCCCAACTGGTAGAGCCGACGAGGACGTCGGCGTTCCCGGAGCTTTCCCCTTGCAATCCCGCGCCAATCGCCAAAATCTCCGGTTGCCTCTTACCAAGGAGTCCATGCGCCGACGCACGCCGATATTGCTCTTGACGATTCTCCTTTGCCTCATCGCCGCCCCCATCACCCGCGGCGATGACGCCAAGCCGGCCCCCAATGGCCTTCCGCCGGGTGTGAAACTCATTCCCAATATCGAATACGCCAACGTCAACGGCAAATCGCTGCTGCTCGATCTGTATTTGCCGGAAAAAGCGGGCAAGCCGGTGCCGGTCATCATGTATGTGCACGGCGGCGGATGGGTGAGCGGCGACAAGCACGAGGCATTCATCGGCAGCCTGCTGGTCCCCAAGGGGTATGCCATCGCCAGCATCAATTACCGCTTCAGCAATGAAGCGGTCTTTCCCGCGCAGCTTCACGACTGCAAGGCGGCCGTGCGCTGGTTGCGGGCGCATGCCCGATATTACGGCTTGGACAGCAATCATATCGGCGCATGGGGCGCATCGGCCGGCGGACATCTGGTGGCGCTTTTGGGAACGACCGGCGATGTGAAGAACCTGGAAGGCGATGAAGGAAATCTCGACCAGTCGAGCCGGGTGCAGGCGGTTTGCGACTGGTTCGGCCCAACCGATTTCCTAAAGATCGAAGAAGAGGCCAAGACGGGGGATGTGAAGAACGCCCTGAACGCCGACGCCCCTGACTCGCTGGTATCGCGCCTGATCGGGGGGCCAATCCAGAAGGAAAAGGAAAAAACCGAAAAGGCCAATCCGATCGTCTACGTCGACAAGAATTCAGCGCCCACGCTTATCATGCACGGCGACAAGGACAATCTCGTTCCCCTGGCGCAAAGTGAAATTTTCCGGGATGCCCTGAAAAACGCCGGGGTGGATGTAAAGCTGGACGTGATCAAAGGCGCCGGCCACGGCTTTTTCAGCCCGGAGATTTTTAAGACGGTCGAGGATTTTTTCGATGCGCATCTGAAGCAAAAAGGGGCGGGGAAGGCGTGAATCAATGCTGGCGTGGATGCTGACTTCGTGGGGCTGACACCGGGACTCATAATGTTGACGCCGGTGTCTGAGGTACTCCGAAGACCCGGATCCTTCGCGCGA
>DASRRM010000488.1:0-12242 GCA_035695715.1 Tepidisphaeraceae bacterium
GTCACCGTTTCGCAGCCCGGTCCGCGCGACGCCGGTTCTGATTAATGAGGTACTCCGAAGAACCGGGGCCTTCCCGGAAGAACCCGGCTCTTCGGAGTACCTCAGAACCGGCGTTATTAATCAGGAGCGACGGACTGGGAAGGTTATTGAGAAAATAGGTATAGGTTATGTTCTGCAAGCCCGAAGCTAAGATGTATCGCTCGCTTGACCGGATTTGTGATGAAACAGCCCGAAGATGCCAATTTTCCCCAGCCTCTCGACTATGCGATGCCCGCCACCGTTGACGGGGATCCGGGCCATGCCATGTCGCTGGAGGGAATGCACAATTCTGTTCCCGTCCCGCATCACACCGCAACGTTCTGGAAGCAATGGCGCGCCTATGTCGGCCCGGCCCTTCTCATCAGCGTCGGATACATGGACCCGGGCAACTGGGGGACCGATTTGTCCGGCGGGGCGCTATTCAAATATGACCTGCTCTGGGTAGTTGCCCTGGCCAGCCTGATGGCGATCTTTCTTCAGGTCATCTCCGCCCGGCTTGGCGTCGTCACCGGCAAAGACCTGGCCCAATGCTGCCGCGATTGGTACCCGAAATGGACGCGATGGCCCAACTGGCTGATGTGCGAAGTGGCAATCGGCGCATGCGACCTGGCCGAGGTGCTGGGAAGTGCGGTGGCGATTAATTTGCTGACGCACGGCCACATTCCCATCTTCTGGGCCGTCATCATCACCAGCGCCGACGTGCTGCTATTGCTTGCCTTGCAGCGGTATGGCATGCGCAAGATCGAGGCGGTCGTGCTGGTTTTGGTTTCCACCATCGCGCTGTGCTATTTCGTGGAGATTTTCGTCTTCCCGCAAACCCGGCCCAGTTTTTTGGAGATGGGTCATGCCATGCTGCACCCGGGACTTCGCCGGCCGGGGATGGTTTATGTGGCGATAGGGATCATCGGCGCGACGGTCATGCCGCACAATTTGTATCTGCACTCGGCACTGGTGCAGAGCCGAAAATTGCAAAAAGACGAAGGGGCGATCCGGGCGGCAATCCGCTTCAACACCATCGACTCGGCCTTCGCGCTCACGATCGCCTTCTTCATCAATGCCGCGATCGTCGTTCTGGCGGCGATGGTTTTCTTTGGCAAAGACAGCGTTACTGTTGCCGGCGGACGCGTCGTGCCATTTAACAATGACACGGATTGGATTCGCATCGCCTACCTGACGCTGGCGCCGCTGCTCGGCGCTGCCGCGGCCAGCCCGCTGTTTGCCATCGCCCTGCTGGCCAGCGGGCAGGCCAGTACCATCACCGGCACATTGGCCGGGCAGGTGGTAATGGAAGGGTTCATGCACTGGCGGCTAAAGCCGTGGATTCGCCGGATGGTCACGCGCTGCCTGGCGATCATCCCGGCGATATTAGTCATCGGCGTGCGCGGCGAAGGGAGCGTCACCGACCTGCTCAACCTCAGCCAGGTCGTGCTGGCGCTGCAACTGCCGATGGCAATGATTCCCCTGCTGCACTTCACCAGTTCGCGCCGGCGCATGGGCCATTGGCGCAGCGGGTGGTTCCTGCTGACGGCAAGCTGGGGCAGCGCGATTCTGATCACGGCGCTGGATATTTACGGTTTGCCGGACGCGATCAGGACGGCATGGACGGTGATACGCGGATGACGTGACATGCGTCGCATGAAGTGAAAGAAGCCTCCACGCCGAGGCAAGCGGCGCGCGCAACCGTGGTTTAGCGCGAGCGATGCAATCGCCGCGCCGCCCCGGATTTGCCGAGCGCTCCGTAAATCCGGGGCGGCGCGGCGACAAAGTTGTTCTCAAGACGATGCGTTCGGCGCGCCGCTTGCCCCGGCGTGTAGACATTTTTCCCAAAAACCGCTCAGTTTGAGCATTTATCGCTTTGCACAGAAAAGACACGGGCGGGCCGCCCGTGCCACTGTAAAAGCCCTCTTTCCCCGAGGTCACATGTACGACAACATCCTCATCACGCTCGACACCACGCCGACCGATCGCACCATCATCGATCACATCAAGGCATTGGCGAAGATGATGCACAGCCGGGTGGCGTTGTTGCATGTTGCTGACGGCTGGGCCGCCCGCACGTTTGGCAGCGATGCCGTCAGCCCGGAAGTGGACGAAGACAAGGCCTATCTGGAAAAAGTGCGCGCTGAGTTCGAGCGCGAGGGAATCACCGCCAAATCCGATCTGGCCTTCGGCGATCCCGCCACCGAAATCGTGAAATGGGTCAAACAACACGGCTGCGACCTGGTCGCCATGAGCACCCACGGGCATCGGTTTATAGGCGATCTGGTTTTCGGCGTGACGGCGAGCAAGGTGCAGCACAGCGTCGAGGTGCCCGTGCTGTTGCTCAGGGCAAAGTAGTTCAATTCCGCGCTTCTGTAATTCGGCAAAATGAAACCAGCCGGGCGTTGTCGGGAAATGCGAGGCGCAGCCGCAGCGCAAACGATCGCCACAGGTCGTGTCTTAGATCGTAGCCGCTCAGCGACAGAAAGGACGTGTCGCGCGGGTTGAATACGCCACCGGCGCGGGTTGGATCGCGGACATCGATCGCCGATTCTTCCACGAAATCGATCATCTGCCCGATGTCGGCAAGTGAAAAAATCGCGGGTGCATCCATGAGTACGAGAACCATCAATCCAAAGGCAAACAGCGGACGCTCTTCTATGTTGCGCGCCTGACACAAAAGCCGCGGAATTCTGAAAGTTAGGAATTGCGCCGCGGCCCGAGGCAACGAGCCCTTCAGAAAAAGCACTGATTCAATGAGTGCCGCGAGCGTTTGGTTTTCGCCTTGCAAATAGGGCTCGCTTAGCGAATCCGCGCCGGCCCGTAGCAACGCCGCACAGCAGAATGCCCGCATCTTATGCCCGCGTGCCCCAATACTCCCCGGCTTCCAGTCGGGGTCTTGGGGCATTGACCAGCGAATCAATTCCAGGACCTCCTTGGGGTGCCATTCCAGCGGCGCGGGGACTTGCACGCTGTCGCGAATTGTGAGGAGCGGAGCGAGATGTTCATCGGCATCCTGGCCGTAATCAGCCTCGCTGATTTCGGTCAGCATATCGTCGGTGATCAGCGAACCCGTTTGTGATAGAAGCGCATCGGCGTTGGGAGGGAACGCAGGGATAATCGCGGACGGGATACCGCGGCCGGGATCATTTCTTTCCGCGTGCATCATCCTGGAATTCAAACCATTACGCCGCTTCGATGGCGGTGTACACCTTGCCATGCCGTTTCAACCATTCGATATCGCCGCTTTTGGCATGCGATTCAACTTGCCGCAAAAGCTCGACCGCTTGCGGTTCAAAGCAAGGCTCGCTCGGATCGGCATCCGGGATAACCGCCTCGACGTCAACGGCGACGACGAAGCGATCGGTTCGAACCAATCGCGTGCGGCGGACTCTTTTTCCGGGGAGATTCATAGTTACGCTCTCTAGTCGTCATAGAAGTGTACGGTGACCAGCTTTGCGGTGTCCACTGAAATCATATACGACCACACCGCTTTGACCTCGCTACCGTCGGCAAGAAACTGGTTAATCTCGGCAATCGGATTAGGGGTTGCTCCGGGGCGTTCGACGAGAAGCGCGCCATCCTCGATTCCATCAACCACCTGCCATTCCAGAATTCCGCGCTCCTCAAGACGCTCGGCGGCATGCTGGCCCACGACGTAGCGGCCATTATTCACGCATTCGCGAATCTTCTTGAATAGGGCGCCCATTGCGTTCGGTCCTCCCTACGAAGGCATCGCCACCACTCCCAGCTTCCGCTGCCCGCTATGCCCCACATCCATCACGCGCCCAAACTCGTCCAGCGCCAGATGGAAGCGCTCCTCACCCTGAAGGCAATGCAGCGACAGGTGGTAATCGCGGCTGGCATTGGCCAGGAAATGCAGCTTCTGGGGGCTTTGCGGGGCGCGGAGTTTTCCCCAGGAGCCATCGCCCAGATAGATCACGCCGTCGGCATTGACCATGCCGTCGATCAGCGGCTTGGTGCGCTTGAAGGTGTGGTCGTGATGCTCCAAAACCACCGGCAGGCGATATTTGTCGAAGAGAGGCGTCCAATACTTGCGATTACCGACGCCGGTGCCGCCCTTGGGTTGCTCGCCGGGCTGGGTGGTGGGAATGGCTTCCATCTTGCGATTGGATGGGTAGGCGGGAACGTGGTTGACGGCAAACACGTGGGGATGATCGACCCGCGCCTTGAGGGTTTTTTCCAGCCAGCTTGTTTGCTCGCCGCCGATGGGGGAATTGTGGCCGGTGTCGAGAAGGATCAGGCTCAGGTAGTCACCGAAGTCGAGTGCGGTATAGCTGGTGTCTTTGAAAAGGCCGTCGAACAGGGCATAGAAGAACGGGGCCTTGGCGCGGGGCTTGTCGTAGCCGCCGTCCACTTCGTGGTTGCCGATGCAGGCAATCATGGGAATCATCCGGCCGTCTTTGGCAATCATGGTCCTGCTGTAATTGCGGATGAACGCCAGCGTGGTGGCGACGGATTTTCCGTTTTCGTAAGCGAGGTCGCCGCCGATGAGGGCAAATTGCGGGTCCTGGCGGGCGGCCTGGATATTGTTGTTGACGGCATGAATATTCGCGCCGCTGTCGCCGCCGGAAATAAAGTGAAACGCATCGGTCAGCTTGGCGGGCATGGTGCGGAAGCGATAGGTGGGCGAGTCGTGTCCGATGCGGAATTGATAATTGACGCCGGGGGAAAGGCCGGTCAGCTCGGCGCGGAAGAGCTTCAAATCGCTGAACGGAAACGGCCGCAGCAATGGCGATTGCGTCAGCCAGATTGATTTGGGGGAAGTCGCGGGCTGGGTTGTGGCACTGCTTCCCGACGTCAGCGGTGCATAGGCGATTTTGGTGTCAGAAGCTTCGCCGACTGCGCCGATCCATTGGATGGTCATCGTCGTTGTCGGGTCGCTCTGCCAGGTCAGGAACAGGGTCGTTGGCGCGAAGGTGAAATCATCGCCGCCGGGATTATTGGATGGGTTACTGGCCAGTGCGATCGTTTGATCAGCGGCAAACAGGGGGGCAGCGGCAAGGGCGCCAACCGAGGCGGCAAGGAATCCGCGGCGTGATGGAAAAATCATGTTGTGTTACTCCGGCAGAAACCCACCAAGGAACCAAACGCTGCCCGAAAACCCAATGGGCTTTCGGACATAGGCTAAGCACGTTCCTTCGTTGCTTATGTGCGTAGTGTTATGGCCCGATTTATGATCCGCTTCACAAATGACTACCGTCGCCGACACGGCTTTGTTGATAAAAGCCCGCTCTGGCAACTTGCCCAGCCTCTCATTACAATCCCGCCGCATGGAATGGCCGCGAATTTGGTTTATTATCGGACTGCTCTTCGTTGGCTCGCCGCTCTGGGCTCAGACTAAAACCTGGGAACTCAACGACAAGGGCGAATGGACCAATACGTCCGCCACTCAAGCTGCCGCCGCTCCTGCGCCGGTTGCCAATCCGGTTCTCGATCGCGTTCGGCTTTTGCTCAAATCCAGCGATTTCGACCGCGCCCATGATGTGGTGCTGGCCTGGCTCAAAACCAACGCCAAGGCCCCCGACCGCGACCAGGGTTTGTTCTTGATGGCCGAGACTTATTATGCCCTGGGCCAGCGCGTGGAATGCTTTTACGAACTGGACGAGCTGATGGACACTCAGCCGGAAAGCAAGCTTTTCTTCCCGGCACTGGAGCTGCAATACCGCGTTGCCGACGATTACCTTCGCGGCGTGAAAAATACATTCCTCGGCATGCCAATCATTCCGATGGACGATACCGGCATCGAAATGATGTATCGCATTCAGGAGCGAGCGCCCGGCGCGCCGATTGCCGAGCGCGCATTACGCCGGACGGCGGATTTTTACTACCATACCTCGCAGTTTGACGTCGCCGCCGATGCTTATGGCGCATTTCTGCGGATATACCCGCGCAGCCCCGAGGTGCCGCAGGCCCGGCTCCGCCAGGCATTTTCCAACTTCGCGCAATTTCGCGGCCCGCGCTATGACATTACCCCGCTGCTCGACGCCCGCGCCGAATTCGTCGAAATCACCGTCCGCACGCCGGAATTGGCCCAGGAGCGCGACGTGCAGAAGTTCATCGATCGCATCGACGAGCAACTGTCGGCCAAGATCGCCTCCGACGCCGACTATTATATGCGGGTGCATAACCCCTCCGCGGCCCTTTACCTGTATCGTTCGCTGATTCAGCGATATCCCAATTCGAAGGACGCCGAGGCTGCAAGGAAGATCATCGAAAAGATGCCGCCGGCCGTGCTGGCCACGCCGCCGCCACCCGCGTCGGCCGGCCAGCTGCCCGCGCCGGCGAGCCGGCCTTCGTTTGATGTGCATTAGCCACCTGTTATCCCCGGCTCGGAGGTCAGATCGTGAAATTCGCCCGCAAATGGACTATTGCAGTCGCACTTTTTCTCGCCGCGATGCTGTCGGCCGGGTGCGGCTATCACCTCAGCGGCAATCCCGACAACGAGCCGGGCTATCAATGGCATACGCTTTATCGCGATGACGTGAAAACGGTGGCCGTCCCGATTTTTGGCAATCGCACTTACGTGCAGGGGGCGGAATTCAAGTTGACCAAGGCGGTCATCGGGCAGATCGAAGGGCAGACGCCGTATAAGGTCGTGCCCAAGGAACGGGCCGACACGATTCTCGATTGCGAAATCGTCAACACCCGGACCATCACCCTCAGCAACAACCGCACGTCGGCAGTGCCCATGGAGCAGATGTTTGTGTTCGTCGTTCGCTTCACCTGGCGCGATCTGCGAACCGGCAAAATCCTGATCAAGCGCGAAGGCTTCGAGCAAACATCCCCCTACTACCCCACCCTCGGCGAAGACCAATGGGTCGGCCAACAGGAAAATATCGAACGCCTGGCGCTGGCCATCGTGCAGGAAATGCAAGCCGACTGGGGCACGAAGGATACGCGGGCGCCGACGCCGCAATAAGCCGCGTTGCGAATGACGAATGACGAAATCCGAATGACAAATGACAAATGACCAATGACCGATAACCAATGACAATCCTGAACAAGTTACCCCAAATGGCGGCCTCCATTTGTCATTAGGGAATTCGGACTTGAATCGTCATTCGTCATTCAGATTTCGTCATTCGCCCCCATTCGGTTACCGATAATTTCCCGCAACAGCCGTTGAACCCACCCCTCGCTTCCCTTAACTTCCCCGCAGCCCCATCCGATGAATACGAGATAGGGTTGAGTCCGGCGGTCTGGTCAATGGCGGTTCCCAAAGATTTCATTACAACTGGCGTCTCGACAGGTAGAAAACCGGTGCCATACAACCTTATGATGTCACCGGGCGTACACTGTTGAAGCCGGATTGGCGCATGATGCGCGCTGCCGGTTGGCAGTAAAACGCCAAAACCGCCGGACAGGCGCGAAAAACGGACGTGATTCTTATGGCAGAACAAAAACCAGACCGGCCCCCCCAAAAACGCCCCCGCCCGGGGCTGCCCAATGGCGGCATGAAATTCGGCCGCGGACTCGCCGGATGGGTGCTCTTCGTCGCGCTGGCCATCGTGCTGGTTTTCCTCATTTCCCAGCGCCATCCCGATTACACGCCCATTCCCTTCGGCGAATTCCTTAAGAAGGTCGACGCAAAGCAAATCTCCAGCCTCATTGTTGAGGGCGACTCCGTTTCCGGGAAGTTTACCTCACCCCAGACCATCCCAATGAAGAACGGCACCCAGCAGGTGCTGAAATTCCAGACCGAAGCCCCGACCGGCACCTTCACCGGCATGCAGTTCGTCCTCTGGCTTCAGGACATCACCAAGGGAACCGTCTCTCTCGAAGTCCAGAACAACAACAACTTCCTGATGCAGATCGTCGTTCCGCTTATTCCCTGGATATTGATCTTCGGCTTCGTCTGGTTCTTTGTCTTCCGCCAACTGCGCAGCAGCGGCGGCGCAGGCGGCATGCTCGGAAACTTCGGCAAGGCCCGCGCCAAGGTCATGAGCAAGGAACACACCAACATCACCTTCGACGATGTCGCCGGCATCGAGGAAGCCAAGGAAGAGGTGATGGAAATCGTCGAGTTCCTCAAGAACCCCAAAAAATTCCAACGCCTCGGCGGACGCATTCCCCGCGGCGTGCTTCTCGTCGGCGAGCCGGGCACCGGCAAAACACTCCTCGCCAAGGCCATCGCCGGCGAAGCCGATGTGCCCTTCTTCTCCATCTCCGGGTCGGACTTCGTCGAGATGTTTGTCGGCGTCGGCGCCAGCCGGGTGCGCGATCTCTTCAAGCAGGCCAAGGACAACAGCCCCTGCATTATCTTCCTGGACGAAATTGACGCCGTCGGCCGCCGCCGCGGTTCGGGATTCAGCTCCGGCGGACATGACGAGCGCGAGCAAACGCTGAATGCCATCCTCGTCGAAATGGACGGCTTCGAAACCAACGATCAGGTGATCGTCTGTGCCGCCACCAACCGCGTGGACGTGCTCGATCCGGCTCTTACCCGTCCGGGCCGATTCGATCGGCAGATTTACGTTCCCTTGCCCGACGTCAAAGGTCGGCTGGAAATTTTGAAGGTTCACGCCCGCAAGGTGAAGCTTGGGCCGAACGTCGACATGCTGAAATTGGCCCGTGCCACGCCGGGCTTCAGCGGCGCGGATTTGGCCGCCATCATTAATGAGTCGGCTCTGGGCGCGACTTTGGCCGGCAAGGAATACATCGAGCAGGACGATCTGGAAGAGGCGCGCGACAAGGTTCGTTTTGGCCGGGCCAACAAGAGCCGGGTCATGGACGAAAAAGAAAAGCTCGGCACCGCCTATCACGAGGCGGGCCACGCCGTGGTGCAATATCTTCTTCGCCCCGATTCCGATCCGATTCACAAGGTGACCGTCATTCCCCGCGGCCGGGCGCTGGGGTCAACCATGACCCTGCCGGAGAAAGACCGCTATAACTATTCCAAGCGCTGGTGCACCGCCTTCATCAAGATGACCTTCGGCGGACGAATCGCCGAGGAAATGTTCACCGGCGACATCAACAGCGGTGTATCGGGAGACATCCGCCAGGCCACCAGCATCGCCCGCAAGATGATCACCGAATGGGGCATGAACGAACGCCTGGGCTTTGTCTTCTATGGCGAAGACGACACCCGCCCCAACGCCCTGGGTGGCTTTGGTGAAAACAAGGAATACTCCCAGGAAACCGCCAAGATCATCGACGAGGAGGTCAAGAAATTGATCGACCGCCTGTTCGAAGAATCGCGCGTCTTGCTCGAATCGCACAAGGACCGCATCGAGGCCATCGCCAAGGCCCTGTTGCGATATGAGACCTTGGACGGCGCCGACGTCGAGCGGATTATGCGCGGCGAAACCCTCAGCCGCCCCACCGTCGGCGACCTCCTGGAGCGCGAAAGCGGCCGCCGCGGAACCGTCATCGCCCCCTCCGACAGCCCCGCCGGTCCCGACATCCGCGCCGGCGGAATCGGTGGGCTGGGTGGAGGCCCGCTTCCAACACCGGGGTAACTGCTGCCCACAACCGAACCGAGGATTCAGGGTGCCGGACGCAATCGTCCGGCACCCTGATTTCATTTGCGGAAGGGTGCAGGGCAAAACGAGCCGCGCACGGAGGGTACTCCGGGTATTCCCGCAGTAAGCGGTTTCCGGGATCCGCTTACTTCGGGAGTACGCTCCGTGCGCGGCGCATTTGTCCCCAGCTTGCGTGGGCCTAGCTTTTTTGTGGGGCGACTGCCACCCCGAGTGCGTTTGTACTCAGGGGAAAGTGGGAATTGGAGTGACAGCGGGATTCGTAGTGTTCACGCCGGTGTCTGAGGTACTCCGAAGACCCGGATCCTTCGCACGACCGATCCGGGTCTTCGGAGTACCTCAGACACCGGCGTGCGCATTTAGAAAATCCGCCCCTCGCCACCTTTGAGCGCCACACCCGCTTGCGTGTTGCCCCGGACACCCAGATGGAAACTCCCCGCAAACCCGATACAATCCTTTTCCGCGCTTCTTGGAGGTATTGTTCCGGTGGCCCAGGCTGACATCATCATCGCAGACGATCGGCTCCTGCCCAAGGCAGTTGAGCTTTACAACGCGTGCTTCCGACCCAAGCGCGAGGTCGACTTCTTCAAACGCCGGTTCATGGGCCGGTATAACACCCTCACCCTCATCGCCCGCATGGACGATAAGCCTGTCGGATTCTGGATCGGCTTTGAGCTCAAGCCCGGCATGTTCTACCACTGGCTTGGCGCAGTGGTTCCCGACCTCCGCCGCCATGGCGTCGGCCGCCAGCTCCAGGAAGCCCAGCAGGCCTGGGCCAAGGACCACGGCTACGAGTACATCCGCTGCGAATGCATGAACCACCAGCGCGAATTCATCCACTTCGCCGTCGCCCAAAGCTACGACATCGTCGGCATTCGCTGGGATTCAACCCATGCGGATAATCTGATCGTGTTTGAGAAGAACCTCGTTGAATAACAGTGGCACGGGCATCCTGCCCGTGCTTGCATCCGCATGACCCCTTCCGCTCTTTCCTCGTGGCTCGCCGACCCGCACCGCCCCACGCTCGTGATGGGCATCCTCAACCTCACTCCCGACAGCTTTTCCGACGGCGGCAAATTCGCCGCCGCCGACGCGGCCCTCGCCCATGCCGAGCAAATGGCGGCCGACGGCGCTGACTGGATCGACATCGGCGCTGAATCCACCCGCCCGGGATCGCTCAGCGTATCCGCCGACGAGCAGCTTCAGCGCCTGATGCCCGTGCTATCCGAGTTGCGCAAGCGCGTGGCGGTCGTGCTGTCGATCGACACCACGCAGGCGGCCGTCGCCGCGGCGGCCCTCGAGGCCGGCGTGAACGTGGTGAACGACATCTCCGCCGGCCGCGATTCGCCCGGCATGTTTCCCCTCGTCGCCCGCCATCATGCCCCGATCATCCTGATGCACATGCAGGGCAACCCCGCCACCATGCAGCAGGCCCCGCATTATCAAGACGTGACCGCCGAGGTTTCGCAGTTCCACCGCCGCCGCATTTCCGCCGCCGTCTCCGAAGGCGTCGAACCCGCCAACATCCTTCTCGACCCCGGCATCGGCTTCGGCAAGACCGCCGACCACAACCTCCAGCTCCTCCGCGATCTCCCCGCCATCGCCACCCTCGGCACGCCGCTGGTGGTCGGCGCCAGCCGCAAGGGCTTCATCGAAAAGATCACCGGCGAGCGCGCCGAAACCGGCCGCCCCTTCGGCACCGCCGCCACCGTCGCCTGGTCGGCCGCCAACGGGGCGGCAATCGTCCGCGTCCATGATGTTCGTGCGATGAAACAGGTGCTGGCGATGGTGAGCGCCATCCGGAGCCGATAACCCGCAGCCCGCCACGTTCAGCCTCGCCTCCACAACCACGGCATCCGCCCGGCGCTGCGACCGACATCGCCATCTCCGTCAGCAATCCCACCCGCGACGGCAGCACCCCGCTCATCACCTTCCCCGGCCAACCCAACAACACCGGTCCTGTCCGTAGAGCCCGCACGCCCTGGCCCGGTCCGCCGCGCCCCAAAGCGCCCCATTGCGCCCCATTTTTGCGCAACACGCCGGTGTTGCGCTGGGGCCATGTCCCAAAGTGTCCCATTTTTTCGAATTTTCGCTCCAGAATGGGACATTGGGTTCTTTTCCAATGCGCGTAAAGGCATTATTACCAATACCTTGCGCCGATATCGCCCCGGTCGCTCGCCCCGCTTTCGATGGGACATTCGGGACATTTTTGGGACAAAAATGTCCCATCCGTGTCCCGCCGATGTCCCACGACGCCTCGCGAGGAGTGAATTACTCAGGAATGTCCCCGGCTTGTCCCCTTTTGCACTATCTCATCACGCCGACAGCGCGAGCCCGTATAGAATCATACTTCGCGTAGCCGCTGGACCGCAGGTCCGCCGTTTCTATGGTTGCGATGCCCATCGACCCACTCATTCGTCACCCTGAGACAGCCCAACAAGTTCCGAAACGGAAGCCCGCGAATTAGGAATGTCCCCTTTGCACCTTCCGTCATCCAACCCATGCCAAACCCACGGCGAAAGCAGCCGAGCGGCGTATTGCCCACCTGTTCGCCGGACGCTCACGACAGATCAACGGGCGAGAATCTTCTGAGTTATCTCGGATTGGTTGACGCCGCGAATCTGGAGAATGAGTCGGTGAAGCCAGCGCATTCGACGTAAGCGACACCGTATCTCGTCCGCTCCATCGTTTAATTCCTTGCTGGAGCTGAATCTTCCACCA
>DASRRM010000489.1:0-9176 GCA_035695715.1 Tepidisphaeraceae bacterium
CCTTTGATGCTGCGCACTATTTCACCGGCTCAGGCACCCCAGCGCCGCTAACAACCTCAAGACTCGCCAATCCAAAACATCTGTTCACTCACCGCATATATATAACAACGCACGGGCCGAACGATATTAACATTTGGGACATTTTTGGGACGTTTTATGTCCCATTGTGTCCCGCCGATGTCCCATCGCAAAAAACCGTGCCCGCCGATGCTTCCATCCGTGCCTTTCTAACCTGCCCGCTCTTACCTCTGACGTCCGACCTCTGCCCCTCCCCACCCGATCCTACCGGCGGAGGCGTGGCAGTTCAAACCGGGGCGGCGCTGCGGAAACCGGTCGGCGCAATGAAATGTCCGCCTCGTTGCGCAAAGAGATACCTCGGAGCCCACGTGTGGTCGCGGTTGGTGAGCCAAGTGCCAAACGATGGCCGGATCCTCATTTGGGGGCAACGCTCAACGAGAGGCAACCCGGCCCCGAAGCTGAAATAATAGGGCGTGTTGGAATTCGTCTTCATACACATGACGGCGTAACATCTCAGGCTGCTAGGATGAGTTGGAGACAGTCAAAGGCTGGAAGGTGTTAATCTTGTGGGTGGGGCGCTCGCTTTCGCCGCAATGGCGAGAAAAACCAATTGCGGCACGAGTTAATCACACCGGGATAGACTATATGAAGGCCGAGTTCAAGAACCTAAAACAACTTCTCGAACGTCTTGACGGCACCGTTAAACCACTCGACGACCACGACGTTCATGATGCTATCGCAGCGAATCTTAAGGAGGGGAGGGACGCGGGAGAGACACCGACTCCTGAAGCCATCGCGGAGTGGGCCGCGTTCATGTTTGCTCCCGCGTACCGTTCTAAGGAAGGCGGTTGGGATTCGTATTACGGGCCGATGTGGGGAGGGAAGACGGAAGACGGAAAAGATGCACACACACCCGACATCCGGCAGTTTGATTCAGAAACGTTCGAGTATTGGGCAGGACGAGCCCGCGAGGCAAAACATCCCGTGTTGAAGGTGCGTTATGCGGACCTCTGTTGGGAGTTCCAAAAGCGGTTTGGCGGCGTAGCGCCTGGAATCGACATGGCGCAAATAGTAATCGACTCGACGATGGACGCCGCCTCGGGCAAGCTCGTAAAGCACGGTGTCAACGGAATGATCAAACTTGCGAGAGCGCTCACCATCGCGCAGGCAATTGGAGATTCCACGCGCGTTGAGGCTGTGCGTGATGCGGTTGTCAGCTATGAAGATGCCGCGGCCGATGACGACGCACGCAGTCTGTGGGGATTTTCGTACGACCTTATTCTAGAAGACAAAAGGGTTCCAAAATCCGCCGAATTAGAAGCCAAAATAATAGCTGATCTTGAAAGCCGGCTAGCGCGATTGGTTGCGGTTGGCGAAGGCAAGCCGGTCGATCCCTGGGGCGCTGAGAGCGCCGCAATTCGCCTTGCCAAATATTATCGGCGCAATGGCAAGCACGATGATAAGCGCCGTGTGCTGCTTGCGTATGGGATGACCTTCGAACGCCTTGCGCATGGTGCCAGTGGCATGCTGGCGATGGGATGGATGCGTGCCGTTCATGATCGTTATCGCGAATTCGAATTGCGGAACGAAGCGGAGGCACTCCTTCTTCAGATCAGCGAGTCCGGCAAGCGGTCCCACGATGAGATGGTGCCGTATAGCCAGAAGATGGAAGTTTCCAAGAAAGAGATGGATGAATTTCTCGATCACATCGCGCGCGGGACCCTAGCCGAGACCCTGAATCGGATCGCTTTTGAGTTTCTCCCTGACAAGCAGCAGTCTGTCGATCGCGTAAACGCGTTGCGGCAATCGGCGCCATTGATGTCCATGTTACCGTTGTGCATAACCGATCACGAGGGACGGCCAATAGCCCGGATTGGAAGCGTCGATTCTGATCTCGAAGGCCGTGTCGTTCGGCACATCTCAAGCAACATGCAATTCTCGGGGATGTTTCTCCACCTCGCGATCGACCGTATGCGGGAAAAGCTCAGCCCATCAGTCGAGTCGATAATCGACCACCTCCGGCAATCACCGGTTTTTACCGAGGACGCATTGGCAATGCTTCGCTCAGGACTACAATTTTATTACCTGAATGACCATATAGGAGCAGCCCATATAATTATACCCCAAGTTGAAGCATCGATTCGGCATCTTTTACGTCTGCGCGGCGGCAATTTTCTGAAGCCGCACCGCGGCGGTGGGCTAATGCTTAAGAATCTTGACGACCTGCTTCGAGAGGATTCAGTTGCAAAATCTTTATCTGAGAACGGCGTCCTGTACTTGAGAGTGTTGCTGACGGACCAGCGAGGCTGGAACGTGCGGAACGACGTCTGTCACGGGCTATTGGCACGGGGATCATTTGGTCGGCGCGTGACGGATCGACTGATACATGCCCTTTTATTTCTTGCATGTGTCCGCACGAGAAGTTCGACAGAACCCGCGGCCTGACTTCGGCTCTCACTTCCGCGGTTCGTCCCGATGATGCTTTCCGTACTCCGGTGGAAGATATGTTTCTCGCAACGTTGCGCAGATCCCATCGATGCCTGGGAAAAACGCTGAATTGCGGGCACCGGCTTACGCTTCCCGACCTTGGCTCTTTAACGAATTACTTTTTCGCCGACCGTGACCTTGGTGATTCTCGCCGGCGTCTGCGGGCGATCGTTCGGATACCTTGGGGCATCGGCGATTCTGTCGACTACGTCGATGCCAGTGGTTATCTTCCCGAACGCCGTGTACTGGCCGTCGAGGAAAAACGAATCCCGGTGCATTAGGAAAAATTGCGAGCCGGCCGAGTCTGGATCGTTGGTGCGGGCCATCGATAGTACGCCGCGCACGTGCTTGGTCTTGTTGAATTCAGCGCGGATTTTGTAGCCGGGGCCGCCGGTACCGGTGCCGGTCGGGTCGCCGCCTTGGATCATGAAACCGGGAATGACGCGATGAAAAATCAGGCCGTGATAAAACCCATCCTTGGCGAGAAATATCCAGTTATTGACGTGTCGGGGCGCGTCCTTGGGATACAGTTCGAGGTTCATGGTGCCCTCGGTGGTTTCAATCCTGGCAGTGTAAACCTTTGCAGGGTCGATCGTGATTTTCGGAGGCGCGGAATATTGCTTTGCATTGGAAAATTGCTCTTCTATGAATGAGCCGGGGACGACCTCAGATTCCGGCGTGGGGGCCATCGATTTCGGAAGGCGCGCGGCGAACAGATCGGACTGTCCAATCACCTTTGCCGCTGGGACACCGTGCGACTGGCCGGCGAGCAAGTGCTGTAGCGCAAACGGGCTCACTTCCAGCAGCCGCGTTTTGTCGGCATCGATGAAAATGTAGAAGCACTCGGGGCTCGGCTTGTCGCTATCCTGAAGAACTCGGCCGTAGAGGTTGGGTTTGGTCCGAAGCTGTTCGTACCAATGGCTGTTCGCGAGCAGACCCTGCGCCAGGAATGGCTCGCGGCCGTAACGTCGAATGTCGTACAAATTGCTAATCTCCTCTTCCAGCTCACGCGGCGTAAGTTTGGGCAGACAGAGTTTATCGAGCACCGCCTTCATCTCGCGCTCAATGGTGTCAGTGATGCTCCTCTCGACGCGGCTGACAGCCGCAAGCGTTTGTGTGTGGCGGCATTCACATTCGCGCTTGGTTTCGACACTTTCGATCACACTGATGGCCTGCGAAACTCCAGGAATCATCTTGCCGCCGGTTCTGATGGCGGCAGAGAGAAAGTCCACCCAGAGCGAGGCTTGTGCTTGAGGCATGGTCACTCAACTATAAATGGTTTTTCGTAAGTGTCGAGTCAATTCGCGATGCGGCGTGGTATACTCGCGAGTCGCGTTCGTCAATGAGGGGTTCGATACAGCGCCAGCGAACTCGCGTCAGGTCGCACCAACGAAACCTCGCAATATCATGCAATTATCCCGCGCCATTATCACCGCGGCTCTGCCGGCCATGCTGGCGGCTTCCGCTCTGGCCGCCAAGCCGGCGTCCGGGCCGGCCACCCCGCCGGTCGACCCGGCAATCGCCGGCCTGGCGAAGGATCTCGGCAGCGATAACAGCAAGACGCGAAAGACGGCGATCGATCGGCTGGAAAAACTCGGGCCGTCGGTTATTCCGGCGGTGGATGAGGCAATCGACCAGTTGGACAAATCGGAAGATGACAAAGACGCCGGCGTTTTTCGGCGGGCCCGGATCTGGTCGGGCTGGGGCGCGGTTGTACGCGACTACGGCGCGGCGGCGATTCCCTATCTTCTTCGCGAAATCGAAAGCGAAAGCGATAGCTGCACAATGGCCGCGCAGTACCTGGCCGATATGGGAAAGGACGCCGCGTCGACGGTTCCGGAGTTGGCCAGGCTCGCCCAGTCGAAATCGCTTGCAACGCGGCTGGTCGCCTTGAACGCATTGGAAGAGTTGGCGCGGTATGATCCGAAAGATGCGCTTCCCGTGCTGATTCAAATTCTCAAGGGTGCGGATAGTCCCGAGCGGTTTGATGCGATTCTGGCGATCAGAAATATGGGGCCGGCCGCCGCCGCTGCTTTTGAACCTCTGTGCAACTTTCTCAAAACTGAAAAGGACGGTGCATCGCGGCAGTATGTCTACCAGGCGATCGCCAAAATCGCCGATCCCAAAAAGTCCGTGCCGGTTTTGCTGGCCGGCGTGCATGATGCCGACCCTGATGCACGCGAAGGCGTGGCGATGGGCTTTGGCTTCATCGGAACCCGCGCTGAGCCGGAGGTGGTCATTCCCGCATTGATGGCATTGCTCGGCGATTCCAAATCCCAATTCGACGCGGCACGGGCGCTGGGCATGTTCGGCCGGGCGGCGGTTGAGCCCTGCGTCAAGGCGCTGCAGAGCCATGATCCGGTCCTGCGCCGCGGCGCTGCCGAGGCGCTGGGCCAATGCAACGTCAGCGCGCTCGGCGTCCTGCCGGTGCTCATTGGGCATATTCGCGATCCGGATGTTGAGGTGGCGCGGGCAGCCATCACCGGCATCGGCCAACTCTGGTCATTGGCCGCCCCGGCGGTGCCGGAACTGGTGAGGGAACTGGAATTCGGCCGCCCCGAGCTTCGCGAGTCGCTGATGCAAGCGCTGGGGAGGATCGGCCCGCCGGCAGCGCCGGCGATTCGTCCACTGGTTCGGCTGTTGGGCGACTCCGACAACGAAATTCGCCGCGACGCATGTTGGGCGATCGGCGACATCCATGCCGAGCCGAAGGTCGCCATTCCCGCGCTGCTTGAAATCATCAAAACCGATCCGGGTCTTGCGTCGACGGCGATGGGCGCGGCGGGAGAATACAAGGCCGACGCGGCCGATTGCCTGCCGTCGATCATCTTCGCGGCGCGGCAATTCGACATCTCCGCCGTCGCGGCGCTCAGAAAGATCGGCTGGAGCATTCCACTGGGAATCGAGGCCCTGGTGGAAGTGGGCCAATCGAGCCCGCCTGATGTGTTATTTGCCGTGGTCAACAATCTCGCGGCGATCGATCCTCCGATCGCCGAAGCCGGCCCAATCTACGCTAAAGCGTTGAACGATCGCGACCATCCGGACGGCCATGCCGCAGCGATTTTGGGTTTGATGAGCCTTAACGTGACGGAAAATTCCCCGCAGGGCCAGTCGCTGGTGAGCGCAATGCGCGATCCCGATGCCGACACTCGCCTATTCGCGACGGCGGCGGTTGCGCGCATGCGTGGCGATCACGCCGGCGCCCTGAAAACACTGGCGGCCCTGGCAACGCAAAGCTATCCCGATGAAACATTCCGCCTGAGCGATTCGCGGATCGCATCGCTGATGGCCCTGCGGCGGTTTTATCCGGCCGCGGAGCAAACCACTCGCGTCCTGCAAACGAATCTGGAGAAGGCCTCGGGCTCTCTTAAACTCCACACGCTCGGCCTGATCGGCGAAATGGGCCCGGGAGGCCGCGACTGGATTCCACTCATCCGCCCCGTTCTACATGGCAGCGACAGGACTCTCCGCCTGCAAGCCGCCCTGACCATCCGCAAGCTCGACAGCACGGCTGAGCTCAATCCTTAGCGGGCGGTGCGCGGGATTTTGGGGAGGAAAGAAGTGTAGCGCGTTTTTTTTAATGAAAATACTACCCGTCCCGTTTTACGAAACTGTCCCATTTTTCGCCACTGTCGACCGTGCGGCACGGACGGCACGCAAGCGTGCAACGGCTATTGATCGTCAGATAACTAATGGCAGTAAAAGTACGACGATCGCTTCGAAATCGTCGTAAAAATGGGCATTTTCGAGCGGTGCGAGCGAAAAGTTACTGACAATATTTTTGTGACGCTCAATAAACGAATCGGAAGAGGACCGAAGGATATTTTGGCATGTTCCGGGCGGGAAAAATCGCTCAAAAATTTTCCCCCGTGCGCAGCACTCAAAACCGTTTACTCCTCTTCGCGCAACTAATGCCTCTCCGGGCTCTGCGGTTAGCCGCGACGCGCAGCGGAGCGTTTCATCGGGACGAAACGATTTCTCCGTACTAAACGCTCCGCTGCGCGTCGCGGCTAACCGCAGAACTTGCCGGGACATTAGCTGACGACGGGAATGCGGAGGCGTCCGATTATTGCCCTTTCGACCTGAAGTCGGATCGCCATTTTGCGGGAAATCCAGCGATTTTCGGGGCTGGCGATCAGGGACGGCGTGCGATATGATCTGTTTGGATGAAATGCACCCGGTATTCACCCGGTATTGGATTTCGATGGGGTTTGCGAGGAGAAAGATGCACAAAAAGTTAAGTCTTGTCGTGGGCGTTATTCTTGGCATGCCATTGATCGCTCTGGGGGCGCCGGTTTTCAGCTATCAGCAGGCACAGAGCGTTATTCCGGTTTCTTCGACCGACCTGGTTGACATGTCGCAGCCGAGTTATGGGGGTTCGACGTCGGCCGGATTTACTTCGTACGATGACGGGTCTGGGGCGTCGAGTCCGGCAATCTTGAATGACGGTTCCGGGGGAACCTATGGCGTTCACTCCGTGCAAACCGCCGTCACCACGCAAAACACTCCCTGGACGTTGACCTATACGCTGGCCGGGTCGGCCACGGGATACGACATCACCGGCGTTAATATTTCGAGCCTGTGGAACACCGACTATGTCGATCAGGATTATCAGGTCGCCTTTGCGCCGGCGACCAATTTGACGAACTTCACGCCGTACGCGACGGAAATCGCCAATAACACCACGGGGCAGCCGGGCGAGGATATTCAGTCGTCGCTCACCGATGACACCGGCTTTCTTGCGAAGAACGTGGGGGCGATCCAGTTCACCTTCTCTCCCGACTCGACTGACGCCTACGGGCATCAGGCCGCTTACACGGAAGTGGACGTGCTGGGCATGGCAAGCCCGACGCCGGAACCTGCGTCCATCGGGATGCTTTTGGCCGGGGGGATGGTTGTGCTGGTTCGGCGCCGGGGGCGGCGGGGTTGAGTGATGGGGTTGGTTAGGGACTGATTGGGAAGCCATTGGTCTGCGAAGCTACTGGTTTGCGACGCCATTGATCCGCGAAGCCGCTGGATCGCCAAGCCATTGATCCGCGAAGCCGCAAGCGGTTTGTTTAGTGGCCATAGGTGCCTGATTCCCCGGTCATCGATGGGCTCTGTTCAAACCCTCGTTGCCGCGAGGCTGGCCTTGGCAAGCTCGCCGGCCACTTTGGCCAGGCGTTCGATTCCCGGCTCAATTTTCGCCGGATCAACCTGCCCGAAGCTCAGGCGAATGTGGTTCTTCGGCACATGGCCCTTGTCGTCGGGTTGGAAGCAATAATCGCCCGGCACATACAACACCCCCGCCGCCACGGCGGCTCTGAACAGTTCTCCCTCGCGCGAGGTGTCGAATCCCTCCGGCAATGTCAGCCACACATACAGCCCGCCATGCGGATGCGTCCAGCGCGCGCCCAATTCGCCGGGCATATGCCGATCCAAAGCCGTCAGCATCGCATCGCGTTTGGCGCGATAGCTTTGCTTGAGCACCTCAACGTGGTTCTGGTAGCTTCCATCGCGCAGCGTTTCCAAGGCGATGTGCTGGGCGAGATTGGCAGAGCCGAAATCGTGATTCCCCTTTTGCTGCAACACCGCGTGCAGCAGATCGTCCGGCATGGCGGTGTATCCCAGCTTGATCCCGGGCGCGAAAGGCTTGCTGAAGGTCAGGCTCATCAGCGTATGCACATTCTCCGGCTCAAGCGATTTGATCGACCGCATGGCCGGGCCGTCATAGCGCAGCTCGCGGTAAGCCGCGTCTTCCTGAATTAAAATCCGCTGCCGGCTCGCATACGACCGCACAATATCGAGCAAGCGCTGCCGCCTTGGCGGCGACAATGACAAGCCTGTCGGATTATCGAAATAGGTCGTGCAATAAATCAGCTTCACGCGAGGCAGCTTCCCCTCGCGCTCAAGCCGGTCGAGCAACGCCGCGACGGCTTCCACATCCATCCCCTCTTCATCCATGGGCACCGCCAGCACATTCGCCCCCAGCGACTGGAGGGTGCCGGTATAGACGAAGTAACTGGGATTGGCGGCGATGACGATATCGCCGGGATCGATCAGGGCATCGCCGACGAGATAAAGGGCCTGTTGCGAGCCGGTGGTGACGACGATCTGCTCAGCGCCGTATCCCAGATCCGCGACGGCAACGCCTTCGAGCGCCGCGATATGCTCGACCAGTTTCTGCCGCAGCGCCCGCAGGCCGACGGTGGTGTCATATTGAAGGGCGGTGCGTGCGCGATGCGGATCGGCAAACAGCCGCTGGGTGATCTGGGCGCATTCCTCGACGGGAAGAGTAAGCGGATCGACGAGTCCCGCCGCGAGGTTGATGAGTCCCGGGTTATGCAGGGCGGTTTCGATCAAAAAGCTGATAGGCTGCTCGCGCGTCCGCCGGGCCTTGCTGGAAAGCGGCAAAGGCGGCGCGGGCGTGGGTGAGTTGGCGCGATGGTTCATGGCTGCGATGGATCGTAGCGGGCGCAGAGGGGTAGTTCAAACGATCGAGACGACGAGGGAGACGATGGGTGTGGCCGTCTTTTTTGGCACCGTCGTGACACGCTACGCCGCGAACTAAATTCCGACGGCAGGCATAATTTCGCCCGCGGGGCGCGCAATATTTGGCCTCCTTTTCTATGTTGTAGTTACCACAACTCAATATAGAAAGGAGGCCGTGATGTCCCGTCGGATTCTCAACG
>DASRRM010000490.1:0-14640 GCA_035695715.1 Tepidisphaeraceae bacterium
TCCCAATGTGAAGGGGCTTTTTGTCGAATGGCGTGCGAGGAACCCTTAGAGCGTTGCTTTGCGGGAAACGCCAGTGTGGCGAAATCCGACCGTGGCGAAGTCCGAATGACCAACGACGGATCAAACCCGAATGACAAATGATCCGAACGCGCTTCCACCGTAGCGATGATTCACGCCGTGGACGAGCGACAGCGAGGACGCGGATCCTTCGGGAAACGTCATATACGCGCTGCTAAGCGGGTCCGGCGAAACCGCGCGCTTTGGCGGAAGCTCACACCCCAGCCCCCACCGCCTCGCGCACATGACTCACGGCGTTCTCAAAAACGGCAAGGCCCTGCCCTTGTCGCGGGCGGTTTGGCTGGCTCGTCCAGGCCGGGTGCTGCGTGGCGTCCACGTAGCGCTCGGGATGAGGCATCAGCCCGAAAACCAGCCCGCTCGCATCGCAAACCCCGGCAATATCGTCAATGCTTCCATTGGGGTTGTCGGGAAACTCGCCGGCGGCAGGGGAGCCGTCGGCTTTGGTGTAAACCAGCGCCACCTGCTGGTTATCCCACATCGCCTGGCGGTAGGCGGCATCAGGGGGGATGAATTTTCCTTCGCCGTGGGCGATGGGAAGCTGCAGATTGCTCAAGCCACGTGTCCAGATGCATTTATTTCCGCGCGGGGCGAGATGAATCCAGCGATCGGTGAATCGCCCGCAATCGTTGTGCGTCAATGTGCAGGTTTGACCCGACCGGCCGGCCAACGGCCCGGGCAACAACTCGGTTTTCACCAGAACCTGAAAGCCGTTGCAGATTCCAATCACCGGCTTGCCTGCTTCGATGAACCGCCGAAGGTCGGCCTGTAGATGATGGCCGATCTGGTTGGCCAGAATCCGTCCGGCGGCGATGTCGTCGCCGTAACTGAAACCGCCAGGGAACGCCATCATCTGAAAACTGTCGAGCAGCGACGGCTGCTGTAGCAGGCGATTGACATGAATTCTTTCGCAGGCTGATCCGGCCAGTTCAAAGGCATGCACTGTCTCGGCGTCGCAGTTGGTGCCGGCGGTGCGAAGAATCAGGGTTCGGGGCTTCATCAGATGGAGTGTAATCAGCCGGTGATGATTCTCAATGCCCCGCGCCATGGAATGCGACCAGGGCGCAGAGATACAGAATCGCCAGCCACACAAACGCCCAGATCGAAGCAACCGAAGGACCGCGCCTCAGCACGCCGGCGCTGAAATACTCCGACAGCCGCCAGTGTGGCCGTCGGCGTTCAGAATGAGAAACAAGCGAGAATCGATCGCGTTCCATGGTAAGTCCCTTTCGCATGGCCGACCTCAGCAATCAATCATCGGCTGAATGGCTCACGACAGCCCATCCCATCGCTCCTCGTCTTCATCGCAGGCGGTCCGGTCGGGGCCGGTGGGAATGATGGCCACCCGAAGCGCCGCATACGCCGGCGGCGGGGTTGCCGCTCCACGATTCGCCCCGCGTACAAAGGCGGGCAGTTGTTCCCAGCCAAAAGGCGGGTATTCCATACCGTTGGTGGTGACAGCTTGATTCATAGTCAGATGCTCCGCAAACGCTGGTCCGTATTTCATATTCGCGGCGTTTTACATATTCACGCCGTCGAGGCTGGTTTGTGCATCGGACGAATCCTAACATAAACCTAAATCATATTTTTACGTCCCGCTGATCGCATCGACCTACCGTGGCATCCACCATTAGTTGTGTAGAACATAATTATGCCGTCTTATAATGTCGCCGCCGATAACATTAAAGAGGCATCGGCGTGTTTGGATGGGGTTAGGGTTAAGTGGGAGGGAATGATGGGGCGCAAAATTTTGAACGCAATTTCGGACGGGGAGCGAAAAGGGGGACGCGGGGGCCGACACCGAGGCAACGCGGGATTTTCCAGAAGCGCTAAAGCACTTTGCGATGCTCGTCCGATAAACGGAAATGGATGCGCGGGCCAGGGACGGCCGGCGTGTGATTTCTTTTACGACGAACGGAATAAACGATGCGCAAGGTTTTAGGAATCGCGGCGGGATTGGCGGCGATGACATTGGCGGGATGCCAGTCGGGTCAACAGCCCAGGCAGGACAGCATGCCGCAATCGGTGCTGGATGTGAAGCCGGCGGGTCCTGCCCAGGATGGGCCATACCGTGCGGGGTCGCAGGCCGTCGCGCGCTCGACTTCGCCACGATATGCCCTTCCGGTGCAGACCGCCGTTCCCCCTGACGAGCCGGCCGTTGCGATTGCAGAACCGGCCGTCAGCGTGACCCCGACGGTGCGGCCCAACCGCAAGAGGCCCGATGAGCCAACACGAGTCGCCAGCCGAAAGGCATCGGCCGGTCATCTGGCGCAGGGCGCGGACGCGGCCGGCTACAAGGTGAAAAAAGGGGACACGCTTTACGGAATCGCCCGCAACGAATACGGCGACGGAAAGAAGTGGACGCTGATCGCATCGGCGAATCCCGGCCTGTCCCCGCAGTCGCTGAAAACCGGACAGACGATCGTGATTCCGTGAAGCGGTGGGCAGAAGGCGGTAGGGAAAAAAGAGGAAAGTATTTGATCGGGAAGAAAAGTTGCTGGCCTCACGGACGGGGCCAATGAAATAGAGCCGAGTCGGAGACTCGGCGCAGCCAGAACGCCCGGGCCGAAAGGTTCGGGCGGTTCTGTTTATCGTGACGCCGTCGCCGGCGTGCGGTACAATCCGCATTCATGCCTGAAACCATTTTTTCGAAGATTATCGCCAAGCAGATCCCGGCGAAGATCGCGTATGAGGATGAGCGGTATATCGTGATTCACGATATCAATCCGCAGGCGCCAGTCCACGTGCTGGTGGTGCCAAAAAGGCAGATCGCCACACTGAACGACCTGATGCCCGCCGACGCCGAGCTGGTCGGCGGGCTATTTCTGACGGCCAAGAAGGTGATGGCGGCCATGGGCCACGCGGACTATCGCACGGTATTCAACTGCGGAGCCGGGGCCCAGCAAACGGTGTTTCACCTTCATCTGCACGTCCTGGCGGGCCGGGCGTTTACCTGGCCACCGGGCTAAATACTCAGGCAGAGCGGTTTTGGGACGCTATGGAGAATCCGTCCCGAAATTGTGGTGATGTGTGGAAAACCCCTTCACACAGGGGTGGCGACTTCAGTCGCCATCCTCCCCGTTCCCAGCGAAAACCCGCAAATAAAAAAAGAAGACACCGGCTTTCTGGGCTCGGTGTCTTCCGGAGGGGAGAAAATGCGCCATCAGCGCTTTGGCTTTCTAAGTTACCTATCTTCACTCAATCATATCGGGTCGTGACAAGGTGTCAACTGGCAATTCCTTGCTTCCCGACTCACCAGTTTCTTACTACTTTTAAGAATCGGACGGAGGTGCGGGAAAACTTCAATCGATTTTTCGGAGGCACAGGACGTGATCGAACAAAGGAACGCCTGTGCCGCGGCTCATCCCGTCAATCCTCCACCCATACAACTGAAATCTCTTACCGAGACTATTATATGCCTGCCCCCTTGACATTGGCAAGAATATTAATTGCCTGCCGGATTTTTTCCGTCGCTGCCTCCAGCGCCTCGTGGTACGTTGAGCTTCTGTCGAAGTCCACGGGCGGCCCAAAAGTCACCCTGGCGTGGTTGGGCGAGGAGAACGCCTCGCGCATTTCCTTTCCACGCTGGGTGCCGTCAATGTAGACAGGGTAAACGGGGACTCTGGCCTTGATCGCCATCAGTGCCACCCCGGTCTGGAAAGGGAGCATTCCGGGGGTATCGGGGATTCTTCCTTCGGGGAAAATGCCCAGCACCCGTCCATTTTTTAATGCGCGAAGGGCAGACCGCGTCGCGGCCATGTCGCGGCCCGAGCGTTCGACGGGAATGGCCTCGATGGTTCGGTAGACCCATCTCAGGAGCTTGATGTCGTAATATTCGCGGGCCATCATCCAGATGACCAGCCGGGGAAGGCACGCCTGAATAAAAAGCGGATCGAGTCCGCTGGTGTGATTGCAGACGAGGATGGCCGGCCCCACCCGCGGCAGCTTTGGCATGCGCAGGATGGTAAGACTATGAAAGATGCGGGTGATGAATAAATTGGTCCAACCCAGCAGTCGCACGCCAACGCGGTTCTCCGGCCGATCGATAGGCAAATCCCAAAAAATCACGGGTGGGGGAATACCGGAAATGAAAGGCGATGGCTAGTGCCGGGAATTTTTGAAAGGGAGATGGGGAAAGCGGGTGACGAGTTCACGTAAATGAAGGTCGAATCATCTCCCTATCTCCCCATATCCCTATCTCCCATCCCCGTCCCATCCCTCATTTCCCCGCCGTCGGCGAAAGAATCTCGGTCAGCTTGACCTTCATGTCCTTCAAGACCTCCTGCACCTTTGGCGCGGGATCAACTTGTGTCTCCTTCGCGTTTGCCATGATATCGTCGAGCTTCTTCTTCGTGTCGTCCAAAACAGCATTCACCCGGGTCTTCTGATCTTCAGTCAATTTGCTGCCCGGCTTGTTCAGGTCGCGCTTGATCCTGTCAATCATCGCATCGGTATCAACAGGCGGCGGCATCTTCTTGATCAACTCGGCCTTCTGCGGGTTGGTCAATACTTCGCCGATCTGGCTGCGCAGCTTCGAGGAGATCGCCCGCGACTTTTTCTCGCGCTCGGCGGCGTCAGCAATATCCGCCAGCGCCTTGGTGTCCGCCCGGGCGGCGGCAAAGTATTTGTCGATCTTGGGCGTTTGATCCTCGGTCAGCTTCAGGCTCCGCACAGTGGCCTCAAACCGATCGAGAGCGGCCAGGCCCGCCGCCGCCCCTTTGTCCGCCTCCGCCGACGCGCGCGCCGTCAGCGTGCAAGCCGAAATCAGTGCAATTGCCAGAAATGCCGCAAGGAAGGCTTTGGTTTTTCCCATAAGACGCGCCTTTCGGAGGACGGACGTGGGTTGCGTGAAATACAGCCGAAATGGTAATCGAATCGATTTCGGGGGTGAAGGGGATAAAGCGCTCTTTCGCGATTGAATCCTCAAAGCGGGCGGTTTTATCATGCCGGGTCATGACACGCCTGACACGGCCGTCTCGCCCGGTGCCTTGGATTGACTAGCGTTGGATTTCTGAAATGCGCGCGGCTCAATCTCGCATTGCGCCGCAGGCACGGGCGAGACGCCGGCGAGACGCCCGTGTCACGAAAAACCGTGGAACACGCCCGCCGTCCGGCATTTCGTCGACAAAGGGCCGGAATCGGCTCAGTTTACGCAGCAACCGAGTCATCGGCTGCGGTCCAGCTTCGCGCTTTTGCTGAAGATTGCTGCGCGAAAAGGCTCTCGCGGGGTTTACCTTCGCCGGCGGCGCGAGAGCAGGCCTAATGCGCCCAGCGCCAGCAAACCCAATGATGCGGGCTCGGGTACCGTGCTCAGAACGATTGAATCGGGGTTGTACTGGATTGAGTCGCCGGCGGGAAGCATGCCGCCGTTGTAGGTGACGGCCTGGAAGGCGCTGCCGGTGTAGGCGCCGGTTTCCAGGATGTAGCTGGATTGCGACTGCGTGCCGGTGGTCAGGATTGACAAATCGAGGTTGCTGATCACCAGGCCGCTCGCCCCGGCGGAATTGCTGAAGGCATCGGGCGTATCGCCGGTGATATTCATCACGATGGTGCCGGGGGAGGCCGCGCCGTCACCTTGAAGCGTTCCGCCGGTGATGGTGATGTTGGCGGTGGCGAGTGAGCCGCCTTTCAGATCGAGCACGCCGGAGGAGATGGTTGTCTTGCCGGTGTAGGTGTTGCTGCCGCTGAGAGTGAGCACGGCCGATCCGCTTTTGGTAACGGTCCCGGCGCCGGAGATGGTCCCGGAAAACGTCGTCGGTGTGCTGCTGGCGATGGTCAGGCCCGCAGCGGTGTTCGTGCCAAGCGTCACCGAAGACCCGGCCACGCCGGCCAGCGAGCCGAGGGTCTGATTGAAGCCGTTCAGATCGAGCACGCCGGTCGCAGAAGTGATGTTCAGCGCGGTCGCCGCGGGCAGGAGGTTGTTGTAGGTCACGCCCGACCATTTTTCCTGAAGGTAGGTATCGACGACGGCTTTCTGGGCGGCGTCCAGCGCGGTGTTATAGACGATGATTTCGCCAAGATCGCCGTTGTATTGCGTGGAGGTTCCGCTGTATCCCTGGCCGATGACGCCCGCGCCGGGGTTGCTCAGCGGAGTTGTGTTGGTGTTGCTGGCGACGACGGCGCCATTAAGGGCGATGGAGTGGCCGGTGCTGGTGTTGAGCTGGTCATCCCAGACGCGGAAGGTTTGCGTGTTGTTGTATTGGAGGCTGCTGCTGGTGTAGTCCAAATCGTTGCTGTATTGGGCCAGGGTGTAATCGCCGTCGGTGCGATAGCCCATATGCAGGCCCTGATTGGTGTTGGAAGTCAGGGTGCCCATGTAATAGACGTTGCCGGAGCTCAGCTTTCCTTCGACGGAGAAGATGGTGTAAGCCGACCCGTTTAAGATGGTGTTGAGCGGAGCGGAAAAGACCTGTGTGGTGCCGTTGAAGTGAATGACATTTTTCCCGCCGACCAGGGCGTTGGTGATATAGGTCGGCTGGCTTCCGGCCGCGGCGACGGCGTTGTTGCCGTTGCCGCTGAGGTCCCCCCAGGTGGCGACGTTGCTGCCGTTAAGGGTGACCGACGCGGTGTTGGAAGCATCAAGCCACATTTTGCTGCCGGCAACCGGCAGGGTGGCGGTTGAAACGCCCAGCCGCAACGTTCCTCCCGCGATGGTAGTTGCGCCGGAATACGTCTGGGCGGCGTTGATGCTGAAGACGCCGGTGCCGGTCTTGGTCAGCGCCGTTTTCCCGGTGCCATCCTGGATGGTTCCGCCAAACAGGGTCACATTGCCATTCGAATCGATGCCATTGCTGGCGCCGACGGTGAGTGTGCTGGTGGTGGCAGCCGCGCCGTTGTTGGTGACGGTGCCGGTGCCGGCCAGGCGGTCGATGGTCTCGCTGGCGCCATTGAGGTCAAAGGTGCCGCCGCTCATGTTGACCAGGCCGTTGTTGGGCGAGGTGCTGCTCCATCCGCCTTCATAAATTTGGTCGCCGCCCTGCCCGGTGATGCGGACGGTGGCGCCGGCGGCGATGTTGCTGATGCCGGCAACCGAGCGCGTTCCCCCGGCGACGCTCTTGTTCAAATTCACCGTGCCCGCCTGCACGTTCAGGATGAGCGAGCCGTTATCCGCGGCGCCGGAAAGGGTCAGCGTGCCCGGGCCGATTTTCGTCACGGCCGATGCGCCGTTTCCGGGAAATGCACTGTTGATTTCCAGGCTGCCGGCGGCGTTGTTCACGTCGATGGTGCCGCCGGCGGTGTTGGCGGCGTTGAAGGCGCGCGTGGTGGTGGCGGCCGATGCGCCGGTGTACTGGAATGTGCCGCCGCTCAGGGTGACGGTGCTGTTATTTCCCAGGGTGGTTGCGGTCCCATCGCTCACGGCCGCGACGCTAAGAACGCCGCCGGTGATGACGGTGCTGCCGGTGTAGCTGCTGGAGGGGGATGTAAGGGCCAACGTCCCCGCGCCGGCTTTTCCCAACCCGCCCGCGCCGCTTAAGGGGCTGGCGAAGGTCACGGAATTATTATTGGTGTCGATGGTTGCGGTAACGCCGGTTGGAATCGCCTGGATCTGGCTCGAAATATCGACGGTGGTGGACGGGGCATACTGCAAGGTGCTGCTGCCCACGAAGGTGATATTTCCGGTGCCCAGGCCGCCGTTGACGAACTGCACCGTCCCGGCGTCGAGCAATGTGCCGCCGGAGTAGTTGTTGGTCGTGTTGGAAAGGACGATGACCGGCGGGTTATTTCCGCTGAGGACCTTATCGATCTGCAACGCGCCCGGGCCGGTAATCTGGCCGCTGATGGTGAGGGTTTTGTCAGACCAGTAGGTGCTGACGTTGGAGGTGGCGGCGAGTGTGAGCGTGCCGCTGAGGGTATTGGAAACGCCTCCGGTGTCGAGCCCGCCCACCAGCGCTCCGCCGGTGGTGACGCCGTTGAGGGTAATGTTATTGGGGACATTCAGGCCTGTGCTGCCGAATTCCAGCGCCGCGCCGGCGGCAACGCTCACCGCGCCGGTTCCAAGGGCGTTGGCGTTGCGAATCTGCAGTTCACCCCCGCTGATCGTGGTCCCGCCGCTATAGCCGCCGTTGGCTGCGCTGTTCGCCCCGGAAAGGATCCAGCTTCCTGTTCCGCTTTTGACCAGTGCAAGCGAGGCAGCGGTTCCATTGCTGATAATGCCGCTGATGGTGTTGGTGAATGGGCCGTTGGTGCTGCTGTTATAGAACGGGTAGTTATATCCACTGGCGCCATTCAGCGTGAGGGTGGTGGTTCCCGCCGTGGCTGACACGCCGCCGGAGATTGTCAGCAGGTTGATGCTGTTGGTGGTGGTATTGGTATCGTTATTGGTGAAAGAGGCGGTGCTGCCGCCCAGGACGATTGGCGTGGCGAGGGTATTGGAAGCCGCCCCGGCGGTTTGAACAATCGACCCGCCGTCGTTCAAGGTCAGGTTGTTTGTTACCGACCCCGTCAGCGTATAGCCGCCGGTGTTAAAGGTGACAGATGCGGCCACCAGCGGGGCGACGATCGACACGGCGCCGGTGCCGGCGGTGCCGTCGAAAACCGCCGCGTCAGGCGTGGTGCCATTCTGCCCGGCATTGTTCCAGATGACGTCAGAAGTGCCGGGGTTGGTCGTATCAAACCAGGTGGGATTGAACTGATCCCAGTTGCCCGGGCCGCCACTACCGGGGGCGGCATGCAGATTCCCCGGGTCCCAATTTAGCGTATCCGCAAAGGTGCGCGTATTCGCGAAAGTCAGCCCCACTGCTGCAACGGCGGTTGAAATGATTAAACCATAGCGCGCACGATTACCACGAGTCTGCATTTTCAAAGATCCTCTCCGCTTCAAAACCTCGTACTCATAACAACATTCGTAATATACACCGCCTGAGCGTCCGTTGCCATTTGAGAACGCCAATTGGCAAATGACCCTGGTGATTCCTCCCTTTTTCCAACCGACCCCATTTCTTAAGCGAAAAACGAGGAGTGCAATACATGACCTCGGTGCAGGGCGACGCGCATTCGCGTCAGCGGCTCAGAAAGAAGTGAACACGTACCGGTAAATCTTCCCCGGATAACCCGCTTAACCGGATTAGCCGGTGGGCGAGGGTTGATCTTAATGATACACCACGTGGATGATCGACGGTCCAACAGTAGATTTTCAAATCGCCTGCCTCGCTCTGCATCGGCGGGCCGCCGCAAGACCCATCGCCGCCAGCGCGAGCAAACCTTGGGACGCCGGCTCTGGAATGTATTGAAAATCTGGAAAGACGGATGGGTGGCCGTCGGCACCCGTCCCCGTCGCTACAGAATTCAACGCTCCGCCGACATCCAGATCATCAGAGCTATCGAATGTCAGCGAATTCTGGTTGGTTCCGGCATTAAGAATGCCGACACCCGTGGGTGCATCGTGAAGACTTTCGACGTCGAAAGTCGCATCCACGTAGCCCATCGTAGTCAGGCCGTACAGGTTGACCGTTACGGTTCCCAGCAAGTACAAACTCGTGGTTGTTGTGCCGGCCTTGGTGATGCTGACCGGAGCCACGCCGACCGTCGCGATGTTGTTCGTAAGGTCAAAAATGTAGGCCCCGTTTGGGTTGGCCGTATCGATCTCAGCGTGATTATTTCCGGTAAATCCGCTCGGTTCGGCGGCGTCATTGTTGCTCGCGGCCGTCACGCTGACTCCGAACGCACCCGGCTCCGGGATGAACGCAACACCGGCGGAATAAAGCCCCCCGTCCGCCGCGATCGTAGGAGTCGTCCCGGCGGTATCCGTCTCTTGAAGATACAAGTCTATGGTGACCGGTCCGGAAAAATTTAAAAACGGAGGTTGTTCCGTTGCGGTATACGAATAAATCGCCGCAGCTCTGGCGCTGCTTGTCAAAGCAACAACCGCGACCCCGATAACACCGAATAGTTTATTCATGAGACGCTCCCCGTAAACGGCATCGCAACAATACCACAAACTCCGGAGCAGCCAACGGAAATCTCACGCAACTTCGGAACGCAACCAATCAGAATTAGCGTCTCATTCCTCGATCGCCTTGGCGTCCTGAAGTGACCCAAACCGCATCACCTGCGGCCAGGCGATGGCAACCGCAACTACCACCCCCAGCGTTCCAATTCCGCCCAGCACCACGCTTCTCACCGCGCCAAGCCATGCGCCGGTCAGCCCGGATTCAAAGCCACCCAATTCATTGCTTGCGCCGACGAAAATGTTGTTGACCGCCGATACGCGCCCGCGCATCGCGTCGGGCGTCAGCACCTGCACCAGCGTATGGCGGACGACCACGCTCACGTTGTCGAACACGCCGGTCAATAGCAGCATGATGAATGAGAGCGTGAAGTTTTTCGACAGCCCGAAGACGATCGTCGCCACGCCAAACCCGGCGACGGCAATCAGCAGATTCCGCCCGGCGCGTTTCATGGGCGGCAGATGGGCGATGATCAGGCCCATGGCCAGCGCGCCGATCGCCGGTGCTGCCCGCAGCACGCCAAACCCGCCGGAGCTGACATGCAGGATGTCCTTGGCGAATGCCGGCAGCAGGGCGGTCGCCCCGCCGAGCAAAACGGCGAAAAGATCGAGCGTGATCGTCGCCAGAATGATCTTGTTGCGGATCACAAATCGCACCCCGGCGATGACATTTTCAAAGGTTACCGGCTCGCGCTTTCGCGGCGGGGAATTGACGCGCAGGAACATCAGGAACACAGCAAATGCCAGCAAAAACGCCGCATCCATCACATACGCCAGCGGAATGCTCCAATACAGAATCAGCCCGCCCAATGCCGGGCCGACCATCGATGCGATTTGAAACGCGCTGCTGTTCCAGGTGACGGCATTGGAGAAAATCTCGGTGGGCACCGTCTGCGGCAACAGCGCCGACCGCGCCGGCCAGCCCATTGCGCTGAAAGTCGACCCGGCAAACAGGGACACATACATCAACGTCAGCGAGCCATGCACGTGCGACAGCCAGGCCAGCCCCAGCGAACACGCCGCCGCGCCGGTGACGGAAATCATGATGATCTTGCGCCGGTCAAATCGGTCGGCCAATGCTCCAGCAGGAATTGCCAGCACGATGATTGGAATTGCGAGCACCGCCCCAACCAATCCCAGGGCCAAAAGTGGATTGATATTGGCTTCGGCGCGGGTGCGGATAAAAATATCCCATCCCACCGCCACATCCTGAATCTGCTGCCCGATGACCGACAGCACCCATCCCGCCAGATAAAGCAGAAAATCCGGATATCGCAGGGCCGCATACGGATCGTGCCCGCGTCCGCCGGTTCCCGGCGCGTGGCTGTCCAAAAACGCCGGCGCGCTCGATGCCGGCCGCTCGGGGTCCGGCGTTTCATAGCCGAGCGGCACAGGCGCGCCGTTGGATTTCGAGGGATCTGGTTCTTGCATAAGCGGTTCGATCGTAGGGCGGCGTAAACGAATCCGCCTCCGGCGGGATGGGATGATAGGCGGGAAATCGTTATCGCCCAACTTTTCGCCACGAGCGCAGGAATTGAATCAGGAGCGGCTCGATTTTATCGCGCAGTTTTGCATTGGCATAACCCGCCCACGAAATGCCGCTGGTCACGTCGAGCGGCCCATCCAGCAGATTTCCTAATCCATCGCTCAGCACCACCCCGGCTTCTTCGGCGATCAGCATCGCCGCGCAATCGTAAGGATGGCAACAAAGCCCCGCCGGCTGATCGAGCAGCTTGTAAAAAAGGGGCCGCAGATCGGCGATGAAGCGGTCATGCCCGACGATCAGCTCGTAAAACTGCCCGCCGGTGGAAATATATTGATCGTCGAAGACAGCGGCTTTGGTCACATCCGCTGGCCCGACAAGCCGCTCGGCCAGATGCTCCATTAATTCGCTCGCCAGCATTTTGGTGCCGGGGAAAAAGTTGCTGATGCTGGCAAAGCCATGCGCGAGGTTGCCAGCGGTGGATGGTTTTAATGGCAATGCAACCGATGCGCCGCCGGTAAGATCATCGCGCCTCCCGTGCGCGCCCTGGCCCTTGATCGCCCAGAGCACGTCGGCAAATCCCATTTTGCTGGTTGGCAATTCGGTCATCACCGCGACTTCAATATCGCGAAGCCGGGTATCTGGCCCCTTATTCGGCGCAACGCCCGCCAGCGCCCAGGCCGATCGCTTGTCGTACATAATCCCGCGCGTGCCGTCAATGGGATCGACGATCAGCCGGATGACGGCATCCTCCTCGCGCGCCCCGCGCGGAAATACTTTCGCGCCTTCACGGCCCCGCTCGTCTGCAATTCCCTCGGCCACCAGAACCAGCGGCGTGGTCTTTGACCATTCCTCGCAAAACGCCTCCAGCACCGGCTCGACCACCGTATCGATGCCATAAATCGTGTCGGCCAAACTCGCGCGCGACACGCTCGCCAGCGACCTGGATTTTCGCGAATCGATCAAAAGCGAGCGGACCGTTTGCTGGAATTCCAGCAAACGGTCCACAACAGATTGCGGCTCGGGGATACCCACGCTTACGCCAGCGCTTCCTTGCAATATTCAACGCACTTGGCCACCTCGGCAACCGACGTCGAACCAGCGGGAATTTTGTATTCCAGCTCGATGTCGCCGTAGATCGGCCACTTTTCCTTCTTCAACAGTTGCAGCACTTCCTTGATCGGCGTCGTGCCCTGGCCCCAGGGAAGATTCTTGCCGTCGGCAGTGCGGTCTTTCAGGTGCAGGCTGATGATCCGATCGTGGTACTTTTCGATGACCGGGATCGGACTTAATCCCTTGGTGCCGGCCACATAGTGGCCGATGTCGAAGTTGAACATGATGTACTTGCCGTAGCTGATCAACGGGTCGACGGTTTCAACCTTCGGGACGTTCGTGGTGTGGTTGTGAAACGCGACGTAGATCTGATGTTTCTCGGCATAGGGCGCCAGCTTTTTGGCCAGGCTGTCATTGCGCTCGGTGGTGATGGCTTTGCATCCCAGCGCCTTGGCCAGGTCAAAGTTGAAATTGATGTCGTCCTCGGACGGGCCAAACGGCGCTTTGTGAATATGGATATTGACGCCGGCATCATTATACATCTTGCGCAGCTCGACGGCTTTGGCGAGCATGCCTTCGCGTAGTTTGGCCAATTCCTCGGGCGTCGGCTTGGTCACGACCAGCTCGCCCTTCTTCACTTCGTGCGGCAGTACGCCGAACGCGCGCAGCGGGCCGTCTTTCAATTCGCATTCACTGAGGCCGTCTTCGATGAGGGCTTTGAGCGTTTCCTCGGCGGTGTTGACGTTGCCGCCGCGGTAGCTGTAGGTGTTAGTCCCGATAGAGACGCCGCCGAAAACGGAGTTTGGCCTTGCGGGAGCGGCCGCGGCGCTGTCGGCGGCAAGTCCAAGCTGCCCGGCCATCATCCAGGCCCCGGCCGCCCCGGCGGCGGCGAGCAGTTGGCGTCGTGAGAGAAGAGTGTATTGGTCCTGATCTTTTCGGGCGTTCATTTTCATGTCCTCCGGTTAATGTGGAACTCGCGGCCAGCGTTTGTCTTTTAGAAGTTTCAGGCGCCTGTCACCATTCTAAAGCCGGTGCCATGCAAATGGAATCCTAATGAACGCCAGGACGCCAGGAACTCACAAAGAAACGCGCCAGGAATACAACGCATTACTTGTTTCGGAACCCTGGTGTTGCTGACGTCCTGACGTTCATCATCTCATTCCTGGAAACGCGTCCGCTTGAGCTCGCCGCGTCTTATCAGCCGCCCTAAGGGTATTCGACCAACAATTTAGCGAATTTCGCCTATTCGCAGCATCTCATAGCGTGCTGTATTGATCATAAGTCCGTTGCCATCGCGGTTTTCATGAGAGAGCGGCCATGCAATTACTCAAGCCTGCCGTGGCGAGCATCCATATATGGGGCTACGCGGGGGGCGAGCAAACCGAAGCGCTGGCGATCGACCGGGGGATCGCGTTTTAATTAACCAATATCCTGCGAGATCTTCGTGAAGACGCCGGCCGCGGCCGCAATTATTTGCCACTGGACGAATTGCGGACAATGAATGTGACGGCTGACGATCTGCGCGATGGCGGGGGGCGATTTGAGGAGCTGATCCGCGGCCAGGTGGCCCGTGCCGAATCCTACTATGAGCGATCATCCCCGCTCGAACAGCGCGTCAGCCGCGATGCCCGGCCAACCCTCCGCGCAATGACCGAGATTTATCACGGGCTTTTGAAAAAGATCGCCGCCGACCCGCAGCGCGTGCTTCGGGAACGCATTTCGCTCTCGCTATTTTCGAAACTGAGGATTGGCTGGCGGGCGGCACGGCCTGGATGAACCAAACGTGGGTACCCATTGCATCCTTTCACCGGCTCGGCGCATGAATTGTTGGAGTGGACGATTATGATGTGGCATAGATCAAATCATTCCAGCAGCGTTTTGACGCCGGCGCAATGGGGCGTGTCGCGCAGGCCCGAAAACCATACCGATCGCGGCCAATGCGACTCCCCCCTCACCGCACTGGTGACCGGCGCTTCCAGCGGCATTGGGTGCGAAATCGCCCGCCTTCTGGCCGAGGCTCATTACAACCTCGTGTTGGTTGCCCGTGATCACGAGCGGCTGCTGACGGTCAGTGCCGAGCTCG
>DASRRM010000491.1:0-20066 GCA_035695715.1 Tepidisphaeraceae bacterium
CGTTTCCCAAGTTCTTCGCGGTTGATTCGAGACATGGTCGATCCTCCTTGATCGCTTGTGCCATTCGTGAACACGGCAATCCATTGCCGAACCGCTATTATTACCCCCGCTGACGCCATACAACAACGGGCGTGCACCCAAACATTAACGGCAAAGGCGCGAAAAACGGGACATGTGAAACGGAAAATCCGACTAATCGGCGCTGCGGGGAGCAGAAGAGCCGCTCCGCTGGTAGTTCGGCCTGAGTCGAATGGATTGAATGATTCAAGCCCGTGAACGTCAGGCAAACCTGCGGGGAAAGCGGCCGGCATAGGCGGGGCATCGCCCGTCGGCTGGAGCGGCAAATGTCCCATGCCGAGCCATCCAGAAAAAATTGGGACATTTTTTGTCCCGTTTATGTCTCAAATGTCCCATCGCCGGCCGGCTTGGCCCGGCGTGATGTTTTTCCTAAGCTGTTGATTGGCGATGTCTTAGCCGGAGAAAAAGATCTTCATGTCCCATTTTCGGATCGAAAAACGCAAAAAATGGGACATTTCGAGACATGGGCCATGGTGCGCATCAAATTGGGGCGCCAAATGATGCGCGATGGTGCGCGGCGGCGTTGGACATGGAGAATTCGGTGGCGAATCTTGCGATGAAACGGGCTATTCTTACAGGACGCGTCAAATAACGCTTGGAAATCCCGATCAAAGGAACATCGATGTTGCGCTTGCTGCTTCTGACCGTCATTGGAGTCGTCTCACTCGCCGGTCCTGCCCTGGCGATGGATTCCATCGCCGTTTCTCCGGATCACAAGGGGTTTGTCCTCGTGCCTTCCGGCAAAACCTTCCATCCCTGGGGCCATAACTATGCTTCCAACGATGGCCTGGACGACCCGGCGAAGAACCCATGGGAAAAAATTGACGCCGATCTGGCGGCCATGAGGGAGATGCATGCCAACCTCATTCGCATTCATCTGCGCTTCGCCAAATTCATGGACGGCCCCGACAAGCCCAACGAAGCTGCCCTCAAGCGGCTAAGTGAATTGCTGACCCATGCCGAGCAGCATGGCATTTATGTCGACATCACCGGGCTGGCTTGTTATGGGAAGGATGCGCGGGCGGCGTGGTACGATGCGCTTCCGGACAAGGAGCGATGGGCCGTGCAGGCGCGGTTTTGGGAAGCGGTGGCCAAGTCCTGTGCCGACAGTCCCGCGGTGTTCTGTTACGATCTTGTGAATGAGCCGGTCGTTTTTGGGACGCGCAAGGACGGCTGGTACACAGGGAACTACGGCGGGTACGAATTCCTGCAGCGTTTGAGCCTGGATCAAGCGAGCCGTCCGCCGAACGAGGTTGCCGCGGAGTGGGCGCATACGCTGACGACCGCGATTCGCAAACAGGACAAATCGCATCTGATTACCATTGGGATGCTGCCGATTTTCGCCGTCGCGCCCAAGGCCGTTGAGAAAGATCTCGATTTTATTTCCGTCCACATTTATCCGTCGGCGGGGAAGGTGGACGATGCCATCGCCAATTTAAGGCAGTTCGCCATCGGCAAGCCGCTGGTTGTGGAGGAGACATTTCCGCTTTCGTGCAGCGTGGAGGAGGAGCGCGATTTCCTGCTGAAATCGCGGGGGATCGCGACGGGGTGGGTGGGGCATTACCTGGACAAGTCCGAAGCGGATTTGAAGGCAGAAAAGGCGGCGGGGAAGCTGACGATTGGAGAGGCGATCAATTTGGGGTGGGATGAAACGTTTCGCGCGATTGGTCCGGAGATGCTGGGGAAGAAGTGAAGAACCCACCGTGCAAGCACGGTGGGCGTTATTTAGGAAAACCACGGATTTCAGGAAACCGTCATGGTCGCTTGATCTACCTGCGCCTTCGCCTCAGAATCATTTCATGTCCAACATTCATCCGACCGCCATTGTCGATCCCCGGGCCCAGCTTGCGGGGGATGTGCGGGTGGAGGCGTATGCGGTGATCGGCGCGGGCGTGATCATCGGACCAGGCTCGGTCGTTTTTTCGCACAGCATCCTGCAAGGGCCCACCCGCATCGGCGCTAATTGCCAGATCGGGCCGGCGGCGTATGTCGGGCTGGACCCGCAGCACCTGCATTTCCTCTCGCAGACCGACCGGCCGCCAACCTGGCTGGTCGTCGGCGACCGCACCATCATCCGCGAAACCGCAACGCTTCACCGCTCCACCAAGGCCGGCGAGGAAAACGCCACCCGCGTCGGGCACGACTGCCTGGTGATGGCCAGCGCTCATGTGGCCCACGATTGCCGGATCGGCAATCACGTCACGCTGGCCAATGCGGTGATGATGGGCGGACACTGCCAGGTCGGCGACCGGGTTTTCCTCGGCGGCGGGTGCGGCGTGCATCAGTTCACCCGCATCGGACGTCTGGCGATTATCTCCGGCAATGAAGCCGTCTCGCGCGATGTGCCGCCGTTTGCCGCCACGCGTTATGGCGGGCTGAAAGGTTACAACGCGATCGGCTGCCGCCGGTCGGGGCTGAGCCACGATGCGCTCAAATCGATCCGCCAGGCGTATTACTGCATCCACACCAACCGCACGACGCGCCGGATCGTGAAGGCGATCGAGGAGACCGTGCCGCAAACGGCGGAGGTGCGCGAGTTGGTGGATTTCATGTCGCACTCGAAGCGTGGGATGCAGCCGAGCATCCGGTTTATCCGGAGTTTTATGTACGAAGCGCCGGAGGGGTGATACGCGCTATGCCCCGGAACGTAGGGCGGGCGATGCCCGCCCTACATGAAAGTTGCAGCCGGCCATTCCCGCAATGGTTTCAAGGTGCACCTTTATTTCCCCGCCGGGCGCGTGGTTGCGCCGGGACCGTAAAAAATATAGTCCGCGACGTAGGGGATTTTGATTTCGTCGCCTTCTTTCTCCACGCCGACGGCGGGCGCGGTTCCGCCGGCGGTGTTGATGCGCTGGATGAAGGTGACGGCCGAGAGAATGCCATTGCCTTCGTGGGATTTTGCCGCCAAGAGCAGCCAGGGAATTGCGTTGGGATTTTCCGGGTCTTTCACCACCGCCTCGGCGATTTTCACGCCGACCACTTTGCTGCCATCGGATAATTCCCAGGTCGGCCCGGCGGTGTGTTTTCCGGACAATCCCCGCGGGCCGCGAAAAATCGCCTCGGGGGCCTTGAAGACCCAGACGATCTTCCCGGCGGCGTTTTTCCTGGCGGTGTAAACCTGAAACCCGCGGGCATGAACGCGCAGGATGATTTTGCCGTCCACGCGAAGCGATGGCGGAAGCGCGGGGCGGGTGGTGGCGGAGGCAGAGTTGGAAGGGCTGTTCGCCGCGAACGCGACGATTGGCGCCGCACAAGCGGCGATTACCAGATATAAAACGCGCCGAATAGATGATCTGCTGATCGACGACATTGCGCTCCCTCGCCAGTGCTTCATGCAGCATTGCCCGCGGAAAATGAAAAAGTCAACGGGGATTGCCGCCGGACGTTGCCGGCATAGGTATCGTCCCGGGCGGCAGGACGACCATTGTAGATACATCAACGGGGAATTCATCCGTTGAATACCAAAATCCAAGCTTGGTTGGCCCGGAAACCTTCACGGTAAGATGGCACTCAAGTCTGACCGGCCCGCTCGGCGCGCCGATCGGGACGAGTTTTAATGGAATTATCGCGGCAGTACCGCCTCCGCCAATTGAGCGCCGCGAATGCGACATACATGCTTTGAGGTTTGTTGGATCGACGTCGATACCATTTAGCCGAAGGCGGGTTGCATTGCAGGAAACGTACGTGCCGACCTCGGACCGAAATAAGGACTTGCTCAAGTCAATTTCAGTGATCAGTGCAACACCATTCACTGTGAGCGGGTATGTTTGCAGCGCGGGTTTGACCATTGCCTTTCGATCGCGCAACGTCACAATTTGATCCGTCCACCACCATGAAAATCCGGCCAACACCAGACAAGGGACAACGATGCGCCAGCGCCTGGCAAGAAACGAGAGCAGCTGAGCAAATGGCCGAAAAACGCGGCGGACGGGTTGCACCGGTGGAATGGCATATTCCAAGGGCACGAGTGGCGCAGAGTTTCCGGTTTCCATCCGACCGTCTCTCAATAAATATCCGGTTCCGCCGTCGGCTTGCCGGCGTGGAGGAACTTGAAGTCGCAGCCGTCTTCGGCGCCGGTTACCTCGCGGTCGAAGAGTTGGCCGTAGCCGCGCGAGAATTTCTCGGCCGGCGGTTTCCATTCAGCGCGGCGGCGGGCCAGTTCGGCTTCGCCTACGCGCAGGTTGATTTTTCGCGCCCGCACGTCGAGCTCGATCAGATCGCCGTCGCGAACCAAAGCGATCGGCCCGCCGAGGGCTGATTCCGGCGAAACGTGCAGGATGCAGGTGCCGTAGCTGGTGCCGCTCATGCGGGCGTCGGAAATCCGCACCATGTCGCGGATGCCTTGTTTCAGCAGCTTTTTGGGGATCGGCAGCATGCCCCATTCCGGCATGCCCGGCGCGCCGCGCGGGCCGGCATTTTGCAGAACGATTACCGAATCCGCCGTGATCGGCAGATTCTCGTCGTCGATACGCGCCTTCAAGTCGGCATAGTTGGCAAAAACCACCGCCGGGCCGGTGTGATTCAGCAGCCGGGCCTCGGCGGCGGTTGGCTTGATGACGCACCCGCCGGGCGCGAGATTCCCACGCAGCACAAAGGTCGCGCCGGCTTTGCTCAGCGGCTGATCCAGCGGCAAAATCACCTTGTCGTTGAAAACTTTCGCATCCTTGATTTGCTCGCCGAGCGTCATGCCATTGACGGTTTTGCAATCCAGGTGCAGCAGCGGGCCGAGGCGATTGAGCAGGGCCGGCAATCCCCCGGCGTCGTAAAAATCCTCCATCAGAAATTCGCCGCTGGGGCGGATATTGGCGATGACCGCCGTGCGCTGGGAAATCTCGTCGAACTTTTCCAGCGGCAGCTTGATGCCCGCCCGGCCGGCCATGGCCGTCAGGTGAATGATGGCGTTGGTCGACCCGCCGATCGCCATGTCGGCGGTGATCGCATTGTCAAAGCTTTGCCCGGTGAGAATATCGCCGGGCTTGAGATCCTCCCACACCATCTCGACGATCCGCCGGCCGCTTTCGCTGGCCAATCGGCTGTGGCCCGAATGCACGGCGGGGATGGACGATGCGCCGGGCAGAGTCAACCCAAGCGTCTCGGCGATGGCGGTCATCGTTGAGGCGGTGCCCATGGTCATGCAGTGGCCGGGCGAGCGGGCGATGCCATCTTCGATTTGCCGCCATTGGCATTCGTCGAGGTTTCCAGCGCAGCGCTCGGCCCAGTATTTCCAGGTGTCGGTGCCGCTGCCGAGCGTGGTGCCGTTGAAATTCCCGCGAAGCATGGGGCCGCAGGGAAAGTAAATGAACGGCAAGTTCATGGAAATCGCGCCCATGACCAGAGCCGGGGTTGTCTTGTCGCACCCGCCCATCAGCACCGCGCCGTCCACGGGATGGCAGCGCAAGACTTCCTCGGTTTCCATCGCCAGGAAGTTGCGATAGAACATCGCCGTCGGCTTCATGAACATTTCCGAAAGCGACATGACGGGAATTTCGACGGGGAATCCGCCCGCCTGCCATACGCCGCGTTTGATTTCTTCGACGCGCTGCTTGAAGTGCGTATGGCAGGTGTTCAGATCGCTCCAGGTATTGAGGATCGCGATGACCGGCTTGCCCGCCCAATCCTTCTCGGCAAACCCCATCTGCTTCATCCGCGAGCGATGCCCAAACGAGCGCAAATCGTCCGGCCCAAACCAGCGATGGCTGCGAAGCGCCTGCGGCAATTTGCGCGGCGGCGGCGGAGAATTTTTCATATGCGGTTGAATGATAACGAAGATTCTACGATCTCGCCGATGCAACGCAAAATCCGCCCGCAAGTCGAGGGCGGTTTTTGACACGAGGGCGTGAAGGCGCAAGTCGGTCCAGCGCGGCCAGTGACCGCTACCAAAAACGCTCGCGAAGACGCGATGGCGCGAAGACAGGCGCGAAGGATGAGTTGAAGCGTCCGCGATCGCATGGGTCGGTCCGAAGCGCTGATTTGACGACGGTGGTATCGCCTTTCATCTGATCTTGGCGATGCTCATATCAGGCCGCACCGAAATGCAAAAGAAATCCGTTTCTTTTCTGTATTCTTCGCGTCTGTCTTCGCTCCATCGCGCCTTCGCGAGCGTTCCCCGCATTTCCCTGGATATGATGGCGCATCAACCGCCGCGGGCGAGTTTGGCGAAGGCCTCGCCGCGCTTTTCGAAGTTGGCGAACTGGTCGTAGCTTTTGTAGCCGGTGCTGAGCAGCACGATGTCGCCGGCGGCGGCGATTTGCCTTGCCATTTCGACGGCGGTTTTTAAATCGCCGCAGCGGTAGATGGATGCGCCGCCGGTTTGGGTGGATTCTGAGAGCAGGTCGGCGATCGCTTCGCCGGTCTGCCCGATGCACAGCACGGCTTTGGCGCGCTCGATCAGGGCATTGCACATGGCGGTGATGGGCAGGTGGTGATCGTAGCCGCCGATGATTTGAATGACCCGCCGGGGCGGGAAGGATTGCAGCGCAGCGACGGCCGCCTCGGGAATGGTGGCGATCGAATCGTTGTAGTATTGCACGCCTTGTGCGGTGTGGACCAGCTCCAGCCGATGCGCCAGGCCGGGATAATTCGCGATGGCATGCTGGGCATCGTCCCAGCTTAGCCCCAGCGCATCGGCGGCGGCGTAGGCCGCCTGGGCGTTGAGTTGATTATGCCGGCCCGGCAGCAGCAGCGAAAACGGCCGGCGGCCTTCCAACCCAAAGGCAATCACCCGCCCGCGGGCAATCTGCGCCAGCGCCATCGCCGCGGCATTTTCCTCGTTCAACACCGCCACATCATCGGCGCGCTGATAGCGCACGATATTTCCCTTGGCAGCTGTGTAGGGCGCCAACCCGCCATGCCATTCCAGATGATCAGCGGCAATCATGGTCACCACGCCAACATGCGGCGACCAGCGCATCATCCCCAGATGCTCGAGCATATAGCTCGACAACTCCAGCACCACGATGTCGCGCGCGTCGATCTTCCCGAGCTCCGGCAAAAGCGAGCGGCCAATGTTTCCGCCAACCCAGGTCGTGAATCGGCTCTTGAGCATTTCGCCAAGCAGGGCGGTGGTGGTTGATTTTCCCTTGGTCCCGGTGACGCCGACGATGCTCGCCGGGCAGCGCTCGACGAAGAGGCAAATCTCGGTGGTGATGGGCACGCCCGCATCGCGCGCCGCGGCAAGAAACGGATTGGAAAGCGGAATCGCCGGGCTGGCGACGACCAGATCGGCATCGGTGAAATCCTGCGTCCGGTGTCCGCCGAGCTGAAAATCGATATCCACCCCGGCCAATTGCGCCAGCGAGTCGGCCAGCTTTTCCGCCGGTGCCTGATCGGTCACCAGCACGCGTGCGCCTTGTTCCACGAGCCAGCGTGCCGCCGCCACTTGACCGCCGAAGTGGCCGAGGCCGGCGACGGTGACGCGTTGATTGAGAAGCTGCTGCATGCGGGGGAGATGGTAACGGAAGTTGTGGGAGGGATCGACGGGGCGACGAATACGGTGGCACGGGCGACCCGCCCATGAGGCGGTGCAGGAACGTTCGTGTCTTACTGTTGCGCATCATCCGCTCGCCGCGCGACGAATTTTCAAACCGCAAAGGCGCAAAGAACGCAAAGGGGACGCAAAGCAGAGCAGGAGGAAGAGAACGGCTTAGAGTGGAAAACCCGAGCTTTGCGTCCTCTTTGCAATGCCAGCCACCAGAATCTTCTCGCCGCGAGAAGAATTCCGTAGGGCGGGCATTGCCCGCCGAATGCTCGGTTCGCCAACGGACGTCGCGGCGGGCGGTGCCCACCCTACGTTAGGTTGCGGGCGAAGCTCGCGCCAAGTTCTTTGCGCCTTTGCGGTTCGGCCGCGTCGGAATCTGTCGATTCTTGCGCGCAAAGACGAAGCTGACAGATGGACGACGGCGTTTTCGAAAAAACCTGACCGAGGGCTATACTTTTCCGATGCGCCGTCTTTTCACGCTTGCCTCCGTCCTCTCGCTGATGCTCTGCATCGGCGCGGGCGCCATATGGGCCCGAAGTCACAGGGCGACAGACGCGCTGTATCGTGAATCGCGAGAGTATACGCCTGCAAGTCGGCGCGTTGAGGATTCGCTCACTTCGGACATCGGCGGCTTGCGAATCGGGCATATCGTGTGGAGTTATAACGCCAATGCCGCACCGGACGGCTGGTCGCCCAAATCCGAAACGTCGATCCGCATCCGGCCCGGGGACAATGTGCGAATCACGTTATTCAATCTGATGACCGTCGGGCAGGAAACTTCCAGAATCAGCCGGGTAAACCAGGGCGGCGATGTAATGCTGCCGTATCTGAACGGCATCAGGGCGCAGGGACGCACACCGGCTCAATTTGCGGAAGCTATTCGCGACGAATATGACGAAGCGAACCTGATTCAAACTGTGCGGCAGGCCACGCGCCTCATCGACGCCAACGGCTCGGAACGTGCGATCGTCGCCGCGGCAGCCAAGCCCGCCGCCGGTGTAAGTTGGACGCTCGCCCGCGTTTCCTCGTCACCTTCTTCGCCGCCGTCCATTACCGGCGCATTTGGCGGGACGGCGCCGCTGTCGTCACTGCGGCTTCCTCGCTGGCACCTGCTCGGCTTTCAATTCGACGCCGACAACATCCCGGCGTATACCCACACGCGGCGCGAATGGAGTTTCATCGCGCCGGATTGGGCACTATGCTTACTTTTTGCCGTCTTCCCGACACTCTCATTCCTGCGTTTGCTTCGACGGCGGCGATGGATGAAGACCGATCGCTGCTCCAATTGCGGCTATGATCTCCGCGCAACGCCGCTGCGCTGCCCCGAGTGTGGAAAGGAAACGGGGCTGCAAAAGCGAAAAATAGCCGCGACGCCCGCGGCAAGATAACGAGCGACGAGCCGCATGCCGGCTTGAAAATCGCGTCGATCCCGTCCATAGTTGGCATGTCTTCTTGAGAGAAAAGGGACGCAACCAATGCCTGAATCTGATGAGACTTCCCCGTCCGGTCAGCCCATTCATCGTCATGCCGCGCGGCAAAAGCCGTTCAACCCAGCATACGGCGATGCGGACAAAATCAGGCAGATTGAGGCCCACATTGAGGCGCATTTGGGGAAGCCGGAAACGGTGTTTCACGAAATCGTTTCCGACCTGGTGCATATAGACGTGCATTTCATTCGCGCCACCCCGAAGCGAAATTTCCACACGCTGGTGACTACCGGGATGAGCGATCTGCCGATGAAAGTGCCGGCGGGCGCGGAGGAACGGCGCTACGCCGAGCTGATGATTTCGCTGCCGCCGCAATGGCCGATCGAGCAGGAAGCCTTCAAGGACGAAAGAAACTACTGGCCCGTGCGCTGGCTGAAAACCATCGCGCGCTTCCCGCATGAATATGACACGTGGATTGGTCCCGGCCACACGATTCCGACCGGCGACCCGCCGCGGCCTTACGCTGCCAATACGCGATTTTGCTGCATGATGGTTGTGCCGTCGCTCATGTCGCCCAAAGCCTTTTGGAAGCTCGACCTGCCCGACCGGGTCGTCAATTTTTATGCCCTGTGGCCGATCTATCGCGAGGAGATGGAGTACAAGCTTCAGCACGCAATGACCGGGCTTCTCGATAAGCTTGAAGAATCGCCGGCAACAAATCCCCGAGCTGTCGAAGTCGTCGATGTCGACCGTCCGAATGCGTGTGCGAAAAAAGGGTGGTTTGGCAGAAGGTGATTTTTCCGACGGCCCGATCCACCGGGTATTTCATGCCCAAAATGCTCCTCGGCAACATCCTCTTCATCACCATTCTCGGCGGGTGGTATTTCTACACCGACGGCGATCGCTCGCTGATGCTCGGCGGGACGCTCATGGCGTTCGGGTGCTTCGTCAGTGGCATTTTCATGGGATACGTGCTGCACACGCCGTCGAAGCGGCGGGCCGCGCCGCCGGAAGCGGCGACGGCACATGAGCGGCTGATTGAGACCGCGTCGGGGCATATCTCAGAGGCCGACGAAGGGGGGGATGGTGCGGAGTTGGCGCAGGAGTCATTGGTCGATGCGAATGAAGAGGTGGACAAGCCCGATGCCGTCGAGAAAGTGGTAGAGGCGACACCAATCCAAGACGATCAACCTGTCGCGACGAAAGAATCCACGCTGATACCAGATAAGACACCAGCAGGAATGGATTCTGTTAATAGTCTCGATACGCAACCAGTTGAGTGACCTTACTGGAGACCCAAAGCCGTTTTTAGGGCCTCGTTAGCTTTTTGCATGAGCCCGACTGAGAATTTTCCCAGGCGTCGGCGCAGACGCGCCCTTTCGACAGTGACGATGTTGACGCAATTTAGCGCCGAATCGAAGGCCAGGCCAGAGAGCCTTCCCTCGGGTGTGCCCACTTCAATCAGAACTTGAGTCGACTCGTTCGATCGGTGAGATGTGCCGGTGATTTGGACGACCACGGTGGTAGCCAGACGCGCATTGTCTTTATCGTTTTGAACAACAAGAGCGGGCCGCAGCTTGCTTTGGGTTCCGGACGAAAACGGAAAATCAACGAGAACGACCTCGCCCCGATGAAGATTCATAGTGGTTCGCCCGTGGCCAAAGAATCGTACACGTCCATCCGTGGATCATCCCACCCATCGCGGGCAAAGACTTCCATCGCGGCGGCATAGGCGTCAGGGGTCCACGAATCATCGCAAAGAATCGTCTGCAGCCGATCATAAACATCCGCCGGCACCAACACATATTCAGCATTTGTTGCAGGGTCGAGCGCTCGCGCCGGCTTTACCGAACTCTCTTCAATCGCTTCGTGTTGTTGCTGGGTGAGTTGAATCATGGGTACGTTCCGACGAAGAATTCTAACACGCCTTGAAGCGTGTTTCCAAGCATGTTTCATTGTCCGAGGCGTCAGATGGACTCAAAGACCGTGTTATCCAGCCCGGCGAACTCGGGTCGGTCGCGCGGGAATATGGACCGGGCGCACCAAAATCCGGGTCTTCGGAGTACCTCAGACCCGGCGTTTGTTGCGAGTTTTGCCCGTATCCAATCAGCGGGCACCCATAAGTGTTGATCCGCCGTTGCGTTCGTCATACGCTCCACGCCTTCAAATGAGCGCCGCGCCATCCACGCCGATTCCCGATCCGGAAATTCCCGCGCCGCAGAAGCGCGCCAAGACGCCTGCGCGCGCCGAGCCGACGCTTTCGCCGGCGATGAAGCAATATCAGCAGTTCAAAACGCAATATCCCGGCTACATCCTGTTTTTCCGGATGGGGGATTTTTATGAGATGTTTTGGGAGGACGCCAAAACCGCCGCAAAAACGCTTGGCGTGGCGCTGACCAGCAGGAACAAGGGGGCGGCGGATGAGATTCCGATGGCGGGGGTGCCGTTTCATGCGGTCGAAAGCTATCTCCGCAAAATGATCGCGGCGGGATACAAAGTCGCCATCTGCGAGCAGATGGAAGACCCGGCCATGGCCAAGGGCGTCATTCGCCGCGACGTGGTTCGGCTCATGACGCCGGGCACGCTGACCGATGAAGCGCTGCTCGACGGGCGGTCGGACAGTTTTCTGGCCGCGGTCGCATTTCATGTGACCAAGGCGGATGGCTATCGGGCGGGGCTGGCGTGGGTGGAGCTTTCCACCGGCGAATGCGTCGCCGCCAATGGCGGCGAAGGGCAGATTCTCGATGAAATTGCCCGGCTGCGGCCATCGGAGATTTTGGTGCCGGAACTTCCTTCGGGAAGGCCGCACGAAATCGCCGGAAAAATCGAGGCGCTGGGCATCAAAGCCGTCACCGCGCGCCCGGGATGGCAATTCACGCAGCATCATTCCCGCGAGCAAATCCACCGGCAATGGAGCGTGAAAACCGCTGGCGGGTTTGGCTTTGCCGACGACGACCCGGCGGTCTTCGCGGCGGCGGCGGTGCTGTCATATCTGGAAGAAACCCAAAAGACCGGCTTGGCCCACATCCGCCCGCTGCGCCGCCATGTCGTGGAAGATTTTCTGAGCATCGACCCGGCAAGCTGGCGCAGCATGGAAATCGACCGGACCGTCCGCTCCAACTCCGCCGAGGGCTCGCTGCTTTCTGCACTCGATCGCACGCGCACCAGCATGGGGGCGCGATTGCTCCGGCAATGGCTGCGCTGCCCGCTGTGCGATTTGGAACACATCGCCGCCCGCCAGTCGGCGGTGGCTGCGCTCCTTGAATCGCCCGCGGCGATGAAATCACTCGTCGAGCGGCTGGACGACATTTGCGACATCGAGCGGATCATCGGCCGGGTGGCGGTGGGCCGATGCGGGCCGAGGGATCTGTCGGCCTTGGGAAAATGCCTGGCGAGTTTGCCGGCCTTGCTCGATCAGTTGCAAACGCTCAGCAATGCAAAAGACATTGCGCCGGAACTGGAACGCCGCCGCGAGTTCGCCGCCGCTCAGGCGAAGTATCTCAGCGGCGCGATCAAGGCCGATCCGCCGCCGCATTTGCGCGACGGCGGGGTCATTGCCAACGCCTTCGACGCGGAGCTCGACCGCCTTCGCGACATCGGCACCAATTCCAACGAATGGCTCGCCCGCTATCAGGCGCGCCTGGCCGGGGAAAGCAACATTCCCTCCCTGCGCATCGGCTTCAACAAAGTGTTCGGCTATTACATTGAAGTCACCCACCTCCATCGCGAAAAAGCCCCGGCAACCTGGACGCGCAAGCAGACCACGACCAATTCCGAGCGCTACATCACCGATGAATTGAAGAAATTCGAAGAAGAAGCCCTGGGCGCGCAGGACAAGGCCACTGCCCTGGAGCAGCAGCTTTTCGAAAAAGTGCGCCAGGCGCTGTTGCCGCACGTGGCGAGCTTTCAGGACCTGGCATACGGCCTGGCGCGCCTTGATGTGCTGAGCAGCTTTGCCGTGTTGGCAGCCGAGCGGCGCTATTGCCGGCCGAATATCGTTGACCAGCGCGTGCTGGAAATCGTCGATGGCCGCCATCCGGTTCTGGAGCAGCAGCTTGGCAGCGAGTTCGTCTCCAACGACACGCGCTTCAGTGCCGAAGATTCCCTCGCCCTGATCACCGGCCCCAACATGGCCGGCAAAAGCACCTACATCCGCCAGGTGGCGCTGATCACGCTTCTGGCCCAGATCGGCTGCTACGTTCCCGCCAAAAGTGCAACGGTTGGCCTGGCCGATCGGCTCTTCACCCGCATCGGCGCCAGCGACGAGCTTCATACCGGCCAATCGACCTTCATGGTCGAGATGACCGAAACCGCCAACATTTTAAACAACGCCACCGACCGCAGCCTGGTGATCCTCGACGAGATCGGCCGCGGCACCAGCACGCTCGATGGCCTGAGCCTGGCCTGGGCGATTGCCGAGCACGTGGCGGCCAATCTGCGCTGCCGGACGCTCTTCGCCACGCATTATCACGAGCTGACCGATTTGGCCGAGCGATATCGCGGCGTAAAGAATTTGAACGTCGCCGTCCGCGAATGGGAAGACCAGGTTGTCTTCCTGCACCGCATCGTCGAAGGTTTCACCGACCGCAGCTACGGCATCCACGTCGCCCGCCTGGCCGGCGTTCCCAAGCCGGTGCTCGACCGCGCCCGGCAATTGTTGTCGGAATTGGCGGTTCATCACGTGAGCCATACCCGGGCGATGAAAAATCGCAAGACGGCCAACGACAATCAGCTTGCGCTATTCGAAGATCCCGGCAAGGAATTGCACAAGGCGCTGGCCGGGACGGCGCTGGATAATCTGACGCCGGTGCAGGCGTTTGATTTGCTGCGGCAGTGGAAGGAGAAGTGGGGACAATGAAACGCCAGCGCCTGAATTTTGTGGTGGCGGGCGCCGTTACGCTCGGGTGTATGCTAGTCGGCATCCTCCTGGTCGGCGCGTGGGGAATGATACCCCGGGCGCTGTCGGTGGGCTGCCTCGTGGTGGTCGGGATCGCGGGCGGCTTTGGGCTGATGGGCTTGCGTCGAACCGAGGCCGCCTGCCGTCTTGAGCGCCGGCGGACGGGTTTGTGCATACGCTGCGGATATAATCTGCATGGGAACATATCCGGCGTGTGTCCGGAATGCGGCACATGGACTGGGAAGCGCGATGCAATGCACGAACCCTTGAATCGAGAAGCAGTTTGAGCGCGCACACGTAGTATAACTGAAAGCGGCCAACTGGCGGTCGAATATCGCTTGCCATGGAATTGGCTCTCCCGGAAAATCGCGCACACTCCCTTATTGCCTGAGTTCTTGCCTATCCTGCGGAGAATAAGCTACAATCAGATCATGGCAGGCGATACCATTGTATCCATTCTCCAACGTCTGATCGATGCCGGGGACGGGGCGGTGTCCCCCGCGGCAGCCAAGGCGATTCTCGAAATGCGCTTCTGCGACGCGGACCAACTCCGGGTGCGCGAATTGGCCTCGCATAGCAATGCCGGGACGCTCACACCCGAGGAAGCCGCCGAATACGACAGCTACCTTGCCGCCGACGATTTGCTTTCGCTGTGGCATTCCAAGGCAAGGATATTCCTGAAAAATCATCCGTCGGCAGCTTGATGTGATCAACTCCACCACTCGATCATTTGTCGTCAATCGCGCCAGTGGTCGCTGCGAATACTGCCTGGTTCCCGAATCGTCGAGGAAGCTGAAGTTTAACATCGATCACATAATTGCAACGCAACATCAGCGCAACGATCACTCCGAAAATCTTTGTTTCTGTTGTCCGAAGACCGCGTGCGCTTCCGAGAATTGCTGCTGGACGAGGGTAGTTGGCCTGATTCCGGATGATTTTGCCTTCGGCGTCCGTGTCAGCGTTCGTCCCGCCGGTACGGGCGGCTTTATTCAGATTCCGAAATTCCTGGCGTCGCTATGCGTTTATCTTCGCATGTCCTTTTGACTTACTTTCTTCAGGGAGATTTCAACATGGCAGTAGTCCAGGGCGTCCGGCAACGTGGTGCGCATGCGATCAATGCGATTCTTTCGTGCGGTTCTCGAGCCTTGCTGGGGTTGCCCATCGCCTTTTTCTCCGGCGCCGCCGTCGCGGCTGCGCCGCCGTATGAGCCGTTGCCTCCGGCTGTGGAACCTGCCGTTCATATTCCCGCCGACAGCCAGCGCAACATCGCGTTTCTGCCGGACGGGCGAACGCTTGTGACGCAGGGGTTTTTTGGCCCGATCAAGCTTTGGGATGTGACCACCGGCAAATTGAAGCAATCGGTTGGAAAGGACCTCGATGCCGATTCGTTTGCCGTTTGTCCCGATGGAAAACGCCTGGCGCTCCTGTCGTCATCGGCTGATGTGGCGTTGTTCGATCTTGCAACCGGCACTTCACAGCCGTTGCCCGGCACCAAGGGCGCCAAGGCGGTTGCGTTTGATCGAAGCGGGAACATCGTGCTGGTTGCCAATGAGACGGGGCAGATCCAGTTATTTGACGTCAAGACTGCCAAGGCCACGAAAACCCTGGCCGGAAAGGGGACAGTCCAGGCGATGGATATGTCGCCCGATGGCGCCAGCCTGGCGGTGTTGGCGGATATTGAAAACCCGTCGCCGGGGTATCCGGTGATGACCGTGTGGGACCTCAAGACCGCCAAGGCGGTGGGATCGGTCGAGGGACAGCCCGAAGGAACGGGCAGCGTGGGGCGCGGGCCGGGCGCGAGATTTTCACCCGATGGCAAAACGATTTTGTTTCGGCGAAGTGCCGGGACCTTTGCCATCTGGGATATGAAAGCTGCGAAGGTCACAAAGGAGTTCGACGCGCCCGATCGCCTGGGAGACGCCGCCATCAGCCCGGCGGCGGACAAGGCGGCGGCGGAAATTGTCGAATACGAGCAGTCGGCCGGGTTGACCATCTGGGATGCGGCGGCGGGCGGCAAGGTGCTTTGCGTCCTGAAGGCCGACCGTCTCGCCGGCGCGCCGGTATTTTCCCCCTATGGCAAATTCGCCGCCGCCCCGGCTTCCAAAGAGGTGGACGTCTGGGCTATTCCCGCGCCGGCCACCGCAAAGCCTGCCGGCGAATTATCCGCCGCCAAACGGATGGTCGGGATCTGGGAAGCGCATTACGACTTCGATAAGGACAAGATGATCGCGGACCTCAAGAAAGCGAATGTGCCGGACGCGGATATTCCTTCCAAGGCGTTTAACATGTGGGTCAACGGCTGGTCGACTTATTTTATTTACAACATTCACGCCGATGGATCGCTCGATCTGCATGCCAACGGAAGGGACACCAAAGGCAAATGGGCCGTCACATTCGATTCCGGCCGCACGGTCGGCGTTGCCATCACCATGGATGGGGAAACTGAGCCGGAGAATTTCACCTTCGTTTCGCAGGGTACCGGCTGGCTTTTGTGCGATTTTCCCCCCTTGGGCGCGACGATCGCCAAGCCCCGGCTCTTTTTTCATTATGTCGATTCCGCCATTCCGCCAAAATACGAGGGGACATTGCTGGCGCGCCTCGCCGCGCTTCGCGATGCCGTCAAACTATTGCAAGGCGTCGACAGCGATGCCGCCGCCACCGCCGCCGCGCCGAAGCTGGCAGCGTTGCAGAAGAAGATCGAGAACCTGAATGAAGCCGGGCAGGCGTTGTTTCATTCGGCGAGCACCTCGGCCATCGATCAGGCGCATTACCCCGAGGAATCCGCCCTCGAGGCGCAGCTTTCCGCGGCGGCGATCGCCATCCAACTGAACCCCGCCCGTGCCAAGGCGCTGGGGGAAATCATCAGCCATCTTCCCGTCAGCGAAGTTGCCAAGAAGACCCCTACCCCGGCCACCGCCAGGGAAATGCTGGCCGATTTTCACAATGGCGTGGAGGCGGCCAAGACGAAGTATCAATACAAGCCGCTGGGAATCACCGGCGAATTCCGAAGCTTCGAGCCGACGACCGAGTTCGGCGAGCCGGCCATTCTTTTGACAATGGTGGCCCCGGGAGAAACCGCCGCCAAGCCGGCAAAGATTCTGTGCAAGATGTCAAACACGATGGAAGCGAGCGTGAAGCAATTGAAGCCGGGCACGAAGGTGCAGGTGGTGGCGATGCTGGCGCCGGGTGACTGCACGGCGGATGTGGTGAATGTGTTCGAATGCACTTATTTGGCGCCGGTAAAGGCGGGGAAATAACAGGGGAAGGGGAGGCGCGAAGAAGGAGCCGGACGGCATTGTCTCCTACCTGCATCGTGACACGGGCGTCCCGCCCGTGCGTGAGCCTTCGCGGCAGAATTGCACATATTTATTGAGAAACTTTTCTATTTCGAGTCAAGGCACGGCCGAGACGGCCGTGTCACGATGCAGATTTGCGATGGAGCAGGAGCGGCAACGGTTCCACCCGTTCCTGCTGCAAGTGCGATAATAACCGCCGTCCACCCGACGAATTTCGCCTTGTCAGATTCCCACCCGCACGATATCCTTAAACCACCTTTCCAAAACGACTGGAGACCGGTGCGTTTTCCACAGTTCATATTTTTGGCCGCGATGATGCTGGCGACATCCGCCAACGCCGACGCGCCCAAACCGGCAACGTTACTTGGCGGCAGAATCGAATTCATGCCCCCGGCGGATTGGAGCGTCGTCAAATCGCCGCAGAGCAGCAATACCGTCGCCATCTACATGGCGGACGATCACGACGGATATCTGGCAATTGCGGTGTTGCCCGACAACGCGGCCACCACGCCGCAGGCCGCCCGACGAATCCTCGTGCAGCTTCGCATCAACCACAAAAAGGCCGGCCAGGAAGTCGTCGAGGAAGCAACAGTCGAAAAAGATCCCCGTTTTGCCATGCGCATTCACGAGCGCTACAAAACCAAAGACGGCAAGGTGGCGGATGAAACGCACCTTTACCGCCAGGTCGCCGGGCGGGTTTTGGAATTGGACGTGCAATCGGTTTCCGACGATCAGCCGAAGATCGACGCCACGCAAAAGGCGGGAGAGGACATGCTGCTGTCGGCGGTGTGGAAGACGCCAGCGCAGAAAGAGAAATAGTGTGGATATGGATATTCAACCTATCGAGCATTGTGGGATCCGCTGCACTGCTGAAGCGTTGCTGGAATTCGAAGGCGGTCGGTTGATGGTCACGATTCCGAGAAATGAGATCCAGCGAATTGGCATCCGCTACGGAATCCAGGCGCCTCACCCAATGTTGCAAGTCATCTTGGGACTTGGCCTGGCCTCGGTGGCCTATTTCCCACTGCGGGAATTGATCGATTGGCTTCGCCATGGCGGAACGCTTTTCACCGTTGTCGACCTCCTTCTTTTCCTGCCGATAGTCGGCGCTTGGACCGCATGGGAAGCGCTCAAGCGCGGCTACTTTTTCGAAGTGCAATCATCCGCCGGCATCAAACGGCTCGCGTTTGCGAAAAAGCCGCAACCTGCTGCGCTCGATGAAATGATCGCATTCATCGAGCAAAATTACGGTATCGCGGTGCTTCGCGAAGACCGCGGCGCGCGGTAGAGGCGCCCGGGACTCACCTGTGCGGTTTTTCTCGATCGTTTCGCAAGTCCATGGGCCCGAGACGCCGGTTCTGAGGTACGCCGAAGAGCCGGGTCTTTCCCGGTAAAACCCGGCTCTTCGGAGTACCTCAGAACCGGCGTCTTTGGGCAACGGACTTGGTCCCCGTAGTCGCGTGTGTCCATGTCACCACACCGGAACGCGCCATTCGCTCGCGCTTTCCAGTCACATCATCCCAAACTCCTCATACATCCCCCGGTTGTATTTCCCCGGATCGCGATAAAACACATCGGCACTTACCGGCAATTCCACCGCCTTCTCCGCCGCGCGGATGGTCGGCCGGGTCTTAATAAAATCAGCCACCACCTTTCCCATCGGCTTAAGCGTTCCATCCGAGCGCCATAAACCGAAGAATCGCTCATGAACGTATCGATCGCACGGCGGGCGATCCCACAATTTCGGGTCATAATCCGGGAAGCACCAGCAAAATGCCCCCAGCGCCCCGATCCGCTGCAATCGCGGCAAAACGCCGGCGTAGTATTCGGCTGCTTCTTCCTCGGAGGAGAAAAACGTGCGCAATTCAGAGCCGTCTTCCATCGGAAGTTGCGTCCAGAAGCTCGGGCCGTTGGGCGATTGGGTGTTGACGCCGAATTCTTCGTACAAGATCGGGCGGCCGGCCAGGGCGGCCGTCAGGGCGCAGGTAAAGGGGACATAATCCGGATCGAGCGGCTTGCGCGCCAATGGATGGTAAATCGAATAGCCATGCATGACGGAAATGTCGGTCACCTCGGCGATGTGATCGACGCGCAGGCCGATGTCGTAATCGATGCTGGCGGTGTGAAGGCCGATGAGCGCGGGATGATTGGGATCGGCGGCTTTAATGGTGGCGACGCGGTCGGCGACCCATTGCTTTCCCGTCGCGGCATCGGGCGGCTTGCAGAATAAGTCCGGCTCATTTCCCAAGCTCCATGCCCAAACCGCCGGGTGATCTTTCAATTCGCCGCATACCGTGCCAAGCAGCAAATCCTCGGCGGCGATGAGGAACGGCTCGGTATATACATTGAATATCTGCTTCGGATAGGCGATTTGCCGATGCAGGCCGACCACCGGGCGCTGTCCCGCCTGCACGGGGTTCTTCGAGATCATCCATGGCGGCGCCCAGTTTGGGCCGCTCATATGCCCGGTGAAAAACGTCGGCTGCAATTTAAGCTTCAGCTCCGCGGCTATATCGCAAACCGTCCGCAAATCGCGCAGCGAGCGAATGCTCACCCGGTCCGGCGTGGGCTGAAAACTTTCCCACAGCAAAAAGAACCGCACGTGCGTCAATCCCAGTGCCGCGATTTGCGAAAACTCCTCACGCACTTCCGTGGCGTCGAAATCCTCCCACCAATACATGGCCTTTTTCCGCGGCCAATAGTTGATGCCCATGATAAACGGATCGCCGATCGCCATGCCAGGCTCCGAATGTGAGGTAACGTCAGTGCGCGCAATTCGCGCGCGGGATCATCCGGCAATTAAATCGGGCATGCAAGTGCTGGCATTTCTATAGCACTTTTCAGGTTGGTGGGACGTTTGCAACTGTCATCCTGAGTCCTCATGCGGCTGC
>DASRRM010000492.1:0-7903 GCA_035695715.1 Tepidisphaeraceae bacterium
ACCCTGCGCGATCATGCGCTCCCAAAGCAAGGAACCGTCATCCTGAGGTACTCCGAAGGATCTGGCCATTGCGGCGAAACAGCAAGATCCTTCGGAGTACCTCAGGATGACAGTAGCGCGTGATCGCGCAGGTTCATTTAGAATCGTGGTCGGAATGCTGAGCAAAGCATTCGAGATTTTGAAAGGCGTACCGTGAGGCAACAATCCGAAATTGACTCAATTCTTAAGAGTCTCGCACAAACGCTAGACACCCGCCGTGTCAAAACCGGATTGGGTCTTCACGTTCTGCCCCAAGGATACGCGATCCACGATGATTGGCTGACAATTGTCGTCGAGCCGGACGCCGCAGGTGTCCGGGCCGCACAATACGTGGAAGCACTTGGAGAAATCGAAGACGAACTTCGCCAGCATGGGATGGAGAAGGTCGTCATCGTTCCGGCAATCGCGGATTGACCTCGCGCCGACATCTGCGAGTTGATCGCAATCGGCGACAACACCTGTTCCCCGCATTATGATCCTTTCGCACTTTATTCGGGAAGCGACCCGCTCCGCCCCGCGACAATCATTTCGATCGGTTCGCAATACGGTGGAATGTGCGAAAAACCAATCAACGGCCAAGACTGTCGGTTGAATCCCTCGAGCCGCGACGCATGTTGTCGCAGACGCTTGGCGTCACGGTAACGCCACAGACGGTTACCCAACTCGGCGCCAACGGCACCACCGTGGCAGTCGATGTGACATTTCATGGTCCTGCCGTTGATGTGAGCACGTTTACCAGCGACGAAATCATTATTGGCGGTCCCGCAGGCTGGGGTGGTCCGACGACTGACAGCAACGTTTTGGCAATCTACCATGGCCTGGCCGCCAGCGATCCGGGGGCGGGACATGGGTATCGCGTGGCCGAATTCGATGCGAATTTGCCGACGCCTTATAACTATCTGACCGTCGGCGGCGACAATACATTCACGTTTGCGCTCTATGCCGACCGCGTGGTGGATGATGAACTCGGCTACTTTCCACAGCAGACATTCACAGCCTTTGTTGTGACGCCGCCTACCGCCGTGGCTGTGACGGTGGATGGCAAGTCGTTAAACAACGGCGCCACCATTGACTTCGGATCGACGCACAGCGGCCTGCCCGGGCAGGCGCACACCCTGCAAATCACCAATACCAGTGATGCGCCTTTGACGCTCTCGATGGATAACGCCGCGGGGACACGCGCGGTCGTCGACGATGTTTTGACCCTGGTCAGCGTGGTTGGCCGCGACGACACGAAAGCCACGACCACGCCGATGACGCTTATTCCCGGGGCATCGACCTCGGTCGTCGTTCAGTTCAACGAGAATTACGAGAATGGGCTGGCATTTCTGGCCGGCGCACCGGCTGGTTCCTATTCCAGCAACATGAACATTTACGGCCCCTCCGGATTGGTCGAATTCAACTTCGGCGTTACGGCAACGTTGTTGCCAACCGGTCCGGGCGAATTCAATATTCAAGGGGCGGTGACAAATAGCCTCGCCGGAAATACCGACACCGACTTCGCAGGTATAACCGTCTACCTCGATCTGAATAATAACGGCACATACGACCCGCTGATCGACCTGGCGACAACGACGAGCGCCGACGGCTCGTATTATTTCAATGATCTCCCTTCGGGCGATTATACCGCACACGTCGATGTTCCAGCCGGGTGGACGTTGACTTCTCCCGCTTCGGCTGCGGGAATTTCAATCACGCCAACGATCGAAGCCGTGGACGACGGCAGCGTGATGATCAATTTCAAGGAACAGCCGGACCAAGCCGCCGCCACCGGAAATGGAACAATTTCGATTACGCCGCAAACGATACAAAGCATCAGCGCCGGCGGCGTGATCCCGGTCGATGTCACGTTCACCGGCGCCAATATTGACCCTTCCACATTTGGCAATTTGAATTTCATTGCCACCGGGATTGGGCCAAGTTCGCCGGACGATCCATCGGTGACTTATGCCGGGCTTGCAGCCAGTGATCCGGGGGCGGGACATGGGTATCGCGTGGCCGAATATGACGTCAATTTGCTGTCAATATATCAAACGTATGATGTGAGCTCGGGGCTGAATTCGCAGTACTACCTGGCGCTTCAGGCGGGGCAAGTGCGCGGCAGCGATACCGGATATTTCCCGCCGGCGCTCGTGCATGCATTTGACGTCGATCTTCCCTATGCAGCGTCGCTGGCCGTGGATGGCAAAAATTTGCCTCCCGGCGGCACGGTTCAATTTGGCGCGGTGACTGCAACGTCGGCGGGATTGCAAAAGACCATCACCGTAACCAATATTCTCCAGCAGCCGATTACCGTCGCGCTGCTTAATGAGTCGGGAACGCAAATCGAAGGCAGCCCAACCGGCGATTATTACCCGGCAACGATTATCGACCTGGTGGGATACAATTCCAGCGATACCTCTCAAACCGCTTCCGTCACGCTGGCACCGGGAAAATCAACAACGTTCCAAATTGCGTTCGACATCGCCACCGCCGAGGCGGCTGGCGGTTCGTCGCCCATCACAGGCAACATGGGACTTCAAGTGACGGTCAACGGCGTGACCGATCCCTATAACATCCCCTTCAATGGCACCGGATCAGCCGCGGGACCGCCGGCGCTGTCGCGGTCGGCTGTCAACATCAACGGATATGGCTACGACCCTGATAACAGCGGACTGCCGGGCATCACGGTGTATCTCGATCAGAACGACAACAGCGTGTACAACCCCGGCGTCGATCCGGCAACAACCACCAATTCCAACGGTTACTTCAGCTTCCCAAGCCTTGCGCCAGGCAGTTACACCGTGCGCGAAGTGGTTCCCGCCGGGTGGGAACAAACCGCGCCCGCCTCGAATGGGGCAATTGCCGTCACCAAAACAATGGAGGCCCAGGGGAATGGAACCGTCAATATCAGTTTCGACCAGCAGGCATCGGCCGCCGCGCCGCCCGCTGCCCCGGTCAGCGTCTCTGGAAACGTGTATTACGATACCAACGGCGATGCCGGAATTGCCTCCGGCGACCAACCCGCCGCTGGACTTACGGTTTATATTGACGAAAATAACGACGCAACGCTGGATAGCGGCGACCCGACCGCCACGGTCAGCGCCAACGGCGGATATTCGTTCCAGGTGTCTCCGCCGGCCCTGGTGCGCGTGCGCGTCATGCTGCCTTCGGGCGATTCGCCGGTAATTCCGGCCGCCGGTGATGCAAATCAAATCGATGTCACGACGTCCTCAGATTACGGCGGCAACGATTTTTTAATCTCCACGCAATCCTTATCGACCGCCCAGCAACGCGCCGGCGATCGCGCCGCAATCGCCTCTGCCATCGCCGCCCGAAAGTCTCAACTCGCCCTGCAGCGTCAAGCCATCGCCAGTGCCAACACTGCATATCGCTCCGACCGTGGCGAACTGCGCGCCGCCCGCCGACAGCACGATTCGGCGAGCGTCACCAGCTTATCGCAGGCTGTCCGGGGCGCACTGGCCATCGTAAGTTCCGATCGTAAGACCTTATCCACCATGCTCCGCAGCGATTTCACCGGGCTTGCCGATGCCAGAAAAGCCCTGGCCAGGGACTTGCGAAAACCGGATTCGACGGGTTCTTTGTAACCTTGAATCGCATTTCCTTCTTTGTTCAGGGAAGGTTTGGGGGCTTATCTTGAATCGCGTTCGACGCGAAAGGCGGTCGGTATGATTGGGATGATTGATATGATCGAGCTATCTTCAGCTTTTGTCTGCGTGGTGACGATCTTCCTCATTCTCGTCGCCATGAAGCGACTCTCGTATATCGAGAAACAAATCGCGCCGCTGTCCTTGATGAATGCCAAAATCGATCTGCTCTTGAAGCAGGCGCGGATCGAGTTTGATCCTCGCAGCCATATCCTGACTGAAATAAAGACAGCCTTGCAACGGGGGGAAAAGATTCAGGCCATCCATTATTATCGCCAGGCGAGCGGCGTCGGCTTGAAAGAGGCGAAAGACTACGTCGAAGAAATTCAAGCTCAGGGCTGAGTGGCGGGATTTGTGCAGGTACAATGAGGCTTTCTATGAACCCTGCAGAACTCGAGCAGGCCAGAGCGCTGTTTGCGCTGGCCCTTGAACAAACCGTCGCCGAACGCCCCGCGTTTCTGGATCAGGCTTGCCAGGATCGGCCGGAACTCCGAGCCAACGTGGAGGCGCTCCTGTCAGCCGCGGACCGATCCGCAGATGCCTCGGCTTCGCCGACGGTCCCCCACCCGGCCGATCAGACAGCTTCCGAAACCAACGACGCCACCGGCTCAACCATCGGTCCTTACAAGCTTCTTCAACTCATCGGCGAAGGGGGATTCGGGTCGGTCTTCATGGCCGAGCAGCAGCATCCCGTGCGGCGGCGGGTGGCGCTGAAGATCATCAAGCTGGGGATGGATACCCGCGCCGTCATCGCCCGCTTCGACGCCGAGCGGCAGGCGCTGGCGATGATGGATCATCCGAATATTGCGAAAATACTGGATGCCGGGGAAACTGCGACTGGCCGGCCCTATTTTGTGATGGAACTCGTGAAAGGGATTCCGATCACGCAATATTGCGATATGAACAAGCTGCCGACCGAAGCCCGGCTAAACTTGTTCGTCGCAGTGTGCAATGCCCTTCAGCATGCGCACCAGAAAGGGATCATCCATCGCGATATTAAGCCGAGCAATATTCTCGTCACGCTGCACGATGGCAATCCCGTTCCAAAGCTGATCGACTTCGGCATCGCCAAAGCCACGCAGGCGCGGCTGACAGAAATGACGCTGTTTACTGAGTTCCGGCAGTTTATTGGGACACCCGCCTACATGTCTCCCGAGCAGGCGGAGATGAGCGGGCTGGATGTCGACACGCGCTCGGATATTTATTCGCTCGGCGTGCTGCTCTATGAGCTGCTTACCGGAACAACGCCATTCGACCCCAAAGAGTTACGGGCGGCCGGATACGCGGAAATCCAGCGGATTATCCGCGAGGTCGATCCCCCCCGGCCCAGCACGCGATTGAGCACGCTGGGCGTGCCGCTGGCAACGATCGCCGCCAATCGCGATGTTGAGCCGCGAAAGCTGAGCCAGATGGTTCGTGGCGAGTTGGATTGGATCGTGATGAAGGCGCTGGAGAAGGACCGCACCCGCCGATATGAATCGGCGGGGGAATTGGCGCGCGACGTTGGGCGGCACCTGGAAGACCAGCCGGTGGAGGCGTGCCCGCCGAGCGCGAAATATCGTTTGCATAAGTTTCTTAAGCGGAATCGGGCGCTGACGCTGACAAGTGCCGCCATCGTGGCCGTCGCCGTGGCGGCCACTACAACTTATATTCACGGAATCAGTGCCGAGCAGCGTAAAACAGAATCTGCCCTTACCGAAGCGCGGAACCAACGGGCCGAGGCCGAGAAGGAACAAAAGATTGCCGGCCATCAGCGCGATGAGGCGCAAAAACAGGAGGCAATTGCCGCTTCCATCAACGCATTTCTCGCCAACATGCTTGCCAGTGCCGATCCGCAAAGGCTTCTGGGCGATAAAGTGACGGTTGTGCAGGCCATTGAAGTCGCCGCCGGGCAACTGGATTCCAGCGGCGGAAAAATGGATCCGGTGGTTGAGGCTTTGCTCCGGACCACCATTGGGATGACCCTCTGCGAATTGTCGCGCTATAACCAGGCCGAGCCGCATCTCCGCAGGGCGCTGGAGATCCACCGTCGCATGTCACCGGCGGGCGATGTGGAGACGGCCCGAAGCCTGGACTATTTGGCAACGGTTTGCATGAATCAAAATCGCTCTGCCGAGGCCGAGGCGCTGCTGCGCGAAGCATTGGGCATCTACGACAGGACGTTGCCGAAGGGCGATCCGGAGATTGCCAACGTCTTGAGCGACCTTGCCAATGTGTTGGCAGTTCGCAACCAACCGAAGGAAGCCGAGGAACTGTATCGCAGAGCATTGCAAATCCGCCGCGAGCGCCTTTCGGCCAACCACCCGGATCTGGCGCGGAACCTGAGCAATCTCGCCGCGCTGCTGGTGGATCAGAACCGGCTTGAGGAGGCCGAGCAATTATACCGCCAGTCGCTGGAGATATTCGCACAGTCGCCCGGCGCGGGCTTGCCAGACTCAGCGGGCGCGATGAGCAATCTGGCGGTGGTGCTGCGCTTGCGGAACAAACCGGACGAAGCCGAAACAATGTTCCGCGCAGCCATCGATGGCATGCGGCGTGTTTTGCCACCCGGGCATCCAAATATCGCCGCCAGCCTGGCGGGTCTGGGCGAGCTGATGCGAACGGAGAATAAGCTTGTCGAAGCCGAAAAACTGTTCCGCGAAGCCTTGGCGATCGATCGCGGGTCGCTGCCGGCGGACCATCCGAACGTCGCCCGGGAACTGGGGAGCCTGGCTCGCGTCGTAGCGTCCATGAACCGTCCGGAGGAGGCAGAGGGATTATATCGCGAAGCGCTGGCGATCGACCGCAAATCATTGGCCGCCGGACATCCAGCGCTCGCCGTGCATTTGAATAATCTCGCACTATTGCTCGGCCGGCAAGGGAAGCTGAAAGAGGCGGAGAAGCTATGCCGCGAAGCGCTGGATATTCGCAGAGCGGCGTTGCCGGCCGATCATCCGGATACAGCCGAAACGCTGAATGGGCTGGGCAATTTGCTGATGCGTCAAAACAGGCCGCAGGAGGCTGAGCCGCTCTTTCTCGAAGCGCTGGCAATCAATCGCCGGATTCTGCCACGCGGCCACCCGTACATCGCCGCCAATCTCAATAATCTTGGGGTATTGAAGGCACGACTGAATAAGGGGGAAGAGGCCGAGAAGTTTTATCGCGAGGCGATCGAGATTGACAGCGCCTTACCGGTCGCGCCGAATCCCGCGGTGGCAAGGGACATGAACAACCTTGCCAACCTGCTGAACCGCGAGGGCCGCGCCGATGAAGCCGCCGCGCTGCGGGTTTCGGCCGCGACGGCGTCAGAGGCAACAACCCAGCCGGCAGGAGGAAATAACGGCAGTCCGCCCTGACAAGCCGCCAAATGGAGATTTCGCGTTTCTGTTACCTTCGCACAGTATCGCTTCTCAAAGGTGATGTCGCGAGGCGAAGCCAGGGCATTGAAAATCAACGAATTTCGGTGAGATTCTCATGAATCCTTTGGAACGCGAGCGCGCCCGGGAACTGTTCGCCGCGGCTCTTCAAGAAGAGCCGGCAGGCCGGAGTGTTTTTCTCGAGCAGGCATGCCAAAACGATCCGAAGATGCGCGCCGAGGTGGGGGCGATGCTTGCCGCGGCGCAGGAAAGCGGCGACAGGTCACCGACTGCGACGGTCCGGGATCCGGCCAATGCCAGCGCCCCCGCCGATGCCGCCGGCTCGACCATTGGACCCTACAAGCTTCTGCAACTCATCGGCGAAGGTGGTTTCGGCTCGGTCTTCATGGCCGAGCAGCAGCATCCCGTGCGGCGGCGCGTAGCGCTGAAGATCATCAAGCTGGGGATGGACACCCGCGCCGTCATCGCCCGCTTTGACGCCGAGCGGCAGGCGCTGGCGATGATGGATCATCCGAATATTGCGAAAATACTGGATGCGGGGGAAACGGCTGCCGGACGGCCTTACTTCGTGATGGAACTGGTCAAGGGGATGCCCATCACGCAATATTGCGATATGAACAAGCTGCCGACTTCAGCGCGGCTTGAGTTGTTCGTCGCGGTGTGCAATGCCCTTCAGCACGCCCATCAAAAGGGGATCATCCATCGCGATATTAAGCCGAGCAATATTCTCGTCACGCTGCACGATGGAAAGCCGGTGCCGAAGCTGATCGACTTCGGCATCGCCAAGGCAACGCAGGCCCGGCTGACGGAAATGACGCTGTTCACCGAGTTCCGCCAGTTTATTGGGACACCTGCCTACAT
>DASRRM010000493.1:0-3103 GCA_035695715.1 Tepidisphaeraceae bacterium
TAGGAGAATGTAATTGCGTTTGTTGATGCAGCAATCTCATTTGCCGGCGACACCAGCGCCAACACCGGGCCGCACTGTAGATCAACCGCTGCGAACTCCTTCTCGCCGAATGCGTAGATCGTCTCTGCCGCGCGAAATCGGATTTCGCCGGAGGCTTTTTTGTTGGCGCAGACCTGCCGCAGGATGCTGGCTGCGCCATGAAGGTCAAGGGCGAGTTGCGTCCCGCGTGGAACGTCCCGGCTACTGGAAAATTGCCAGGCGAACATTCTAAGCAGGGCAATCGCTATTTCATTATCTCCAACCGAACTTGCGTCAGCGGCAATCTGTGCGATGCGGGTGAGGTAAGAGCCGTTTCGTAAAGCGAGATGTTCTTCAGAGGGTTGCGTGGCCGGCGAGCGCGGTAAATTCGCGCTGTAATCGAGACCGGCCGCCTCGACCAAGTATCCGATCGACTTGCGAAGCGGTATTCCCAAGCTGTGGTCTGCCAGGCGCTCCAGCAGGAAGTCGCGACCCTGAGGGCTTGCAAAGACGCGGGAGAAATCATTGACGTAGATGGGATTTGCTGCGATTGCCTGAATCGACGCCCGAAAATCGCGAAGTTCGACAAGTCGCCCGACGGCACTCGCCGCGACGGCCTCACGGTACCAATTAACTTTCCAGTCTATCCCGCCGGACGGAGGTGGGAGAGGTTTGTATCGCTCCTTTATCAGCGATATCAGCCATGGGATATCAGTAGCCGTCGCCGGACGGTCCAACCGGGCATGCCACCGAAAAGCCCGGTCGGCGCTTTCGCGAAGGCGCTGTCGATATTTCAACACCGCGTCTTCTGGGACTGTGGTTGGTGGTCCGGGCCAAATCATATTCCGCGCCATGACATATGGCGGGTACGGCCCTCCCCACCGGGTTGAAAATGACGGCCTTTCATAAAAATCGCAAACATCCCCGCGAAGAACCATCCGAATGCCGGCCCCAAAATCTTCCCACGGCTCGGGATTCGGCACGTATGCCTCGCCCTCAAACGCCACATGCTTTACCCCGACGCCCGCTCGCGTCAGAAACAATATCAACGCATCCTTCGGCCCGACCGGCACATTGGCGCCCGCCCCCGGCGAAGGCTTTTGATAGTCCCCAATGCCCACCACCAGGATTTTTTCCCCGACTTTCGCCGCCCCGCGATAGATGGCTGTAACCCTGACCGCCGCGTCCTTCACGGCCGGGTCTTTGATCGGCTCGACGAGCCGACCTTCGATGACCAGGTCGGAACTGTAAACCCGGGAGTCGAGGGAGATGTTTGGATCGGGAGAAGTCTGCGCCCGCGCGACCGCCAGCGGAAGCATCATGCAGATGGTCGCGAGCAGCACGATTTTGTTGTTGAGAAGTGACCCTCGCGCCATGCCGGCCTTCCGTCGGCGGGATCATACGCGATGTCTAATGACCTTGCGCGATATAGCTGTCTTCTGGACCGGGACTAATTTTGGCAGGAGCGACCCAGGAGCAACCCGTTTTGCTTCCCACGCGAAGAAATCGCGAAATCGCGAAGCGATACACCGGCGGCCTTGGCAACCTCGTCGTTCGCCGGGACCACGATCCGTCGCTTGCGATTTCGCGATTCGGCGCTTGAATCAGGAAACCGTGGAACTGTTGCGTGTTCTTCGCCAGCGGCGAAGCCTCAACCGCGAAAAACGCGATGTGCGCTTTGGCGCGGGCGGGATCGATCGCGGCATTTCCGGCTCGATCAGCTTCAGCACCGACCGCGCGATATCAAACGCGGCGAAGGGTTTGCCCAGCCGCCGCGACGCATCGCGCATTGCTTGGAGGCGGCCGCGGTCTTGCAGCAGGTGTGAAAGCTTGTGAGGCAGGCTGGCGAGGTTGTTCACCTTCACCGCCGCCCCGTTTTCCAGGAGATAATCGCTGTTACGTTCTTCCTGTCCGGGGATCGGCTCGATGACCAGCATCGCGGCCCCGCGGGCCAGGGCTTCGGACGTGGTCAGCCCGCCGGGCTTGGTGACGATCACATCGGCGACGGCCATCAATTCGTCCATCCGGTCGGTGAAGCCTAGAACCGTTCGCCGATGCAAAGCCGGGCACGGGATGGCGGCGATTTTTTCGCGCACGGCGGCGTTTCTTCCCGCCACCATCACAATTTCCAGCGGCACCGGCGTGTCGAGCAGCGCGCGATGCACTTTTTCCGCCGGGCCAAATCCGGCCCCGCCGGATAATTGCAAAACCACCGGCCTGCCGCCGATGATTCCATGCCGGGCTCGGCAGACTTCCCGGGATTTTGTTTCGCCGAACACCGGATCAATGGGAATGCCGCTGGTGATAATGTTTTCCGCGGCGATGCCGGCGCCGGCCAAATTCGCCCGGCCCTCTTCGGTGGCCGTGAAATACTTTTCCACCGGCGAATGCACCCATAGGCGATGAACGTCAAAATCCGTCGTGACAACGGCGTGCGGAAATGAAACCCGCCCGGCACTTCGCAGGGCGGCGATGATCTCCGGCGGAAGAAAATGCGTGCTCACCACCAAATCCCAATTCCCGCCGGTGAGCAGGTCGATAAATCGGGAAAAGTTTAATTGAGCGCTGGCGCTGCGGAAGAATTGCGGCGCGGCGATTCCTGTTGACCGCGGGCGATCGAGTCGATCGTAAACGTATCGCACCACATGCGGCGCCAAATCGATCGCATCGAAATATCCCTTGCTGTAAACCCGCCGGAAAATCGCATTGGTCAGGCTCAGCACATCGACATGCTGCACAAACGCATCCGGCCGGAGCCGGTTCAGCGCGGCCTGAAGCGCCACAGCGGCACGGCCATGCCCCGAGCCAACCGATGCCGAGCAAATCAGGATGCGAGGTGACATGCGCGGATGCCTTCCTGCTGGGTACAACTTAAGCATCCGCCAGGCGCATGAGGGTTGTGTGGTGGGAATGTTAATGTTTGCGTTGGAAGGTGGGATAGGACATCGTGTTATAACGCGTGAAGGGGCGATGCGGGATGGCGGTAAAATTGATGTGTTTCTCATTCGGATTGAGTGTCCGTTTCGTACACAGGGCGGAACGAGCCGCGCACGGAGGGTACTCCCGCAGTAAGCGGTTTCGGACC